>DATIKY010000177.1:0-19243 GCA_035476995.1 Sedimentisphaerales bacterium | reverse complement strand
CGCTGCGGCTCCCCTCTCTCCGTGGCCAACAACCTCCTGTTCTGCTTCGTATCCATACCATCCAGCATAATCCCAATCTCCTTGCCCTCTACTCTAATTCTCGGCAAGGAATTGTCTCATCTATTCTGACACAGAGGGTCCCTTCTCCTCTGATAGAGATTTCTTTCGCAATTAGGCATTTTCCTTAGTTGGCGCATGGTTCGGAGAGGACTATATGGAGGGATGCCAGCGATCTGTGGGCCGTTGGGGCTTTTCTCGGCAGACGGAACGGGTGAGCGTCGCGAGACTACGCATCGGTTCAGATCGCAAGGCAGGGTCGTGCAACCAACTTGGTCCCCGAGGGCAAACGCATGGAAACCGCTATGCACAAACGAGTGTTCTCGCAGCAGGAGTGGAGCGAATTGAGGCGGGAACTGTCGTTGCCCCCTCGACAGGCGGATGTGGTCGAGCAGCTTCTTCTCGGTCACTCGGACAAGCAGATCGCTCACGAATTGAACATGTCGGTGCCCACGGTCCGAACACACCTGTGCCGACTGTTCTCCCGCTTCAGCGTCGAGGACCGTTGCGAGCTGATCGTGCACATCTATGCCTGTTTCCGGGAGAAGTGTCACGCCTGCGGTTGCCCTCGGGCCCAATGACCGGCGCGGCGACACCGCGTGCCATCCGTTTCTTCGCTCGAATTGCTTCATAACACCACCCCCACCATTTATGCTATTGCGATGGGTGCGGACTCTCAGTGTCCGGGTGCAAGTGGGCATAGGAGAAGCAGATGGGAATGGCAGGGCAGGACATCGGGTGCAGGCCGAAGCTTCTGCCGTTCCGTGTTCTCCCGATACCGTTGGATCGTCCCTCTGTTCGTGCTGGGCCTCGCCGACCAGGTTCTGTCCGGTGAGCCGCAGCGATGTCTGGACCTCTACGTCCACGCGTGCCAAACCCGCCTTCAGCCTGTTCGGGACTCCAGCGGTCGAGAGCCTGGCCAGGCGGCAGTGGACCGCGAGCTATCTGGCTCTGACGCGTGTGGCGGTGGACAACCTGGAGGGGCACGACTATCTGGCAGGCATGAGCGATTCCGTCGTGAACCGGATCAGTGCGCAGTCGGAGCCTCCGATGATGGCGCCTCGCGAGGCCGGGGCGGTACGCAGCAGTCTGCCGACCGAGTTGGCTGAGGGGCGGCACTATGGCGTTCGCCTGACGGCTGAGAATTTGGAGAAGCTCGCCTCTTGGACCGATCTTCAGGTGCCGTTCTGGGCCGACTGGCTCAAGCGATAGCGTGTCGGCCGAGCCTTCTGAGGTTGGGAACTTATCGGACCCCTTGATGTCTAACCGATTATGGGGCCGGGGGTTTGCGTCGATAATGCCTAAAGCGTCCGGCGGCTCCGCCCGACATAAGCTATGGCATGGCTTTCTGCGAGTTTAAGGAGAAACAGATGCTCGTGAACAGGTCGATCGCGGTGTTCCTGGCGATGGCCCTGTTTGCTGCGCCGATCTGGCCGCAGGGGCCTGCCGTCAAGTCTCCCGCGGGACCCGCTGCAACGGGTCCCCTCAAGACGTCCGTATCCCCGGTGGCGTCGTCGGTCGCGGGACGGTTCATCGAGATCGCGCGCGAGCTGGTGCAGTCCAAGACCATTACCGGACCTCAGGCCGATCAGGCGATTCTTCTGCTGACGGCCGCCCGGAGTCTGGACGGGACCGCGACGGGCATCGAACCCCTCATGCTGCGAGCCGCGATCCGCAACGAGCAGCGGGACTACACCGACCATATCCTGCTGTGCCTTCAGAGTTATGTCGGCCCGTCTGCGGACCGCGTGCTCATCATGGAGGCTGTCCAGCGTCTTGTGAGCCGCCTCAGTTCGGTCGATCAGCGCAAGGAGATGCTCGAGACGCTGGTCAAGGGGATCGGCAACCGGAACCCCGCGATCGATTCGGAACTGGCGATCCTCCTGGGCCAGCTCATGCTCGAGAAGGGCGACAAGGAGGCCGCGAAGTTCTACATGCTCCAGGCCTACACGAACAACAAGTACAACCGGACGGCCTTCGCCAAACTGGCCGAGCTGGCGCCCAACGACATCGGTCCGGCGATCTACCTCGAACACCTTCGTCTGATCGTGCAAGAGAACCCGCTGGACATCAACGCGGCGGTGGCTTTCTCGCAGTACGCTGAGCGGCTGGGGCTCTACGACCTGGCTTCGCAATCGTATTTGTATTGCGCCCAGCTCTTCCAATACCTGTATCCGTCGGAGCCGCTGCCGCCGCACATCTACCTGCCATGGGCCATCGCCTGCTACAACAGCCGGCAGAACCAGCAGGTCTGCATCCAGATCGCCCAGACCATCCGCAACGGCGGCCAGTTCGACCTGTTCCTCGAGGCCATCGCCGGCAAGGCGGCCATCAAGGCCGGCGACCACGCCAAGGCCAAAGAGATCTTCACCCAGGCCGAGCAGCGGGCCTCGCAGGTGCTCAAGACCACGCCGGCCCAGTTGAAGCCGAACCAGCAGAGCGAGGGTTTCCCCTCAGTGAAGTTGAACGCCAAGCAAATCGCCTGGTACTACTGCTTCGCCCGCAAGGATCCGGCGCAAGCTGTCGCGTGGGCCAACCAGGCTTATTCGACGGAGCCGAACTCCCCCTCGGCCGGAGGCCTGCTCGCCTATGCCCTGACCATGAACAGCGACATGAAGTCGGCCAAGGCGTTCCTGGCCGCGTTCGAACGCACACAGATCGCCGATATCGCGCAAGCCCGGGTCCAGGTGGCCGAAGGGGACAGGGTCGGAGCGGTCAAGACGCTCAGGACCGCGGTCGCCAAGGACGCCGGATCGCTGGCCGCCGAGACAGCCAGGGATCTGCTGCGGGAACTGGGCAGCGAGTACGTGTCGCCAGTGGACACCACGGCCATCACAACCTACCTGACGCAAAGCCTCGGTCAGACGGTGACGCCTCGGTTCTTCGCCCCGGACAAGATGCTCGATATCCAGTTCATCGTCCTGGGCAAAGACTATTCCTATGGAGCGGATCTCGACGGCCTCATCACTATCACGAACAAAGGGGCCGATCCGCTGGTGATCTCGCCGGAAGGGCTGTTCCGCGGCGGCATCCAGATCGCCGCTCAGATCAGCGGCAGTCTGGCGAGGGAGATTCCGAATCTGTTCAGCCAGACGATCCGCATGGAGCTGATTGTGGCGTCGGGCAAGAGCATCACTCACACGGTTCGACTCTCCACCGGGGAGCTTCGTCGGCTTCTGGCGTCGCATCCGCAGGCTTCGCTTGACATTCAGTTCACGCTCTATCTCGACCCGGCCTCTCAGGCCGGAGGCCCGGTCACCAATCGCCTGATCGACCTCAAGCCCGTCACTGTGGCAATCAAGCGACCTGCCGCAGAGATCACGGCCGAGGATGTGAGGGGCCGCTTCAACCTGATTTCCTCGGGCCAGCAGGGACAGAAGATCCAGACCGCCCGTCTGTTCACGGGGCTCCTTCGGGAACAACAGATCATGGCCGAGGAGGGCAGGACTCTCTATCCTTATCGGTACAAGCCATGGCTCACCGAGTTGCTGCGGTCCTCGCTGACGAGCGTCTCGGGATTGTTGCTGAGCCCCAACGCGGACGACTGGATCGTGAAAGTCCACACGATGGCCGATCTGCTGTCGGTTCCGCTCGACGCGGAGTTGGCCACGGCGGCTGCGAAGAACCTCAACCACGACCAGTGGCCGGTGCGGCTGATGGCGGTCTACCTTCTGGCGAACAACCACGGCGACAACTTCCGTCCCGTGCTGGACTGGATCGCCAAGCAGGACGCCAGCGAACTGGTCCGAAGCCTTGCCGCGTCGCTCCAGTCGGCCCCTGCGTCCGTGCTTTCGGCGGTCTCTCCAGCCGACGAACTTGCCACCATTCGGCCCTGAGCTTGATGCCTCCATTCGAATCTTGGGATTCGTCGGAACGAACCCTTTCACGTTGACTCCCCGCGGTCGGATCGGTATTCTGCTGTCGGAGGGGTGGCAGGGTTCAAGGGATTGCTTGATGCAGGTGAAGACTGATTTCGATATTATCGTGATCGGCGGGGGGATTGTCGGTCTGGCGGTCGCGTACAAGATCACGCAGGCCCATCCGAGAGTTCGCATCGCCGTACTGGAGAAGGAGGGCAGGCTGGCCGCGCACCAGACGGGGCGTAACTCCGGCGTGATCCATTCCGGCTTGTACTACAAGCCCGGCTCGATCAAGGCTGCGACCTGCACCGCCGGACGCCGGGAATTGATCGAATTCGCCAGGACGCACGAGATCCGCCACGACATCTGCGGCAAGATCATCGTCGCCACAGACAAGTCCGAACTGCCCGCCATGGACCGCATCCTCCAGAACGGCCTGCAGAACGGCGTCGAAGGCATCGAGCGGATCGGCATGGAACGGATCAGAGAGATCGAGCCGTACGCCGCGGGCATCGCGGCTCTGCACGTGCCCTCGGCGGGCATCATCGACTTCGTCGGGGTGGTCAACAGGCTGGCCGAGCGGATCCGCGAGGCGAGCGCCCGAAATAGGGTGCTGGTCTATCACGAGGTCCGCGGGTTCGACAAGCACGACTTCTATACCAATGTGCTGACGCTCAAGGGCTCTTTCAGTACGCGTTTCCTGATCAACTGCGCCGGCCTGCAGTCCGACCGGGTCGCCCGCATGGACGGGATCGATCCCTCGGTCCGGATCATTCCATTTCGGGGCGACTATTCGGAACTCAGTCCCGCTGCGGCAGGCAAGGTCCGCAACCTGATTTACCCGGTCCCAGACCCGCAGTTCCCGTTCCTGGGCGTGCACTTCACGCGGATGGTGGATGGATCCGTCGAGTGCGGCCCCAACGCGGTGTTCTCCTTCAAACGCGAGGGCTACGGCAAGACCGACTTCAGTCTCCGCGACACGTGGGAGTCGCTCTCGTATCCAGGGACGTGGCTGCTGTTTGCGAGGCACTGGCGCTACGGCTTGAACGAGTACGCCCGCGCGTTCCGCAAGAAGCTGATGGTCGCACAGTTGCAGCGACTGATCCCGTCGCTGGGGCCGGACGACATCCACCCCGCCAAGGCCGGCGTTCGGGCCCAAGCCCTCGGGCCCAAGGGCGTGCTCGTCGACGACTTCAAGATCGAAGCCCGCGCCAACGCGATTCACGTCCTGAATGCGCCTTCGCCTGCGGCCACCGCGTCGCTGGCGATCGGCGAGCACATCAACCGGGTCGCCACCGAACATTTCAAGCTATAGAGAGAGGAACATGACCGATCTTGCGAACAAGGAGTACGTCGTCATCCTGCAATGTCACATCGTGAAGGAGCGGTGTCCGGGCTATCTGTGTGAAAAGGCCTTTCACGAGAGGACTGGCGGTTTCGCGGAATACCCCAAGGACAAACCTCTCCGCTGCCTGACGATCACCTGCGGCGGCTGCTGCGGCCGGGCGAGCCATCGCAAGCTCACCCAGTTCCTGCGGACCATTGCCAAAAAGGAGGGCGTCACGCAGGATCGGATCGTCGTGCAACTCTCCTCCTGCGTGGCCAAGGACAACTACCATGCGCCGCCGTGCCCGCATCTGGCGTACGTCAAGACTCTGATCGAAAGGATCGGCCTGGACGTGCGGGAGGGCACCGTCATCATCGCGAAATCGGAGCAGCGTCGGCAGGGGGGAACGTACCATCGATAGGGCCGCGTCCCGGGCATCGCGGGGAATTGCAGGGGGAAAGACAGGCTCTATCGCAGCCCGATGCGGGGCAGGTAGAAGAGCCCCGGCGCGATGCTCATGTTGTCTTCGTAGGGCAGGACCGGATCTCGAACCCGGATGACCCGCATGGGCACGGTGTCGGTCAGCGAGAAAGACTCGACGTGTCCGTCCGTGAAGCCGGCGTTGGGCCTGATCTCCAAGCCAGCCAGCTCTTCGCAGGTTGCTTCGCCGGGACGGGACCAGTACGAGGAGGATACGTCGCTGCCTTCGGTGACGGTTCCATTTCGGAATTGCTCGCAACTACCGAAAGAGTTGGGGCTTCGGAAGTGATCGTGGCCCACGTAGTCCGTGATGAGGACGCGACCTTCGCGCGGGCCCCGGCCCGGCCCGCTGGGGCCTCGGAACACGCCTTTTTCTTCGCTCAGGTATCCGGTGTAGTTCCAATAGAGGCAGTAGGTGCCCACCATGGGGCTGGGCATGGCGCCGATGTCCGGATTGTTCCAGGCGTCGCCTGCGTCCCAGGCTTGCTGCAGATACTTGTACTTCCAGGGGGCGCACGGACACACCATGGTCGAAGCGTCTGTGATGTAGTCGTGCAGATAGGCGCTCACCGAGCGGTGGTGGTTCTTGCTTCGTCGGGAGTAGGCGGTCAGATACGTGGGTTCCTGCCAGTTCCAGTTGTCCCCGATGCCGATCGTCGCGATGGAGGGGGGGTATCGCCCATGGTTGTCGTCGGCGAAGCAGTTGACCGCAGTGACGATTTCACGCATGTTGCCCAGGCTGACCAGGCGTCTCGCCTGTTTGCGCACCTTCCCCATGGCCGGAATCAGGGTCGCCATCAGGATGGATATGACGCTCAAGACGACCAAGAGCTCAATCAGAGTAAATCCAGTCCCGGACTCTCCCCTGCACACACACCTCCGACCGTGCGTACCGAACGGTTTCGTTTGCGCACACGTCGTCATCCTGGTATCCACACCACAACACACCGCATCCTATCCTCTGTATCATAATGGCAGGGACCCGCCGCGTCAACCTTCAAGGACCGATTCCTCGTGGGAAATCGCCCCTCTCAGGACAAAAAACTTCCGAATCCGCACGGAGCCATGTCCGAGGCGGGGGCATGCCCAGGGTTTGCCGCGGTCGATCCCGTGTTCGGATAGGGTCAGACTGGACTTCTGCAGAATGGCCATTGTGAAGAAAGTCCAGTTCCGCGTTGCGTCGGACTGTGCATAAAAAGCGAGCGGGACCGCTCCCTTCGCGAAGCGATCCCGCTGCTGTGTGGTGGGACCAAGTCCGGTCCGCCGCTCCGGATTCATCCCTAATCTAAGGAGGAGTGGTTTGTAGTCTATTCAGCCAAGTCTCCGCCAGGATGGCCAGATCTCGGAAGTCCACGACGCCATCCTGGTCCAGGTCGCCGGCCAGCGGCCAGCGGCTCAGGCTCGCCTGGGGCGTTCCGCCGAACGCCCCCATGTTGATCCGGGCCCCGTTGGGCATACGCTCCGCCGAGACGTCGTCCTCGGGGTCCCCTGCGTCAATGCACGGGCTGGTCTTGCTGTCGAACGCCCATAGCCCGTACGCCGCGACGTACCGTCCTTTCTCCGACACCAGGTGATAATCCCCGGCTGCCGTGTCGGCGAACAGCGGGTCCTCGCTGATGTTCCCCCGGCCCTCAAACCCCTGTTGGATGCAACTGAACTGCGCAGTGCATCCGAAGAGATCGCCGTTGCGATTGTCCCAGAGGATACAGTTGGTGATGACGGGTCTGGCCCCGGCATACGCCGCGATCCCAAAATCGTTGCCGGCGATGGTGACGTTTCGAATCGTCGGAGAACTGCCGGCGATGAAGATCCCGACATCGCTGTTGACGATCACGAAATTCCTCAGAACGCTGTCCGGCCCCTCGGCCGAGTAGAACGACACCGCGTACTCGTCGGGCGCTTCGATCGTCGGCGCTCCGTTGAAGCCGGCCACGATGACGCCCTTGCCGCGGAAGTCGATGTTCTCCCGATAGACGCCCGGCGTTACGAACACCGTGTATCCCTCGCGGGCGATGTTGATTCCCTTCTGAATCGTGGCGAACGCCTCGCGGGGGCTCCATCCCCCGTTGAGGTCATTTCCCGTGGTCGTGTCCACGTAGTAACAGAAAGGTCCGTTGAATTCGTATGCGCCCAGATCGACCCGTTCGTTGGCGATTCGGGACTTGCCGTCGAGGTCCGTCTCCATGGAAGGCGGGACGGCGCGGTTGTCGCCGAGATCCAGGCAGGGCGAGCCCATGGAAAGCCTCAGATCGTCGTCGAGGGTTCCGACGACGCCGTCCTGCCCGGCGGGATCGAGGAACCGCGGATCGCTGTGGATGTTTCCCTCGCCGGCCCAGACGCCCTGGACGTTGCTGTAGGTGATCTCGGCCGAGGCGTTCTCCAGGTACACTTCCTGGGGGCCGTTGGACCAGAGAATGCAATTGACCGCTCGCGTGGTGCTCTGGCGGCCGTAGATCGCCCCGCCGTTATGGCTGGCGGTGTTGCCGGTCAGGGTGCAGTTGATGAAGGTCGCGTAGGCATGCTGTTCCGCGAAGACCACCGCGCCGTGGCTTGCGACGTTGGCCAGAAACAGGCAGTTGGCGAACGCGGGCTGCCCTCCCACGCAGAGGGCCCCGCCTTCGTGGGCGGCGCTGTTGCCGATGAACCGGCTCTCCAGCACGGCCGAGGTGCAGTTGGTCCCGGTAAGGATCGCGCCGCCCCGGCCGTAACTGGCCTGGTTGGCCAGGAAGGTGCAGCGAGTCACGGTCGGGCTGCTGAAATCGTTGTTGTAGATCGCTCCGCCGTAGTCGGCCAGGTTCGACTCGAACACGCAGTCCAGCAGGATCGGGTCGCTGCGTTCGGAGTTGAAGACCGCGCCGCCGCGGGACCGCACGGCCAAATTCGCCCTGAACTGGCAGCCGGTGATCGTGGGACTGCTGTTGTAGTTGGCGATGGCGCCGCCCCAGTACTGGCCGTCGACGCCGGCGGCGACGTTGCCGGTGAAGGTGCAATTCGTCAGGACGGGATTGGCACGGATATTCCGCATCGCGCCGCCGATACAGGTGCCGGCGGACGCGAACGCGAAATTCTCCCTGAAGTCGCACTCCACGAAGGTCGGGGAGACGTTCATGCAAAGGACGCCGGCCCCCCCGGCGGCGCCCGCCTCGCCTGCGCGAGTTGTATTCAATCGAAACGTGCAGCGGACGAATCGCGGACTTCCGCTGGAGAGAAACGCGCCTGCGCCGTCCATCTCGGTCGTTGCCGACGCGGCGTCGCCCCGACCGTGGATGGGGTACTGGACGCCGGCATGTCCGCCGGTGATGGTGAACCCGTCCACGACGGGGGTGCCTCCACCGGCGCCGGTCATGAGCACCGTCTGGCTGTTGTCCGTTCGGCTCTTGTCCTGAACGAACGCGGCGATGCTCTGCCAGTCGTAGTCTTTCAGAGGGATGTCGTTGCCGGCCAGGTCGCCGCTGAGAATGCTCTTGAACGCCACGATGTCCCGTTGGTCGGGGTTGGCCGCGCCGTAGCCGGCGTATCCCCCCTTGAGGACGCCGCCCGACGGGAGGACGAAGCTGTCGGTGCGCTTGCCCGAAGCGACGACGCGGTTGCCATCCCTTCGGATCTCGTACCGAAGGTCGGGTTTGTAGACGCCCTGGGCGACGCGGACTTCGACGCCGGGACCTGCGACCTTCAGCGCGTCCTGAAGGCAGACGTACGCGTTGGTCCAGCTCGAACCGCTGTTGTTGCCCGGCGCCCGGGCATCGCAGTAGACCACCGGAGAAGCCGCCAGGCAGACAGCGCCGCCGGCCAGGGCGATCAGGGCCCCGGTTATCGCTGCGTGTATGTGAATTGGCGTCTGCATGGTCTTAAGCGTCGCTCGGAACGAAGGTATCAGGGGTTCGCGCGATCGTACATCTCCAGCACGTCCAGCAGCCACAGAACGCCCTGGGGGCTCGGCTTCACCACTCCGCCGGCAGGGGCGCGAGGCTCTGTGAACTGGGCATCGGAAGGATCTTCCAGGTAGGTGAACGCGAGGTCGCCCGCCACGGCCGAACGGCCCGTCGTTCCGCTCGATCCCAGCTCCAGGCGGTGGATCAGGTCCTTGTCCATATCGATCGTGTAGGTCAATGCCGCCGACGGGGCCTGCACGAGGACGCGGGCCTGGTCGGTCCGCGAATCGTACCGAGTCTGGAAGGGAAGCTGCTGCTCGGCCGCATCGCGACGGACGGTGTCGATCGTGTGGAGGCCCAGCCAGGGACGACCGAGTCCTTTGAAGAAGCTCCCGGCCGGATAGCGGGCGACGATCCGATGGTCCTGGTCGTAGATGGCGGCTCCGTCTTTCGTGTCGACGGCGCGGAACTTGTTTCCGACGCGGAGTTCGAGCCAGGGCCAGTGCAGCCGGCCGGCGGCATAAACCAGCGGCAGGCGTCCCGCTCCCGACACCGTCACTCCGTTGATCTGTCCGTCGATGAAGAAGTACGCGCGGCCGAGGCGGTGCATTTCGTCGCGTTCATCGACTCGTCGCGCGCTCTGCGGCCAACTGAACTGGAAATACTCCTCTTCCAGAACGTTGGTGTGACGGTCGAGCTGCTGCACCCTGCGTTCCTGACCGCCCTGACGCCGACACAGGATGAGCATGCCCCTCTGGTCGGAGGGCCGTCCGGCGGCGTATCCCGCGGCATGTTCCGCAGTAACTGGTGTGCCTTCCATCTGAGCAAGGAAGCTGCTCAGACCAGATGGATCTGTCGGGAGCCGCCGGACTCTGAGGCCCTCTTCCCACATGCGATGATTCTTCACGTAGACGGTGTTCGACCCGTAGTCGAAGTAATAGTTGGCGTACTGGTTCTCCAGAACCAGGGAGGTTGCGGTCTTGCCGGTCGGGTCGAGATTCACCAGCCTCATCATGACCGGCTGGCGGGGCCCCTCCGGGAAATAGTACCAGCGGTCCGAGGGAAGGGAATCGACGTCCGAACGGACCAGGGTCGATTGGGGATCGGGGATGTCCGACGGGAGGTTTACGCGGCGACTCGAACCTCCCATCATCGATCCCCAATCCCCGATCGACCCGACCCCTACCACGGCTATCGCCGCCAGGGTGACCATGCCGGTCTTGCTGGTTGCTGTCGCCAACAGGGCGGCGGTTGGACCGACCGACACGGTCGAGGCCGTGACGGAGATCTCCGCGGCGGTCGCCTTGCTCGCTGCGGTCATCTTGCCGAAGAGGACCAGAGTCATCAGCAGGGCGCCTTTGCCGAGCCCATGACGGGATAGCCGGCTGGTAAGGGCCTTCTTGGCACGATAGAACAGGGCTCGGGCCCCGATCTCTGAACAATCCATCAACTTGCTGATGTCCGCGTAGGACATGTGATCGTAGCACCGCATGGTCAGGATGGCCCGCTGGCGGGGCTCCAAAGCCTCAATGCAGTGCAGGACGATCTGCTTGAGTTCCTCGGTGACCACGTCGGCCAGGACGTCGTCGCTGCCGCCGTGCCCGAAGCCGTCCGGATCCGAACTCTTGGCCATCAGGCAGTCGTCGTCGATCTGGGAGAGGCTGCGCGTCTTGCGACGCCACTGTTTTCCGAAGTGGTTCCTCACCTTGTTGAAGGCGATGCCATGGAGCCATCCCCAGAATCGGTCGGTTTCACGCAGCTTTCCAAAAAACCGCAGCATCTCTAAAATCGTCTCCTGAACAATGTCCTGCGTCAGGTCTTCCTGAAGCGTCAGGCGAAACACGTACTCGTGCAGGCGAACCCTCGCCGCCTCAGCCAGGCGGGTCAGACTGTCCCTGTCGCCGAGCTGCGCCTTCCTGACCAACTCGAGGGTGTCGCATTCACACGAGCACATTTGTCACCTATAAGTCTGACGACTTCGATCCGCGTGACGCAGGATCTTTGGTTTTCTCAAGATTTTTCTTCGACGCAATCCGCAGCCGTCCCAGGACGGTTGATGCAAATCAGCCCCCATCTGCCTGCGAGCGATGTTGTGTCGCTCGTGAAAGACCCATCAGGTCCTATAAACTACTCCCGATCGTCTCCCAGAAGACCGGATGCGATCAATGACTCGCTTTGCCCGGCGTCGCCGGAGCGGCGAACCAGTCCCCCTGCGCATTACCGTCGGCGTTCGGGTCGGCCCGGTTCAACGAGAACCCCGCGCCGTTGGTCTGACTGAACCAGTCGTCGCGATACCGCAAGGCCTCGACGACCCCGCCTGCGGCGTCAAGAAGCTCGATCCTTTCGCCTCCGTTGTTCAGGTTGCCCGAATACCGACCTGCGATGGGCAGTCCGTCGCCGTACTGGGCCTGGAACGCTGGGACATCTCGCACGAGCAGGCAGAAGCCGCCGGCCGGCAGTTCGAAATGGGAGAACGTGTACTCGATCCCCTTGCTGAATCGCACGAGATTCAGGTTGATCGTCTGAACGCCGACGTTGGTCAGCTCGATGAACTCCGCGTTCGGGTCGCCCGCAGGCTGGTACAGGATCTCGCTGATCCGCAGGCTCTCGGCCACCGGACCCACCGCGAAGACCGTTTCGTTTGCCGCGCTCCAGACGCCGCCGCTCAGAGAACGGGTTTTGACCTTCGTGCTGGCCGCCAGGCGGATCGGCTGCACGTAGACTTGTGCTTTGGATGTGTTGACGGCGCCGCCGACCAGGCGGGGATCGGAGCCGTCCAGCGTGTAGTAGACCGTCCCGGTCCCACCCGAAAACAGCAAGGAAAAGCCCTGCGAGACGTAGCCGCCTTGCTGGCTAAAACTCGGCGGATCGATGCTGGGGTACCAGCCGACGGTCTTGAACTGGCCCAGGACTGTCTGGGTCCGCGTGGGCAGGTAGTTCACGATGATGCGGTTGATCTCGCTATCCCAGTCCTGCTTCGTGTACGGCGTGGCGCGCTTGGCGTCGCCCCAGCGAGCGGATTCCGCGATGATCGCGGTTTCGATCTGCTGGGCACGGTTCTGAATCCGTGCGATCGATGACCCCGGCGTCAGGAGCCCGCCATTGAAGAAATGACGGTATATATGGTCCGCGAAGAGCATGCGGTACTCGGCGTTGTTGCGGGCCAGTTGTTCGTGCAGCCAGTGCGGGTTGAAATAGGGCCACTGCGCCCCGGCGGTGGTGAACGGCGTGACCAGGTTCGTCTCGCTCTGGCTGACGCCGAGCGTGTGCTCGTTGTCGTGTTGGAACCACTTCCAGCCGTCGGGGTTGGCGCGGTTGTAGATGCAGTAGGTGTTGTTGGGCCGATTGACGAACCGCGAGCCGGGGCCGTCCCGGTCGCCTGTGTAATAGTCGATGATCATGAAATCGGCCAGGTTGTCGGGGTCCAGCATTCGTTCGTAGTCGGGATTTCGCGTCCCGTCGAGGTTGAGCCCCTGGATCTGGTAGTACCGGTGGTTGTCGGCCAGGCCGGCTATCGCGGCGTTGTACAGCCGGCGATAGGCGTCCGTGTTGCCGTCAGTGGCGACCATGGAGTAGGAACCGCTCTCGGACTTGACAACGTCGAAATCCTCCTTCTCGCCACCGAGGTAGGACGCCGCAAAAGACGCTTCCGAACGCTCCTGCGTCTGGTACAGACCCCAATAGTGGCCGTTGAGATACAGGTGATAATAGCGACTCCGCGTGTAGGGGTGGCCCATCTGGCCCTGGAGATCCCGCGAGAAGACCTCGCGAACCATGGTGTTCTGCCGGTCGCCCTGGAAGGCCCAGGAGTAATTCTGGCTCGTTCGCAGGTCCACGTTCTCGAATTCGTCGGTCCCTTCGTCGTCGAAGAGCGGATACCTGAGTCGGGGTTGGCCGTATTCGGATCGGAAAAACAGCCGCAACGCGTGTTTGGGGTTTTGCGTGCTTCGACTGAATCCGCCGCGTATCCGCAGGCCGGCGTCGATTTGGAATCCCTCGCCGCCGTCGGGATGGATCAACTCAACGGAGACGGGTCTTTCCGCGCTATCGCCCTGGGCGCTGGGATGCACATAGATGCCGTTGGTGGCCCCGAACAGATTGTCGAGCGGGGTCACTAGCGAGATCGTGGGGATCGCCAGCAGGGCGTCATCGATCAGGTCTTTGTACTTCGGGTTGTTGACGACGTCCGGGTCCATGCCGAAATCGAGCATTTGTCCATTCACGCTGCCGGTCGGCCAGCCTGGCCCGGGGTTGGATTGCCTGATCACGTCCTGGAGGAAGAGGTAGGTGCGAGTCGCGACAGGCGAGTTCTTCCAGTCTGCTTTGATGGCTTTGGCTCGAACACATGCGGTCTGCGCGATCCGCAGAGGTTCATGATAGATCTTGCCGGTGGGCAGCCGTCCGCCCAATACATACGGCTCGCTGCCATCGGTCGTGTAGTAGATCGTTGCTCCCTCTGTTGTCGCGCTGATGGTCACGACAATCTCGCCTTCATAAAAACCGGCTTCAGGAGTGATTTCCGGCTTTGCAACGATTCCTGCATAGACCGCAACGTTCTTCTGGCCGGGCGTTGGCTGTCCGAAGAGCATCCACTGGTCGCTGCCGTCGGGAAATCGACCCAAGGACACGTCCGGCGTTTGTGTGCCGAAACCGACATAGTCGATCAGGGTGATGCCGTCCTTGTCGTAGAGGGCGACTTCTTCGCCACTGCTGCTGAGGCCGAAACTCGCGTGCAGACCGGAAGCCCCCACATCGCCGTCGGCCCAGATGAGCAAATAACCGCCGGCGGGAATCATCGTCATTGCCCCTTTGTCCAGTGGGATCTGCCACTTCCGAGGGTTGGCTGCATCGTCGGTCAGGTACATCCCGCCGCAATCGATGACCTGATCTGAGCCGTTATACAGCTCGATCCAGTCGTCGTAGTGGCCCTGAGGATCCTTGGCCGATGTGGCGTTGGAGGCCAGGAGTTCGTTGATGTAGAGCGGCCCGGCGGCTTGGACGGAGCCGGGCCAGAACAAGGTCGTCGTGAGGATGGCGGACACAAGCGGGCTGTACGATCTCATGTTGGCTCTTTCCCTGCGTGCGGCAGCACCTTTCTCGCGACCAGTGTCGTCACAAGTGCTGCAATTTGCCTATTTTAGCACAAACGGGCTCCCAAGTCAACGCGAGTGGTTGACAGACGAATCGTCCGGTCTATACTCCGTGGCAATGGAACCGAAGGTGATCCTGGTCAACCCGCCGATTTACGATTTTGCCGCCTATGACTTCTGGATGAGGCCTTATGGGCTGCTCAGCGTCGCCGGCAGACTCCGGGGGCAGGTTGACTTGCGACTCTTTGACTATATGGACCGTTGTCGCCGCCCAGGGGAATCCGCAGCGGATCGGTGGGGACGCGGGTCGTTCTGCAGCGAGCGGGTGGCTCTGCCGGAGGTGCTGAAAGACATTCCGCGGTACTTTCGACGGTTTGGGCAGCCTCGGGATCGGTTCGCATCCTGGCTCCAGGAGCAGGGGCCCTGCGACTATGCCTTCGTCCAGACCATGATGACCTATTGGTATCCCGGCGTGCGGGAGGTGATCGAGGATCTCCGGCGGTTTCGCCCCGAGGCGAGGATCGTCCTCGGAGGCAATTACGCGATCGTATGCGATCAACATGCCCAAGGTTTGGGTGCGGACCTCGTTGTTTCAGGCATCGACTTGCAGCCTCTGTGGTCGTTCGTGCAGACGACGCCGGAGCCAGATCAGCCAGCCCTTTGGGAGGTCTGCGGCGGACTGGAGACCGGCGTCCTGAAGCTCGCCGACGGCTGTCCGTTCCAGTGCAGCTACTGCTCGGTGCC
The DNA here is from genome assembly GCA_035476995.1 of Sedimentisphaerales bacterium. Lineage (GTDB taxonomy): Bacteria > Planctomycetota > Phycisphaerae > Sedimentisphaerales > Anaerobacaceae > PLanc-01. Next base: position 3,813 of record DATIKY010000177.1, on the reverse strand, counting down.
CAAGGTCTATGGGCGGTTCAAACCCCGGCCGCAGGAGCGGATCCTGGCCGAGCTGGAGCTGCTGATCGAGCAGGGGGCTCGCAACATCGCTTTCTACGATGACGCGCTGCTTTTCGACGCAGAGCACGTCCTGACGCCTTTCCTGGAGGAGGTCATCCGGCGCGGAATCCGGGTGAATCTGCATACGCCCAACGCACTGAATGCCCGCTTTGTGACGGCCCCACTGGCGGATCTGATGGTTCGAGCGGGCTTCAAGACGTTCTACCTGGGGTTCGAGAGCGCGTCCCGCCAGTGGCAGCAGGGCACCGGCGGTAAGGTATTCTCGGAGGAGCTTGCCCAGGCGGTCGAATGCCTGCTCGCATCAGGGGCCGACCCCGCGGACGTCACGGCCTATCAGATCATCGGACACCCCGCCAGCGACGCCCAGGAGCTCGAAGCCTCGATGCGGTTCGTCCACAGTCTCGGCATTCGCGGCATGCTCGCAGACTTCGCCCCGATTCCCGGCACGCCGGACGGCGAGGCCAGTCGAAAGTGGGTGGACTTGGACGAGCCGCTGATGCACAACAAGACCGCCTTTCCCATCATTCGACTGGGTTTCGACCAGGTCAATCGTCTCAAAGACATGCAGCGCGTGCTGAACCGGTCCCTGGCGACGAAGGCCTGAAGGTCACGCGAGTCGTCCGTCGTTTCTCAAGCCACCGCAGGCGACTCGGACGTGTCAGTCTGACGACGCTTCCTCGCTGGTCGGCTCGGGACGGTGCTCGGCGGCCGCCGCAGGTTCTGTCGCAGGCGTGTTCGTCGGCGACGGATTCGATTTCGCGACGAGACGGCGCTGGCCCAGGATCTCCTGGATCAGGCCAAAGCCCACCGCCAGGAGCGTCGGGCCGATGAAGATGCCGATGAAGCCGAAGGCGGCGATGCCGCCCAGGACGCCGATGAACATCACGACGAACGGCAGTTTCGAGCCCCGGCTGATGATGATCGGCTTGACCACGTTGTCTATGCTGCTGATGGCCAGCAGGCCGTAGACCGCCATGAAGATGCCCCAGCCGATGTGGTCTTGAGCAAACAGCCAGATCGACGCGCTGATCCAGATGATCGGCGGGCCCATGGGGACGAAGCTCAGGAAGAAGGTCAGCACCGCCAACACCAGCGGGACCGGCACCCTGGCGATGGCGAACCCGATTCCCGCGACGAAGCCCTGGGCCAGCCCGGTCCCGATCACGCCGTAGACGACGCTCTGGACCGTCGTCTTGACGATCTCCATCAGACGCTGGCCGTAGTCGCCGCTGATTCGCTGAAAGCCCTCGCGAAGGCGCGCAACGAGCCCGACGCCGTCGCGGTACAAGAAGAATGCGATCAGCACGCTGATCACCAGTTGAAAAACACCGCGGGCAAAGTCGAGACTGTGGCTCAGCAGCCACAAGCCGGCCGTTTGGATCCTGGGCTTGAGCCAGTCCATGGCAGGTTTGGCGTCCACGCTGAAATTGAGCCAGGAGTCCTTCACTCTCTGACCGACGAGCGGAATCCGCTCGACCCAGGCAGGCGGTTCAGGGATTCCCGTCTCGCGGTAGGCGTCGAATTGGGCCAGCGCCGCGCGGATGTTGTCGCTGAGCGTCAGCCCGACGATCAGGAACGGGAGAATCAGGACCAGCGACAGCAGGGCGGTCATCAGTCCGGCCGCAATGTTCCGGCGGCCCCGCAGCCACTTAAGCAGCAGTTCATGCACCGGCCAGGTCGCAAAGCACAGGATGGCCGCCCACAGAATGGCGGAGATGAACGGCCGCAGCACAAGCCCGCAGCCCAGGACGATCGTGCCGACCAGGATCAGTCCCGCGATCTGCTCGATTCTCTTTTGGTTCTTGACCATCTCTCGATTGGCTCCCAAGACGCCGGGAGTATATGCGAATCCTCCGCAGTGGGCAAGGGGTATGCGTCCCCGGCCTGTGACCGTCTTCCGATTTGCTTTTGGGACCTGTTTGCTTTATCCTGCGGTCCCTATGGAACAACGCGCCGTCCATATCAAGAGCTTCGGGTGTCAGATGAACAAGCTGGACACCGGCCTGGTCGCCTCTGCGCTTCAGGAGGCGGGCTTTCGGCTGACCGAGAGCGTCAAGGAGGCCGACGCGGTGGTCATCAACACCTGTTCGGTCAGGCAGCACGCGGAGGATCGAGTCCTCTCCAACCTGGGGCATCTCAAACACCTCAGGCAACATCGGCCCGGCATGGTCGTCGCGGTCATCGGCTGTATGGCCCAGCGGCTTGGCGATACGCTCTTGACGCACGAGGCTGTCGACATCGTCTGCGGACCCGCCCAGATCCCGCAACTGGCGGAGCTGATCTTGCAGGCCCTGGATCGGCACGAGAAGCGTCTGGCTGTCACCGAGGAGATCCGTCGGCCGGTGGAAGGAGCAGACACCGCGCTCGACGATTTCGAGTCGTCGCACAGCCTCCAGGATCAGCAGATCCCCGGCCAGGCGTTCCTTCGCGTGATGCGTGGGTGCAACTACTTCTGCACGTACTGCGTTGTGCCCTATGTCCGCGGCCCGGAGGCCTGCCGTTCGCCGCGGGCGATCCTGTCGCAGGTGAGGAGTCTTGCGGACGCCGGAGTCAAGCAGATCACCTTCCTGGGCCAGACCGTCAACTCCTACAAGTACCCCAACGGCGAGAAGACCTACAGCCTGGCCGATCTGCTCGACATGGCGACCGAAGTGCCCGGCGTCGAGTGGCTGCGGTTCGTGACGAGCTATCCCTGCGACGAGTACTTTGAGGACATCCTCCGCGTGATGGCGGATTCGCCGAAGGTGTGCCGGTATCTGCACATGCCTGCGCAGAGCGGGTCGGACCGCATCCTCAAGGCGATGAACCGTCACTACAGTGCCGCCCACTATTTGGAGATGCTCGACAAGGCCAGAACGATCGTGCCCGATATCGCGATCGCAGGCGACTTCATCGTCGGTTTCCCCGACGAGACCGAGGAGGACTTTCAGGCCACCGTCGAACTGGTGCGGCAGGCCCGATACAAGAACTGCTTCGTGTTCAAGTATTCGCCCCGTCCCGGCACGACGGCCGACAAGCGTCTGGCGGACACGATTCCCGAGGAGGTCAAGCAGCGACGCAACGTCGGACTGCTCGCGGTTCAAGAGCAGATTAGCGAGGAGCTGAGCCGGGAGTTTCTCGGTTGCGACGTCACGGTCCTGGTGGAGGGGCTCAGCAAGAAGGCTCATGTCAATCCGACGGAAGGCCCGGATCGACCCCAACTGGTGGGGCGGACGCAGACCGATCACATCGTGGTGTTCAACGGCCCGCCGTCGCTGGCGGGACACTTCGCCCAGGTGCGGATCACTCGGACTTCGCCGCTGACTCTGTTTGGGGAGATGGCGGGCGACTGAGAAGAGATGCAACCGATGGGACGGAGAGGACCAATAGGACGCGTGCTTTACTCCCGGATCGCTGAGCAGATCTGATCGGCGAATTGCTCGTGCAGAGGCGGCAGCTTGTCCGCAGCAGGATCAGAGCTTGCGCGAAGTCGAAGGCCGGCAATTTCGGCGTGGGCCGCGTTCTGGTGCGTCACTTTGTCCATCTGGGCCATCGCCGTGTTCACCTGGTCGATGCCCACCCCGTTCCCCCCAAACCATCGACATCATTGTTTCTCATTTTCTTGGATTGTTCTTTTGGCTCATCCGGTTTTTGCGTACTTTTGAGTTGAGAAGAGTGGACATGCCGGCTTATCCAAAGGTTTTGCAAGGACTTAGAAACTATCTCAAAACAGTGTCTTTGGCCGATAACCATCCGTAGGAGCCAATTGAAAGG
>DATIKY010000176.1:0-42491 GCA_035476995.1 Sedimentisphaerales bacterium | reverse complement strand
CATGAATCAGGACAAGGCACCGTCAGAAATGGTTGTGGCCCAAGCCCTCCGCGCCTCCCTTCCGCAATTTCTCGTGGTCCAGCACGGATCCCATGACCTCGAGAAATTCATCGTCGAAAACGCAGACGTCTCCAGGATGCTAGAATTGCGGTTGGTCGGATAACCGCCGCAGGGCCAACCTGGCACTGTCCAGCTCATAACCCAAATGTCCCAAACGGCACTGTCGATCGGGCGACAGCGTTTCGGTCATTTGGGCTTCGTGCTTTGGATTTGTTTCGAAATTCGGATTTCGGATTTCGAACCTTCCGCCTCGCGGCTACTTCTTCCTGTACGCCGCCGCGGGGTCGTACACCTTCTGGGCGATGGACTCCAGCTCGGTCGTGCTGCCGGGCTTGAGGGCGCGGTAGAAGCAGGACTGGTAGCCGACGTGGCACTGGCCCTCGTCGACGGCGACCTTCAGGATCAGGCAGTCCTGGTCGCAGTCCACGAGGATCCGGCGGACAGTCTGGACGTGGCCGCTTTCCTCGCCTTTTTTCCAGAGCTTCTTGCGGGATCGGCTGTAGTAGGTGGCCAGGCCTGTGGCGAGGGTGTGGTCCAGGGCCTCGCGATTCATCCAGGCGACCATCAGGATCTGGCCGCTGACCGCGTCCTGGGCGATGGCCGGGATCAGGCCGTCGGCGTTGAACTTGGGTGTGAACTCCAAACCCTCTTCAATTTGCTTCGATTCCAAAACGATACCCTGTCGGATTGATCATTGATTATTGACGATTTACGATTGGGCGAGCCAAACGCCACGTTGGGAACTCCACCCGTGAGCCCCAGATAGTAAATCGCAAATAGTAAATCGTCAATGCCCAGCGTCTTCTTGCCAGAATCACCTTCGCCCACTATGATTTAGTATGACAAGGGATTACTCGGAGACAAGCCGTTGCCGGATGCTCGGAAGGTTGGAAAGAAGGGACGTTGGTCGTGGATCGCCAGGATTGTCGTAGCTGCTGCGGCGATTTTATGGGTCTTTCGCGGCCAGGACTGGCGGGAGCTGGCGGCGGTCTTTCGCAGGCTCAGTCCTGCCTGGTTCGCGTTCAGCCTGGCGGTCTTCGTCGTCGCACAGGTCGTGGTCGGCCTTCGGTGGTGGCTCCTGCTGCGAATCCAGTCGGTCCATATTCCTCCTTCCGCTGCGGTTCGGCTGTATTTTCTCGGGCTTTTCTACAACAACGTGATGCCTGGAGCGGTCGGCGGCGACCTGCTGAAGGCCTGGTACGTGACCAGACACACCCACCGAAAGGTCGCGGGAGTGCTCAGCGTGTTCGCCGACCGGGCGATCGGTCTGATCGTCCTGCTGCTGATGGCGGTCACCACCTATGCGACGTTCGTGCGGGGGCAGATCGTCAGCGGCCAAGGGTCGCAGCAGTCGGACCCGGCATCCACTCTTTCTTCCTGTCAAACAACGATATTATGGGGCCTTGTGGTCTGTGCCGCGGTTCTGACGGTCTTTTGGATCCATCCGGCCGGTCGGGCCAGGCTCCGATCCCTGGCGGCCAGGGGGTGGAGCAAGAGCGTGGAACTGGCCGTCGAGATGCGGCAGGTGGTCGTCGTTTATTGTTCGAAGCCCTGGCAGCTCCTGCTGGTGGCGCTCATGACCGTCTTCTCCCAGGTCACTGTGATCCTGGCGTTCTGGCTGCTCGGTCGGAATCTGGGGATGGAGGCGGGGCTGCGCTACTACCTGGTGGTGTTCCCGGTCATGTGGGTGGTGGCCGCGGTCCCGGTGAGCATCGCGGGCTTGGGGGTTTTTGAGGCCGGGATGGTTGAGATGTTCGGTTTTCTGGCCGGAACGCCGGCCGAACAGGCCCTGGCGTTGGCGTTCTGCCAGCGGTTCGTCTGGGTGCTGACGTCGCTGCCCGGGGGGCTGATCCATCTGCTCGGCGCCCATCTGCCCCGGGAAGATATTTCTGTTGACTGTGAAGGGACCGGAAATTAGGCTATCGGCGTCGGTTAGAACGCGATCTCGCTGCGTGCCTGGCGGCACGAGGCTGTTGCGGTTCGAGGGTCGAGGAGGCATTCGCTTCGACGTCGGAGCGGGGGATTTCGCCCGACAGGGGGCTTCGAACGCAGTGGGGCGCCGGGATAACCGTGAGAAAATCGTGACCGTTGTTTAAGGAGACAGGAATTGCTTTTCACTATCTCGGGCAAGCACGTTACCATAACCGATTCCATCAGAGCCTATGCGGAGGAGAAGACGTCGAAACTCCCGCGGTATTACGACGGGATCAGCCAGGTGGAAGTGATCGTTGACAGCACTCACGGGGCCAACAAGATCAGCGTGGAGGTGATTGCCAGGGGAGAGCATGGGAACCTGTTCGTGGCGACGGAAGCAGGCGACGACGCCTATCCGTGCATCGACGGCGCCGTTCACAAGCTCGAACAGCAGCTTCGCAAGAAGAAGACGAAGGAACGGGACGACAAGCATATAAGCGAGGGGGATGGTTTCAAGAAGCTGGCCCGCTCGTAGGGGCCCGAGCCGTTTTGCGTCGCCAACCGGCTGCGTTGCGGCCGGGAAGGCCCGCATCGCGGCAGGGGTTCCCCAGGGGAAGCCGGGGTTTTCGTGTCAGTGGATGGTTGCGGTTACGGTTAAGACTGGACGCAAAGAATGAAGTTTGAAGAGTTCATGTGTTTCGAGGCGACGATCCCTCAGTTGCAGGCGAAAGATCGTGACGGAGCCATCACCGAATTGGTGGCGGCCTTGGTCAGCGCGGGCAGGATCCCGACCGAGTCGGGCAAGGATGTGACCAAGGCCGTGATCAAACGGGAGAATGAAGCCAGCACCGGCATGGGCAAAGGCGTGGCGGTCCCCCACGTCAAGCACCCGGCGATCAAGAAGGTCACGGCTGTCGTCGGACACGGTGCCGCTGGCATCGATTTTGTCTCGCTTGACGAGCAGCCCGTCTATTCGGTGATCCTGTTGATCAGCCCGGTGGACAATCCCGACAAGCACCTGCAAGCCATGGAGAACATCTTTCGCCACCTTCAGAAGGAGCGGTTCCGCAAGTTCCTCCGGCAATGCCGGAGCGCACAGGAGCTTCAGGACCTGCTCAAGGAAGCGGATGAGAATCCCTCCTGGTGAACGAAAGACAGATCCAGCGCCAGGCGAACGGCCCAGGTTGCTGACGGGAGAAATGGTCTTGGCAAAACCGGTGTCTGAGACGGCTGTGGAGATCAGGAATGCCGACGGTCTCCACATGCGCCCGGCGATGCAGTTCGTCGATCTGGCCAGCCGGTTCGAGTGCGAGGTCTCCGTCAGCAATGGGCAAACCGCCGCGGACGGCAAGAGCATCATGCAGATGAGCATGTTGGCGGCCACCTGCGGAACTCGCCTGAACGTGCGGGCGGAGGGACCCGACGCCGAGAAGGCCGTCGAAGCTCTGCGGGAACTCGTCGAAGTGCGCCTGTTCGGAGAGCCGCCGCCCTAAAACAAACAGCGGGGATCGCGCGGACGGACGGTTCGCGGAACTCCCGCTGAAACTGAGTCATCGATCCGGTCATGGAGATAAAGAAGGGAATAGCTGTCTCGCCGGGAGTGTCGATCGGCAAGTCGCTGATCATCGACTCTGAGGATTATAGAATCCCCCGGCGGGAGATCGAGCCCTTGCAGAGGGGCATAGAGATCCAGCGCGCCCGCAACGCCTTCCGCGACGCGATTGCCGAGCTGACCAAGCTGGAGATCGGACAAGGCGAGGCCGGCGGGGGGCGCATCCGCGACATCTTCGCGGTCCATATGCGGTTTCTGCGGGACCGCAGCCTGCGGCGCAAGATCACCGACCTGATCCAGGCCGAGTGCGTGACGGCCGAGTACGCCGTCTCGACCGTGATGCGAGGGATCGCCTCGCATTTCACCAGCGTCAAGGACGCCTACATCAGCGAGCGGGCCGCGGACATCTACGACATTGAGCGGCGTCTGCTCCGCGAATTGCTGGGGACCAAGCGGGAAGATATCCTGCACCTTCGCGAAGAGGTCATCGTGGTCGCGCGGGAGTTGAGCCCGATGCAGACCGCCGGTTTCAACCGGGATTACGTCCGAGGGATGGCCACCGACGCGGGAGGCCGGACCAGCCACACGGCGATCGTCGCCCGGTCCCTGGGCATCCCGGCGGTCGTGGCCCTGGAGGATCTGACGGAAGTCGTCCGAGGCGGCGACACCGTGATCATCGACGGCAACCGCGGCATCGTGATCGTCAACCCGGACGAAGAGACGATCCGCCAATACGAGGCCTACTCCCGCGAGTTCGTCGCGCTGGAGCACAAGCTCGACGGCCTCCGCGAGAAACCCGCGGTCACTCGCGACGGCGTGCGGGTTCGCCTTCTGGGCAACATCGAGTTCCCGGATGAGGCCGAGGTCGTCCTCCAGAAGGGCGGCGAGGGCATCGGTCTGTACCGCACGGAGTTCCTGTATCTCAACCGGCCCACCGAACCGGTCGAGCAGGAGCAGTACGAGGCCTACGCCGGAGTGATGCAGGTCTTCAAGGACAAGCCTGTCATCATCCGCACGTTCGATCTCGGCGCCGACAAGTACACGCAAAGCCGTCGTCGGGTGGCCGAGCCGAATCCTTTTCTGGGGCTGCGATCCATCCGGTTCTGCCTGCAGAATCTCTCGATGTTCAAGACGCAACTCCGTGCCATTCTGCGGGCCTCCGTCCTCGGACAGATCAAGATCATGTTTCCGTTGATCACGAACATCCAGGAGCTGATGCAGGCCAAGATGATCCTGCACGACGTGATGGAGGACCTGGACGAGGAGGGCATCGCGTACAACCGCAAGCTGGACGTGGGCATCATGATCGAGACGCCGTCGGCGGCCCTGACGGCTTCGACCCTGGCGCGCGACGCCGATTTCTTCAGCATCGGCACCAACGATCTGACGCAGTACACGCTGGCGGTGGACCGGGGCAACGAGCTGGTCTCGACCCTGTATTCGGCGGCCGATCCCGCCGTGTTGCGTCTGATCCGCACCGTCATTCAGGACGCTTACAAGGCCCGGATCGACGTCTCCGTCTGCGGGGAAGCCGCTTCCGAGCCCGAGTACGTCATGCTCCTGTTGGGTCTGGGCGTCCGGACGCTGTCGATGACGCCTCCGATGATCCCGGAGATCAAGCAGGTGATCCGTTCGGTCACCATGGAGGACTGCAACCATCTGACGCGGGAGGCGCTGGCGATGAATTCCGAGCGGCAGATCTCCAGTTATCTCCGCAGCGCGGCCAGGAAGATCCTGCCCGAAGCGTTTTGAGTGGGATGATTCACTACCGACGATTGACGATTTGAGGAACGGTCATCGAGGCGTTGAGCGACAATTCGCATCGTTTTCCGGAGGGCGCGCGCGAGGTCTCGACGCCGACGCGGGCGACCGCGGCCATCCGGTTGCGAATCGTCGGACCGGTGTCGACGCTGTCGCACGCCGAGACGTTCCGGGTCCTTCAACGGGCCTGCGTCCGGGCGGGCGTTCCGGTGCGGTACAGCGAGGGGTTCAATCCTCACCCGAAGTTGTCCCTTCCGCTGCCCAGACCGGTGGGGGTGGAGTCGGAGGACGAACTGCTGGTGGCGCGGCTCCACGAAGACCCGACGGTTCGGCTGGGCGTGGACCGGGCGGAGTGCGAGACGGCCATGATGCGGGCCTTGGCCGATCAACTGCCGGAGGGGATGGACGTGCTGTCGGTGACGCTGGCGTCCTCGAACGCCTCGTTCAATCCACGATCGGCGGAGTACGTGCTGCCTCTGCGCGGGGAGGCGGACACGTGTCCTGCGGACCGGCTCCAGAGCGGGATCGACCGGGTGATGGCGAGTGAATCGTGCGTCATGGAGAGAACGGCCGGCGAGGACAAGCCCGCCAGGAGGATCGATGTGCGTCCCTTTCTCCTGTCGATCCGGTTCAAGGACGGCCACCTGATCGTCCGGCACCTGACGGGGGACGCCGGCTCGATCCGGGTCGACGAGATCCTGCGGCTCTTTTCGTTGCGGACCGAGGACCTGGCCGGACCGGTGCGAAGGAGCAATGTCGTATGGGAGACAACCAAATTGCAGAAAGCAACACAGACGCCCCGTATGGAAAGCGGGGCCGAGGACATAGAAGATGGCTCGAGAAATGCTGATTAACGTCGCCGAACGCGAGGAGTGCCGCGTCGCGGTGGTCGAAGACACCAAGCTGGAGGAGCTCTATGTGGAGCGGGCCAGCGCCGGCACTCACGTGGGAAGCATCTACAAGGGGAGGGTCGTCAATATTGAGTCGGGGATTCAGGCCGCGTTCATCGACATCGGAACCGAGAAGAACGGCTTTCTCCACATCAGCGACCTCCATCCCCGCTACTTCCCAGGCGGCAAGAAGGACTCGCTGGAAGTTATCGGACGTCGCCAGGCGTTGAAGGAGCGTCCTCCGATGCAGAACTGCCTCCGGCGGGGGCAGGAGATCGTGGTGCAGGTGACGAAAGAAGGGCTCAAGACCAAGGGCCCGACGCTGAGCACGTACCTGGCCCTGGCGGGCAAGCACCTGGTCATGATGCCGTGGATGAAGAACTACGGGATCTCGCACAAGATCGAGGACGAGGAAGAGCGAAAGCGTCTGGCGGGCGTGTTCGACGAGTGCAAGGCGCCCAAAGGCCACGGGTTCATCATCCGCACCGCCGGCGAGGGCGCGTCCAAGAAGGACATCCAGGCGGATCTCAAGTACCTCGACCGGCTCTGGCGGGCGATCGAGGCGAGGATGGAGAGCGAAAAGACGCCGGGCGAGATCTACCTGGAGTCGGACCTCGTGATCCGGGCCCTGCGGGACACCTTCGGTCCCGAAATCGCCAAGATCATCTGCGACTCGGACGTCATGGTCCGCAAGATCAAGGATTTCCTGTCGATCGCCGCGCCGCGTCTCAAGCCCAAGATCGTCACCTACGAAGAGAAGATTCCGCTGTTCCACAAGTACGGGATCGAGGACGAAATCGCCAAGATCCAGTCCCGCGAGGTGGAGCTCAAGAGCGGCGGCTCGATCGTGATCGAGCAGACGGAGGCCCTGGTCGCGATCGACGTCAACAGCGGGCGGTTCCGCAAGCAGAAGAACGCCGAGCAGACGGCCTATGAAAACAATCTGGAGGCGGCCACCGAGATCGCCCGGCAACTGAGGCTTCGAGATCTGGGCGGCCTGATCGTCTGCGACTTCATCGACATGCGCAACGCCAAGCACCGCAAAGAGGTGGAAAAGGCGTTCCGAGACGCGGTGAAGACGGACCGGGCCCGGTCCAAGATCCTGCACATCAGCCGCTTCGGCGTCGTCGAGATGACCCGCCAGCGGATGCGTCCGTCGCTGCAGTTCAGCACGTTTCTGGCCTGCCACCATTGCGCGGGGATGGGCTTCGTCAAGAGCCACGAGTCGCTGGCGCTGGAGATCATCCGTCTGTTGAACCTGGCTGTGTCGAAGGAGCACATCCGTCGGATCGAGCTGACGGTTCCGAAGGAAGTGGGGGAGTTCCTCCAGAACGAAAAGAGAGCGGTCATCGCCCAGATCGAGCAGGCGACCGAAAAACGAATCATCATCCATTCTTCTCCCGATTATGTCGGCGAGCAGCGGACGCTGTTGTGTCTGAACGACCGCGGCGGAGAAGTGAAGCTGTAACCGGCAGGGGGGCCGAAGACCGTGGAATTCGATCTTGACTACGCCCGGCGGGTCATTCTCGCCGAGGCCGACGCGATCGCGTCGATGACGCCGATCATCAACGGCCGGTTCGTCCAGGCCGCCCGGATGATCTACGACTGTACGGGTTCGTGCATCGTCAGCGGGATCGGCAAGGCCGGCATCATCGGTCGAAAGATCAGCGCGACGCTGGCCTCGACCGGCACGCCCAGCCATTTCCTGCACCCCGCGGAAGCGGTGCACGGGGACCTCGGCCGCCTTCGACGCCAGGACGTTGTGATGATCCTCAGCTACGGCGGCGAGACCGACGAGATCACCCGCCTGATCAACCTCGTCAAGCAGCTCGGAATCCGCCTGATAGCCCTCACCGGCGACGAGGATTCGACCCTCGGCCGGCACAGCGACGTCATCCTGTGCATGGGCAAGGTGAACGAGGCCTGTCCGCTGGGCGTGGCACCGAGCGTTTCGACGACCTGCATGTTGACGATCGGCGACGCGCTGGCTTTCACGGTGATGAAGGCCCGCAGCTTCAGCGTCGAGGACTACGTCCGGTTCCATCCGGGCGGTTCGCTTGGAACGAAGCTGATGACGGTGGAGCAGTCGATGATGTTCCGTCCGGGCGAGAAGCTGCCCATCGTGAACGTCGGCGACTCCATCCGCGGGATGCTGGAGAAGACCAACGATGTAAAACGCCACGGCGCCGTGATGGCCGTCGATTCTCAGGGCCGTCTGGCCGGCATCCTCACGGACGCCGACCTGCGCCGGCTCCTGACGAAACAGGGCGCGGCGGCTCTCGACCTGAAGGTTGGCGACGTCATGACGTCCGGCTGCAAACGAATCCGCGCCGACGCCCTGGCCGCGGAGGCCACCGCTCTCTTTCACAAGTACCGGATTGACGAACTGCCTGTCGTGGACGCCGACGACCGGCCGGTCGGCCTGATCGACGTGCAGGACATCGTCATGATCAAGGTGGTCGGATAGGTCCCGATGAATCCTAAAGCCAAACCCAATCTCAAAGCCATCGAGCTGCTGGTGCTCGACGTGGACGGCGTTCTCACCGACGGCCGCGTGTTCATTCACAGCGACGGGACGGAGAGCAAGGGCTTCAACATCCTTGACGGACACGGCATCCGCATGTGGCAGCGGGCCGGGTTGCACGTTGCGTTGCTCAGCGGTCGGGCCTCCGAGGCGACCGCCCGTCGGGCTCAGGAACTGGAGATCGCGCACGTGATCCAGGGGGCCAAGTTCAAGCTGCCCGCGCTGAAGGAGTTGCTGGAGAGGCTTGGTTTGTCGCCCGAGCAGGCGGCCTACGTCGGCGACGACGTGATGGATCTGCCGATCGTTCGCTATGTCGGGCTCGGCATGGCAGTGGCCAATGCGGTGGACGAGCTGAAGGAGCAGGCGGATTATGTGACCGAACGACGGGGCGGGGAGGGCGCTGTCCGCGAGGTGATCGAATACATTCTCAAGGGCTCCGACCGTTGGGCGAGCCTGATGGAGCGGTATTTCACATAACGGCAATCGACGTGCACCATGGGCATGAACCTCCGCAAAATTGTGATCGGCGGAATCGCATTGAGCGTGCTGGGCGGGGTCTTCGCGCTCTACCTGCGGTACAACCGAACGCTGCCGATCGTCGCCGGCGAGGTCCGCCCGACGCCCACGCCTGTGGCGGAGGTCAACAATCCCGATTCGAAACCAACCAGTGGCCAGATCGGCGGCGTCAAGGTCGGACCCGTCCGCGAGACGGAGTTCGTGCATCGCAACGAGCAGTTTCAGATCGACAGGAAGTTCGGATTCGAGCAGCTTCTTCACAAACAGGGCAGCCAGTGGGAAATCACCAAGCCGTACATGTGGATCTACCTGGAACGGTTTGTCTGTCGCGTCACGGCCGATCGCGGCGTGGCCGAGCTGGTCGAAGCGTTCGGGCGGCTCATGCCCAACAACGCCACATTCGTCGGAAACGTGGTGATCCACGTCTTTCCGACCGATCCCAACGATTCCTGGGAGTGTTTCATTCACCTCGACGACGTTGGCTTTCTGGCGGAGAAGTCAATGTTCTCCTCTGCGGGGTCCGTCCGGTTCCTCTCCCGCGCCATGCGTCTGACCGGCGCCGGCATGGAGCTGATCTACGACGCCAGCCGCAGCCGGCTCGATCTGTTCCGCGTTTTTGATCTCGACAACCTGCGGATTCGCAGCAGCGAGGTCAAGGCCATGGCCCCCAACAAGAAGGGGGATTCGTCCGGTGAGGACAAGGATGGTTCCGCGGCGGCAGCGGGTTCCGATGAGACCGCGTCCGCGACAGTCAAGACGTCCGCATCCGCCGGCTCCATTGCTGCGCCGCCCGACGTGTACCAGTGTCTTTTCCGAAGGAACGTCCGTCTGGACAGTCCCGACGGCGCAGTGGTCGCCAGGGACGTGCTGGCCATCAACGGCATTCAATGGGCCCGGCCAGGCGATCGCGAACCGAAGTCCCCGACCGAGGCGGATCCCAACGCAGCCCGCGAGGGGCCGCTGCCGGTCCCCAGGGCCCTCAACACCGCCGCCTCGTCGTATCCGGCCATGAACTCCATTCCCGACGAACTCTACGACATCGTGGTCACCTGCGACGGCGGCGCGGACATCACCCTGGTCGGCGGTTCGCCCAATCTGGCGAACGCCTCCGTCATCCGCACGCCCCCCAGCGCGCAGGCCGGACCGCCTTCGGCGGAGATCGATTCCTCCGACCGCCGACAGGTCGTCGCGCAGCGGATCGATTTCGATTTCCTGACCACCGACACGACGATGCTGGGCCCGGTGGCGATGAAGTTCCTGGTCGTCCCCGATCCCAACGGCTCCCGCGCCAAGCTCGGGGAGAAACCCATGCCCATGACGGTCACGGCGCGAAGTGCAGTCCGCTATCTCGCCACGGCTAGACGAATCATCCTGGAAGGCGGCTCCACCGCCACCCTCGAGCGGACCGAGCCCAACTTCGTCGACGAGTACCGCCTGGCGGCCCCTCGCCTGACGCTGGATCTGATCGTCGATTCCAACTCGCCCGACGACGCCAAGGTCGATCTACGCCGATTTGTCGCCGACGGCGGGCTGGGGACGGTGGATGCGGCGCCTGTGGCGGTGCGGATGTGGCGCCGCGCCGCGGGCAAGCTTCTCGGACGCGTGACTCTGGATGCTCACGATCTGCGGTATGATGCGAAGACCGCTGAATTGGCGGCATCCGGTCCCGGCGTCATCTGGCTTCACAACGCCGCCACGGTCCAGTCGAAGGACGATCCCAATGCGACCTATAAGCCGTTTTACGCCCGTCTGAGCAACTTCGACAAGCTGACGTATTGGACCCAGTCCAGGCAAATCGTCGCGGAGGACGACTCGCAGCAGCTCGAACTCCGCTACTTCCCCCAGGTGGACGGCCAGTGGGGGGCTCAGACGCAGGTGGTCGCCGGACATGTCGAGGCGACGCTGCGCCAGACCGACCAGAACCGCATGGAACTGGAGTCGTTCATCGCGTCCCAGGGCATCGAGTACGACAGTGAGATCGATCATTTGAGCTTCATCGGTTCCGAGCTGGTCTACGACCAGGCCCGGTCCCGCCTGCGGATCACAGGCGACGACCTGCGTCCGTGCTATCTGAACGGCGCCTTGGTCGACGCGATTCTCGTGGACCTCAAGACCCGCAATGTCGAGACGCAGATCGCCGGGCCCAGCATCTTCCAGGTTAGACCGTAACGCCGACCCCGCCGCGATTTCCATTTGGCAAAACGCCGGTCATTCCCTACAACAGTGCCATCGTCGTATGCGTTCAAAGCGTTCGTATGGTGGGATGAGTTATGGACAAGCGAAGTGCGTTGCATTGGGCGGTGCTGCTGATGGTGGTTTCAGGAACTTCGTGGAGCGCATCGGGGCAGAGCGGGGAGATTCGGCCGGGCGAGAATCTGGTGGTCCAGGGCCTGCCTCCCATCCCGGTCTTCCTGGCCGGCGAAGTTCGACGGTACACGGAATCGCGCTCGGCGTCCTTTGCGGACTGGCATCCGACCGAGCGGTCGATCCTGATCTCCACTCGGTTCGCCAATACCGCTCAGATCCATCGTGTGAAGCAGCCCGGCGCGGCGCGAACGCAATTGACGTTCTTCGACGAGCCGATTAGCGGGGCCACGTACGAGCCCCGGACCGGGCGGTACTTCCTGTTCACCAAGGACGTGGGCGGCAACGAGTTCGCCCAGATCTATCGTTATGATCTGGTGGACGGGCGGGTCACACTGCTGACCGACGGCGGCCGCTCCCAGAACGGCGGCATCGAGTGGAGCCGCCGCGGCGACCGGATCGCCTACGGCTCGACCCGTGGCAATGGCGCCGACCGCGACCTCTACGTCATGAACCCGCTCGATCCGAAAACCGATCGGCTCGTTCTGGAAGTCCGCGGGGGCGGCTGGTCCGTCCTCGACTGGTCGCTCGACGATCGCCAACTGCTGATCGGCGAATACGTCTCCATCAACGAAAGTCGCCTGTGGCTCCTGGACCTCCGGACGGGCGAGAAGTCCCTGCTCACTGAGCCCGGCCCGGAACCGGTCTCCTATCGCAACGCCCAGTTTGACCGGGACGGGACGGGACTCTACCTGACGGCCGACAAGGACGCGGAATTCCAGCGACTGTCCCACATGGACCTCGCGACCGGGCGGATCACGGCGCTGGTGGACTCGATCCCCTGGGATGTCGAGGGCCTGGACCTGTCGCCGGACGGCCGGCGGATCGCGTTCGGCGTGAACGAAGCCGGCATCTCGCGGCTGTACCTGTTCGACATCGCCGATCGCAAGCTGCAACGCATGGACGCGGTCCCGACAGGCACGGCGGGCGGCCTCATGTGGCACCCGAAAGGCCGGGACCTGGCTTTTGCCGTCTCCTCGGCCAGCTCGCCCTCGGATGTCTACTCGCTCGATACCGAGACCGGGGAGTTGTCCCGTTGGACCCAGAGCGAACTCGGCGGGCTCGTCGCCTCCGATTTGTCGGAGCCGAAGCTGGTTAGCTGGCCCAGCTTCGACGGCCGCGAGATCACAGGGTTTCTCTATGAGCCGCCGGTGCGGTTCACCGGCAAACGCCCTGTGATGATCGTCATTCACGGCGGTCCTGAGAGCCAGTCCCGACCGGGCTTCCTCGGGCGTAGCAACTACTTCCTGAGCGAACACGGCGTCGCCTTGCTCCTGCCCAACGTCCGCGGCTCGACCGGCTACGGCAAGAGCTTCGTCAAACTCGACAACGGCCTCAAGCGCGAGGATTCGGTCAAAGACATCGGAGCTCTGCTCGACTGGATTGCCAAACAGCCCAACCTCGACGCCTCGCGGATCCTGGTCATGGGCGGCAGCTACGGCGGCTACATGACGCTGGCCGTCTCGACCCATTACAGCGACCGCATCCGCTGCGCGATCGACATCGTCGGGATCTCGAACTTCAACACGTTCCTCAAGAACACCGAGAGCTACCGCCGGGACCTGCGCCGGGCCGAATATGGCGACGAACGCGATCCCGCGATGCGGGAGTTCTTCGAGCGGATCGCGCCGCTGAACAACGCTGCCAAGATCACCAAGCCCCTGTTCGTCGTGCAGGGCGGAAACGATCCTCGCGTCCCGCTGTCGGAGGCCGAGCAGATGGTCGAGCGGGTCAGAGAGCACGGCGCACCCGTCTGGTACCTCATGGCCAAGGACGAAGGCCACGGCTTCCGCAAGAAGGAGAACGCCGACTTCCAGTTCTACGCGACGATTCTGTTCGCGCGGCATCACCTGCTCGGCGGGTCGTGAGTTCGCACGGAGGCGTGACGCGATCCTGGCGGAGACTTCCATCCACAACCCCGCTTCGCAACGGGTCCTGGAGAAGAACGGATTCCATCGGACCGGCCGACGCGAGGACCCGCAGGACGGGCCGCTCATTCGGTGGCGATGCGATCTCCCTCAGAAACAAGCGTGACGACATACCTCTCGATATGTCGTCACGTCGCGGTTTGTATTTTGGCGCCACAGAGAGTTCTGATCTGGGCGTCGGGATGAGTTTTACACAGCCTTGCGTCTGCGGAGCCAGCCCAGCAGCCCGGTGCCCAATCCGCACAACAGGAGGGCGCCGGGGGCCGGAATGACGACCGTCATCGTGTCCGGCACGAGCAGGTGGGATTCGTAGCTGCCGCTGGCGGCGGGGACCGTCGGATCGTCCGCTGCGAATCCCGCATTGAACAACGCGCTTTTCGACCCGCCCTTGGCGTAGAGGTCACCCCAGACCGGGACGCGGTCGGAGTCGAACTCCAGAGTCAGGATCTTGGCATCCATGTCGTCGGCGGCATTGAACTTGACGCCGTACACCGTCGCCGGCATTCCCGGATTGCCCGGACCTGGGTTGTATGTCTGGATCTCGATAGGGCCGGCAATCCAGTTGAGGGGATTGCTGGTCGGCGACAACAGGTTGCTGATTGTGAAAGCGGGGCCCGGGTCGCCGTCGGAGACCTCGACGATTACATGGCTGATCGCCGGCGAGGGAACCGTCAGCCTAGGCGAGAGAACCGTCAGCGTATACGAGTAATGCCACAGACCAGGGGTGACCTCGTTGCTCACAATCCAGCTCAACTTGGTGCCTGCGGCGTTCCATTTGTCGGTGGCGATCAAGCCGCCGTCGGCGACCGACAAAGTTCCGTCGTACGTCAGACCCGCCTGAGCGGGTGCCGCCACCGACATGATAGCCGCCACACACACGCTGAGGATAACCGCTCCAAACTGATTCATATCCACACCTCCATTTCCCGTGATGCCTACAATTTTATCTCTTGTGCTTGTTCCGTAGTGAGACAGGACACTCCATTTACTATGTGCTCACATTGTACCTATTTTGCCCAGATGTGTCAAGTTAAATCGGCGTGAATGAAACAGAATAGGAGGACTTCGGAGCAAATGCAGACACACGACGGGGAACCGCACACGTCAACAGGCCATACGGCGTGGTCCTATAAGGTCGCGGCCCCTGTCGGACTTGATGATCGTGCCTTCCATGTGGAGGCCGAAACCGGGGCCCGAGGGCTTGTTGAAGAATCTGGGCTCGCAACCGCAGTTGTCGGCGGTGGTCATCGGTCGTGCCGGTCTCACTGTATGGCAAAGGGGCTTTTGCTCTTGAAGGGGTGATTCGAGGGAGCTTATAATGGCCTCCAGAGAGCCCGGGAGATCCGAATGGCTTCGGGATGCGTCGCGGACGCCGGGGCTCTTCTATCGGCCGGACGCCGGGCCCTCGCTTGGGATTCCCCAGAGATTGGATATGCGAAGCTTCGAGAAGACGAAACGTGTGGTCATCAAGATCGGCACGAACACCCTGGCCAAAGGCGGGGGGATCGACACGGCCTATTTCGCCGGCGTGGCGGATCAGGTCAAGGCCTTGACCGAGTCCGGGCGGCAGGTGGTCATCGTCACCAGCGGCGCTATCGGCATGGGGGCCGGCCAGCTCGGCCTGACCGAGAAGCCGCGGGAGATGAAGATGCGCCAGGCCTGCGCCGCGATCGGCCAGCCCCTGCTGATGCGCGAGTACCGCAAGGCGTTCGAGCAGCAGGGGGTGCAGGTCGCCCAGGTGCTGCTGACCGCGGAGGTGCTGACCAACCGCAAGACCTACCTCAACCTCCGCAACGCGATCGAGGCCTTGCTCGGGTTGGGCGTGGTCCCGGTGCTGAATGAGAACGACAGCGTCAGCACCGCGGAGATCGGCACCGCCTTCGGCGACAACGACAAGCTCAGCGCCCTGGTCGCCAGCAAGATTGACGCGGACCTGCTGATCATGCTGACGGACATCGACGCGCTGTACGACAAGAACCCTGCCGAGCATGCGGACGCCAAACCGATTCCCGTGGTGTTCGAGATCACCGACGAGATCGTCCGCAACGCGGGCGGCTCAGGCAGCGTCCACTCCACCGGCGGGATGAAGACCAAAATCGAGGCCGCCAAGATCGCGTCCAACGCGGGCTGTCGGATCGTGCTGGCCAACGGTCGCGAGAAGCAGGTGATCCGTCGAATCATGGAGGGCGAGCCGCTCGGTACGATCTTCATGCCCAAACGCAAGCTCAGCAACCGCGCCCGCTGGATCGTGAACAGCCGATCCGCCGGCACGATCCGCATCGACGACGGTGCGATGAAGGCCCTGCGAAACCACAAGAGCCTGCTGCCCAGCGGCGTCAAAGGCGTCGAGGGCACGTTCGCGCAAGGCGAGGTGGTGATGCTCAACGAGTCGGCCAAAGCGGTCGCCAGTCTCGACAGCGTGCAGCTCAAGACTCTCGCAGGCAAGCACAGTAGGGAGATCAAGAAGCTCCTCGGACCCGACCACCGCGACGTGGTGGCGATCCCCGAGGACATCGTGTTCCTGGACTACTGAGGAGTCGGCCGATGTCGGCGTCGGAACAGGATATCGCGTTGGAGAGTCCCGCATCCTCCGACGAATGGTTCGCGCGGTATCTGCTGGACGCGGCGTTTCTCCTGGCGCTGGTCCTGGCGGCCATCGGCGTGTCCGTGTATCTCGAAGCCGGCGATTACTTCCGCGACTTTCAACGCGAGCCTGGGGCGGCGTTTCTGGTCTGCATGGTGCTGGTCCCTGTGCTGGCCATCGTGGCGCTGGGCCTGGCGATCTACGCGGGCGTTCGATTGTTCATGCGGCCTCGTTCCCTCTCGCACTCGCTTGTGCGGCTGACGCTTCTGGTCGCGCACGTATTCGTCCTGCTGGTCTGCGTCGATACGATCTCCACGACCGCGGGCGCCGTGGCCGCGGGGTTCGGGCAACTGATGCCCGGCGGGTCCGGCCAGCCCTGGAGCGTGGTGCAAGGCCGTGACTTTTCAGGTTCTCAGTATGATGTCCGCGAGGGCGAGCCCGGCGACTCGCAGTCGCTGCCGCCGGGATTCGGCCCGGGATCGGGCGGGTCGCCGATGCCGGGACGCGGGGCGGGGCCTCGATGAATCCGGTCGAACGGAAGTTGTCTCGCGAGTTCTACGACCGCGATACGATCGTCGTCGCGCGGGAATTGCTGGGCAAGCGCCTCGTGCACGTGTGCGAAGGCGTCGAGCAGGTCGGGCGGATCGTCGAGGTCGAGGCGTACCTCGGTCCGCATGATCTGGCGGCGCACTGTGCCCGCGGACGGACGAGGCGAACGGAGGTCATGTTCGGTCCGCCGGGCCACGCCTACGTCTATCTCATCTATGGGATGTACTCCTGCATGAATGTGGTGACGCAGGCGGAAGGGGTGGCGTCGGCTGTGCTGCTGCGGGCCATCGAGCCGGTGCGGAACATCGAAGGGCGAACGCAGGGGCCGGGCCTGCTGTGCAAGGCGATGCACGTCGACCGTCGCTTGAATGGCCACGATCTGCTCAGCGACGATTTCTACCTCGCGGACTCAGGCCAGGCCGAGCGGTTCGGCATTGTGAAGCGGCCTCGCATCGGGGTCGATTACGCGGGCCGATGGGCCAGGCGGCTTCTGCGCTTCTATATCCGCGGCAACGCGTTTGTCTCGAGAAAGTAAGAGCGTTTTCAAGCGACGAGACCGCGAGGGGGTGCTACTGCGTTTGCTCTTCGAGAGCCGCGATGTTCCGAAGGGCCTGGTCCAGTGAGTTGGCGCACAGTTCCGGCGTGGGCAGCCAGGCCAGGCAGAAGGAGGGGCGTTCCGGCCGGCCGAACAGTCTGCACCGATTGTCCTCGGTCAGATTGGCGCATCGCACGCCGGCGGGCTTGCCGTGGGGCATGTCGGGCATCGGGGTCTTGATCGACGGCGCGATGCAGCAGGCACCGCACATCTTGCAGTTCATGGGCATCGATTCACTCTCAGGGCGGGCCGCCGCAACCTTTGGCCTTGGGGACCACCCGCTGTCCTCGCGGGACGACCTGGACGAGGAGGGTGCCGGTGTCGCTCATGGGTTTGCCCGAGCGGGGATCGTCGGTGACTCGCACGACAATCGCGGTGGTCATGACCTCCCTAGGCGTCCAGAAGATCGTGTAGGAGGCGGTCTTGGGTTTGTTGACGAGCTTCACGCCGTCCGGGCCGCGGACGATCTCGACCTTGGCGAGGTCGCCGTTGGGATCGTACCAGGTCCGCGTGTGGATGAGTTCTTTGCCCAGTTCGACCCGCAGCCAGCCCAGGAGCTTGCCCTCGACGAGGTTCGGGTCCGCCGGAAAGGGGCAATCCTCGATCCGCGGGTAGTTCGGCGGCGGGGTCGGGGTCTCGACGCCCACCAGCAAAGGCAACAGGATCAACAAGCCGGCTATCTTTCGCATGGAGGAACGGATAGTCGATCTGCCGTCCTTTGTCAAGGGTCGTGCAGCAGGGGCGTTTGCCTTGCGAAGGACTGCAAGGCAGGGCTCGTCCACGCGGCACAGGAGATGGGTTGAATGGTGAAACTCGCCTCGGCGTAGAGTTTTCCTCTGTCGGCCCCTATGCATCGACGTGCTGCGCGGGTACCATATGGGCAGCCTGTCGAATGGGCGTATGAATCTGTACCTCGCGGTCGAGAGTCTTACGGAGGTGCGTGCGATGTCAAAACGACGGCAAGGACCGACGCGCCGGCAAGTGCGACTTCATCTGTGGTTTTGGGGGCTCGTCATGCTTGGGATTGTATTGGGATGCTCGCCGAGCCCGGGACGAGGCTCCGGGTGCGCCGGTCGCAAGGCGGAACCAGCGGCATCTCCAGATAGGGTTGTGGACGAACGTGCGACGGCGGGCGTCACCCCGCCTCGCCATCCGGCGTTCAGTGAACGAGTCGCGGAACGGGATCGCATGGTGGCCGCGCAGATCCAGGCAAGGGCAGTCCGGGATCCGAACGTGCTTCGAGCCCTGCGGACGGTTCCGCGTCATGCCTTCGTCCCGGCATCGCAACGGGCCGCTGCCTATGCGGACCATCCGTTGCCCATCGGCTACGAACAGACGATCAGCCAGCCCTATGTCGTGGCGTTCATGACGGAGGCCCTTGCGCTCGATTCGAATTCGGTCGTGCTGGAGATCGGCACCGGGTCCGGGTATCAGGCGGCGGTCTGTGCGGAGATCGCGCGCCAGGTGTACTCGATCGAGATCGTGGAGCCGCTGGCGAAGTCCGCCGCCGAGGTGTTGGCGAACCTGGGCTACCACAACGTTCACGTCCGGGCGGGAGACGGTCACTACGGCTGGCCTGAGCAGGGGCCTTTCGACGCGATCGTCGGAACGGCCGCCGCGATGGAAGTCCCGCCCCCCTTGCTCGAACAGCTCAAGCCGGGCGGGCGGATGATCCTGCCGGTCGAGGGAGCCCATGGATTCCAGCATCTGATCCTGCTGACCAAAGACGATCAGGGGCAGGTGCGTCGCGAGGCCGTGATGCCCGTGCGGTTCGTTCCCATGACCGGGGGCGACCGCCGCCCGCAATAACGGGTTGCCGCCGGACTCTGTGCGTCGCGGCTTCGGGGTCAGCACCACATCCGAAGGGCCTGAGGCAGGACCGTGAACTCGAAGCTGGTGCCTTTGCGGTAGATGTTGCCGTCAACCTGGGCGTATCGTTCGCGCCCGGTTGTGATCCGGATCTCGCGGGCCTTGCGGTAGATGCCCATCCGGTTCTCCTTGAGGAAGGCGTTGGCCATGCCGCCGACGATCTCGGCCCAGCCGGAGTTGATGGCCAGCAGGTGCAGGTGACCATCGTCGAAGACCGCGTTGGGCACGATCTTCATGTTGTACCCGTAGTAAGGGATCTTGGTGACGATCGCGGTGACGGCGTTGGGAACCGCGAGTTCCTCGCCGTCGAGCAGGATGGTCATGTCGGTCCGCTCCAGATCGGTGAAGAACGAGCCGAACGTGGCGAGGGCATAGGCGGGGGGACCGCAGATGCCGCTGTCCCGCAGCGACTCCCGGCGGTGGATGATGTCGGCTTCGAGCCCGACGCTGGTCATGAAGCCTTTGTGCTGCCCATCGCAGAGGATCAAGTCGTAGAGCCGCAGGCGGCCTTCCTTGATCCGCTTGGCGGCCCGGGTCACCTGGGGCGGCAATTCCAGGGCGTACCGCAAGGCGCACCCCGAGCCGAACGGCAGATAGGAAAAGGTCGTCTCGCTGTCCAGGGCGTTGATGGCGTCCGAGAAAGACCCGTCGCCGCCGGCGACGATCAGGACTTCCACCTCCTTCGCCAGTTCGGCCGCACATTGCATGAACTCTTCGCGGGAGGTGGTCTCCAGTCCCCGAATCTCGCAATCGCCCAGGACTTCCTTGACCGCCTGCAACTGGTGGACCTTGCGATGGGTGTTGGTCGGTCCCGCCTTCGGATTGATGATCATCCCGAATTTCACGCGTCGATCTGCTCCTCGAAATCGTTTGCCTTCACGGTCGTCCGATCCCATCGCCTCGATCGGCCGGAGCTTGCCTCCCGGACCCGTATTTTCCGGATTATAGCGGCTTGTCTGTCCTGCGACAAGCGTCCCGCCCGATCACGTCGGGCACAAAATCTCCGCTGGTTGCGAGGAGGTCTTCGATATAATCGAGAAGCCTCGGCCGGATGGGTCGCAGGCGTAGCATGGAATTCGGAGACCTGGCGTGGAACGAGAAGGTATGCAGATCGAGGGCAAAGGGAAGCCGCACGCGAAGATCATCATTCTTGGCGGAGGCCCCACCGGGCTCGGCGCCGCCTGGCGGTTGCACGAGGCCGGCTGCGCCGACTGGGAGCTGTTCGAGAAGGAATCGCATGTCGGCGGGCTTTCGTCTTCCTATGTGGATGACCGAGGCTTCACCTGGGACCTCGGCGGCCACGTCGTCTTCTCGCACTACGATTACTTCGACTGGGTGCTCGATTCGGTGTTGCAGGATCAATGGGTCGAGCATGTGCGGGAGGCCTGGATCTGGATGCGTGGGCGGTTCATCCCCTATCCCCTGCAGAACAACATCCGCCATCTGCCCACGCAGGAGTTGCTGGAGTGCCTGGAAGGGCTCCTCGACGTTAGAGACGGCGCCGCACCCCCTCCGGCCACGTTCGCCGACTGGATTCTGCGGAGCTTCGGCCCAGGGCTGGCGCGGGTCTTCATGACGCCGTATAACCGCAAGGTCTGGGCGACCGAGCCGGCTCAACTGGGGACGCAGTGGGTGGGCGAGCGCGTCGCGACGGTCGATCTCAAACGCGTCCTTCGCAACGTGATCGAGGGCCGGGACGATCTGGGCTGGGGACCCAACGCCACGTTCCGTTTCCCCCTGCACGGCGGGACCGGACGGATCTTGGAGGCGATCGCCCAGCGGCTTCCACCCGAGCGGCTGTGTCTGAACACCGAAGCTATCGAGATCGATGCCCAGGCCCGGACGGTCCGCCTGTCGGACGGCCGCACGATTCCGTACGACCGGCTCATCACGACCCTTCCGCTGGACCTGTTCTTGGGGAAGATCTCAAGTCTCGAATCTCAAATCTCCCATCCCGCTCTGCGGCACGGCCTGCGGTATTCGAGCACGCACGCGATCGGCGTGGGGCTCGATGGTCCTGTCCCCGAGCCCCTGGCGGGCAAGTGCTGGATGTATTTCCCGGAGCCCGAACTGCCGTTCTATCGCGTGACGGTGTTCTCGAATTACTCGCCGAACAACGTGCCCCGGCCGGGAAGGCAATGGTCGCTGATGGCGGAGGTGAGCGAGGCGGCCGCGACGCGCGCGGCGCAGGGGGGGCTCACTTGCGACGAGGTCGTCGGTCAAACGCTCGACGGGCTCAAGGTTGCCAGGCTCATTGCGCCCGACGCTCCGGTGACGAGCCTCTGGCACAAACGTGTCGAGCATGGGTATCCGACCCCGGTTATCGAACGCGACCGCGTCCTGGCGGAGATCGAACCGATGCTCAGCGAGAGGGGCATTCTGAGCCGGGGTCGGTTCGGCGCGTGGAAGTACGAGGTGGGCAACATGGATCACTCGTTCATGCAGGGCGTGGAAGCGGCCGACCGCATTCTTCTGGGACGCCCCGAGACGACCGTGCGATTTCCCGACCGGGTCAACTCTCAGACTCGTTCCTCAAAAGAGAGAGGGCTGTGAGCGGAGCCCACAGCCCTCGATGTGACCAGTCAATTGATTCCACCGTTCAACTGGCGATTACTGCAGCATGTACGCGACGGCATTGAGGAACATCACGGCGCCGTCTTCATACAGGTCAAACTGCCCTGCGGTCTGCGCATCCTTGCCGCTGGCGGCTTCGCGAGCGCCGCTCAGGAACACCAGGCGAGGAGCCGGCAGGACATCCGTCCCGGCGCCGCCGTCGTGAATCAGCGCGGTGCCGGCCGGATACTCGGCGATGATCATGGCGCCGGCAGGACCGGTGGTCGATCCTGCGGAAACGGTCGCCAGGGTGACCGCGCCGGCAGCCGCCGGCTCGGTGACGATCGAGACGCCGCGAGCTGCGACGCCGTCCGGGTAGAGAACCATGCCCGCGAACGGGTTGGTCGTCGTGCCGTCAGTCAGGTCGATTCCCGCGAAGATCGGGTGGGTCGGATCCACGACTGCCAGCTTGAGGTCCCCGGTGCTGTCCGGAATGGTGCTTCCTGTATTGAAGCCCATCCGGCTCTTGCGGTTGATGTACCCGTTCATGGAGATCATCGGAACGGGGACGGAGTTCCACGTGGTGGCTGCGGCGTTCTGGAAGCTGCCGCTGGCGACCGAACGACCGACGATCACCAGGTCCGCTGCTGCCTTGATCATGTCCACGTTGGGCGAGCCGGTCTGGACGTAACGCACGACCGTGTAGCCGGCTTCCTTCAGCAGATCGGTGTAGCCCTTATCCGGGGCCGTGGTGAAGCCGCCGGTGACTGCGGGAGCCGAGGGGGCGTTGTCGGCTGCATGGAAGGTGACCCAGAAGACCACCGGGCCTTCGCCCTCGGCAACGGCGCCCAGCAGCTCGATCTCGGCGATCTGCATGCTGTTGGCGTTGGGACCGCGGACTGCGGGGAACGCAACCTTGTAATTGGTGTACGGAATCGCATTGGCGAAGCCGAGCGGGGTGACGTTCTTCCACCGACGCGGCCAGGCGACCGGCCGGGCGAAGTCATCGATGGCGCCCTTGGCGATCAATGCCCAGGGACCTTCGACGCCCTTGTTGGAGCCGTAGAGCTCGAATGCGACCGGATCACGCTCGGCAGCGTCGTTGGCGGTCGTGAGGCTCAGACCCGTGACCACCGTTACGCCGACAGCCGGCGTGACGATGATGCCGCTGGCCCGCGAGGCGCCGCCGAAGTTCAGGAACTTGGTCGTGATCTGATCGTCGATGGTCATCGCGGGGCTTTCCGCGGCCGGCCAGGAGCCGGCGTATTCCGGGAACCCGATCACGGGGTCGCCGGCGACGGTGATGTCCATCGCGTCAGCAGCCGGTGAAACGGCAGGCTGAACCGTGCGAATGTCCGCGAAGGTCATGACGCCGGCGCCGCCGGGTTGGCCGTCGCCGACCGAGAGGGTCAGCTTCGCGGCGTTCTTGAGATCCACGCCGGCAAACGCAGCCAGCGGAACTCGGATCAGGTCCATGACCGTGGTCTGAGTGGCCTTGGGATCCGGATGGGTGACCACGGCGATCTTGCCCGCTGCGTCTTCAATGGCGACGCTCATCGGAGCCGGGTCGTTGCTGGCGATGCCGATGTCGTCCCAGGACGTGAACAGACCGTCCGGGGTGACATTGCCCGTGGTGGCCACGTTGTCGAACGTGAAGGTCCGCAGCGCGCCGGCCACGTGCGAGGTGACGGCCAGACCGATGTAGACGGGGTCGGCCATGTTGATCGTCACCGCGGTGCCGAGCTGCTTCCACTCGACGCCATCGGCGGAGATGAAGCCGGAGAAGTCATTGCCCTTGCGCTCGATTTTGACCCAGTAGGGGGCCACGACTCCGGGGGCGGAGTTGTCGGCGTTCGTCGAGGCCTGATCGGTCACGATACGCCGCTGGAAGCTGGCGCCGTTGCCGCCGGCCGCCGCCGTAGCGCTGGGGCCGACAATCGGCATGAAAGCATGCATCGAGCCGGCCGCCAGGCTCTGGCGGATCATGACGCCGCCCTTGGCCCAACTGTTGGTGCCGGTGCCGGTGTTGACCACGCGGGCGACCATGGTAGCGTCGCCGTTGAGCATCTTGTAGGCATAGTGGAACTGGTCCGCATTGCCCCAGATGTCCGCGCCGGCGCCTGCCAGCGAGTAGGTGCCGGTGGCATCATCATAGCTGATCCCGCCCGTGGGGGCTCCGCGACCCTGGAACCGGATGGCCAGGTCGGTCAGCTTGCCGCCGGCCGTCAGGTCGGCAGGGGTGGGCATCGCGGTCGACGTGATGTACGGCGCGACGCTGTTGTTGTAGGTCAGAGTGGTCTGGCCTTCGAGGACCGAGGCGTACGCGACGGTCGAGAAGCTCCAGACCGGGCCGGCCACGGTGCCGCCGGCCAGGTCGATCTCATCGACGCGCCAGTAATAAGTGGAGAACGCATCGAGAGCGACTTCCGGGGTGAACGTGACGTCGGAGAGGATGCCGGCCTTGGCGGCGACATCGCCGGCAGTCACGGCGGCTTTGTCCTTGCTCAGGTACAGGACATGGCCGATCGCGTTCTGGCCGGCGACCCACTTGAGCGTCGGCTTGACGGCGACGTCTTTGCCGCCATCGGCCGGAACCGGAGCGTGGGCCTCCAGCGGCATCACGGTGAAACTCCAGGTGAAGCCCGGATACTTGTTGCCGGCGGCGTCGACTTCATCGACTCGCCAGTAATAGGTTTTGCCCGGCTCCATCGGGTCGAAATGATAGTACATCGCGACACCCGGCAGGGCGGGCTTCTGGTCGGCGGCGGTCAACTCGGGGGTCGTCCCGAAGTAGACTTCATGGGCCACCGCGGTGATGCCGGCGGTCCACTCGAAGGTCGCGCCGAGCACATCCACGGCCTTGTCGGCCGGCTTGGGCTTGGAGGCCATCAGCAGGGGCTCGGGGCTGCGGATGAACGCGGTCAAAAACTGGCCTGCGATGACCACGGTGGCATCGCCGATGCCCGGGCCGGCCCAGCCGACGTCGAGGCTATCGCCGCCGCCGCCTTCTTTCATCAGGCCTTCGATGTAGTACTTCTGCCCGGCCACGAGAGCCTGGGGGGCCGACTTCTGACCGGCCTCTTTGCCCCACTCCGCGACGCCCGTCCAGGACGCGACCTGGGCGATCATCTTGGCGTTGGCGGGGTTGTCGTCGGTGCTCAGCCAAAGCTGGCAGTTGTCGTCGCCGGCGACCCAGAAGGTGTACTCGCCCGTCTCGGGCGGGGTCAGGAATGCGCGTCCGCGAACGCCGTAGTTGTCGGCGCGACCGGACGGGCTCTGGAACTTGTCCAGCCACACGGAACTGGTCGGGTTGTTCGGGAAGTTGGCGTTGGTTCTCAAGTTGCCGTCAACGCTGGTTCCGCTGATCCCGTCCCAGTACTCGAACAGGACTTTGCCCTGTCCGAGCTGGGCACCCGCGCTGCCGGCGAGGGCCAGCGTCAGGCACAGGGCAGCCACACACACACACTTGCGATACATAAACGTCCTCCTAGGAAGATTTTCACCACATTCGCTCAGAATACGATTCCAAGCGTCAACAGACTCCGCCCACCTGACATCTTGCGAAACCGGCGCTGTCGCGCCGTAGCACGGTGGAATTCAAACTTGACCGATCACCTCCTTCCTGCCGGCGAACCGCCAGCGCTCGATCCGGGCCAATGGACCCCGTCTGGACGGCGACACGACTCATGCCGCACAGGGTACTTGAACTCGTCCATTGACCCGGATCTCCGGTCCTGTGTTGTCCATCCGGCGAAAACCAAGGTCGCAGACGACCACGACGCCCGAAGGCTCCGCAGGGATGCGGATGGGGAAGGGCCGTCCCCCGATCTGTGGACATCGTTAGACCCTGGCCGCCGTGCCTGCATGGCACGCGCCGGCAGATGCCGGCGCCGGCTCCAACCGAGAAAACCTGTATGGGGGCGCGATGCGCGCCCCCATACGAGACATCAACCAATCTACAGACACTTGCGTTACGTGCTGTCAAGCAAGTGCTTTGCTGCAATCCTCCTTTCCATCACGGAGCGGGGGCGTAGTCGCCCTCGTAAAGCCTGGCGCCGTCAACCCAGAATCCGCCGGTCGCATGGCCGACATGCAGAGTCAGACCCGGAGGATTGATCGTCGTGGCGAACACCGGCGTCGTAACGCTGAATTCCTGCCACTTCGTCGTGACGGTGACCATCTTCTCGCCGTAACCGGTCCACGGATCGGCAGCCAGTTCCGGCTTGAGGTTGATCTGTACATCGGCAGTTTTGGCCTTGAGCCACACCGAGAAGGTGTACTTCTTGCCCGCCTCGAACACGACGGGCTTGGGCTGCAGACCGGCATCCCAGAAATTCGCCACTTTGGTGGGAACGTCCACGAACAGACACGACGTGCCCTTGGCGACAGGCTCGGGCACCGCAGCGCCGTCCAGTGTCTTGACCACGGTCGCGGTCAAGGCGCCGTAGGTTCCCCACGGAGCCAGAACGCCGTCCTCGAAGTCGCCGTTGTTCAGCGTGTTGAGCAAAGCGGCGGTTGTTCTGCCGATCAGCTCGATCTCGGCGATCTGCATGAGTGTGGCGGGGGCCGGATTGCGTAGTGCCGTAAACAGCACCTGATAGTGCTCGTAGAACGTGCTGTTGGCGAACGTGATCGGGGTCGTGTTCTTGGTGAACCGCGGCCAGGCGGTTTCGCCCGCGAAGTCGACGATGTCGCCGGAGGCGATCAGCGTCCAGTCGCTGTTGCCGTTGACGCCGTAGAACTCGAACTTGACCGGATCCCGATCGGGGGCGTCGTTGGCCGTCGTGAACGTCAGGCCGACCACAACCGAGGGCCCCGCAAACGGCGTGATCTGGACGCCGGTGGGCTGCTTTCCACCCTTACGATGGAGGAACTTGGTGTTGGTGCGGTTGTCCACGGCCAGCATCGGGGATTCCGCAGCCGGCCAATCCTTGTCGTTCGGAACGCCAAGGACGATGTCGCGGGGCGACGTGATGTCGGCCGGTCCGACGATGGGGGCCGCCAAGGCCATCACGATTTCCGCGATTTCCTCACCCGCGAGCACGCGGTTGTAGACGCGGCAATCATCGACGAAGCCCGGGAACGAGCTTTCCTGCGTCCGGCGTTTGCCGATGTGGACGCGGTCGCCGCGGATCGCCAGATTCTGCACGTTGGACTTGGCGACATCGGTGTCCATGGCGACGGCATCAGCGTAGTAGCTGATGGTCGTGCCGTCATAGGTCATGGCATAGTGGTGCCATTCGAGGGCCTCATTGTCCGACAGAATCGTCTCTTCCCAGCCCCAGCAATGGGCGCCGACGCCGCCAGGACCGCCGATGCTGCCGATGTTGAAGTGGCTGCCGTTGCCGCCTTCGCCGGCGGCTGTTCCGGTGAACCCGAAGATCAGGGTCCAGTCGGGGATGCTCGTGCTGTTGGCCTTGGCCCAGCAGGCGATGGTGGTCGGATCGTTGCCGCTGATGCCGACGGCGCCGATGCTGACGTACTTGCCATTGCCGCCCGGCAGGCTCAGGACGTTGCCCATGAGGGCATCCTGGACGAACGAGAGGCCGCCGCCGATGAGCGTGCCGTAGCGGCCGTTGCCCGACATATCCAGGACCGCCATGCTTGTGGCCGGCTCGGTGTCGAACGTCCACCAGCCCACGAGATTCGGGTCGTCAATCTTCGCCACCAGGGGCACCGTGGAGAAGCTCCACACCGCGCCTGCGACCTTGCCGGTGAGTCCGTCGACCTCGTCCACGCGCCAGTAGTAGGTCGTCTCGGGCTCGAGCCCGATCGCCTGGAAGCTGGTGGTGATCACGGTCGCGGCCTTGGCGCCTGCGTCGCCGGCGGCCACAGCGGCCTTATCCTTGCTCAGGAACACATCGTGCGTCGTCACGCCCTGGCCGGCTCTCCAGCCGAGCGTAATGGCCGGGGGCACGAAGCTCGCGCCGTCGGCCGGGCTGGGCGTATTGGCCTCGAGCGGCATCGCGGTGAAGCTCCAGACCGTGCCGGGGTACTTGACGCCGGCGGCATCGACCTCATCGACTCGCCAGTAATACGTCTTGCCGGGCTGGAGGCCTTCCAGATGGTAATACATGGGCGCCGGCATCGTCATCTTGTAGTCGGCAGCGGTCAGTTCCGCGCTGGTTCCGACGTAGATGTCGTGCGTCACGGCGGTCAGACCTGCGGTCCATTCAAACACCAGATCCACCACCTCGATGGTCTTGTCGGCCGGCTTGGGATTCTGGGCCATGAACAGCGGTTCCGGATTGCGGAGGAATGCGGTCAGGACGTCGCCCTTGAGGACGATCGGCTTTTCGCCGAGGCCCGGGCCAGCCCAGCCGATGCTGGCATGGCCGCCGCCGGTGCCGTCGGAGAACAGCAGTTCGATGTAGTACTTCTGGCCTGCGACCAGCGAGACCGGGGCCGACTGGCGATTGGGACCAGGAGCCTCGCCCGCGCCCGTCCAGTTCTGGTAATTGCACCAGCCCTCGACGTTGCAGATCATCTTGGCGTTGGCCGGATTGTCATCCGTGCTCAGCCACAGCTCACTGTCGTCGT
Source organism: Sedimentisphaerales bacterium (assembly GCA_035476995.1). GTDB lineage: Bacteria > Planctomycetota > Phycisphaerae > Sedimentisphaerales > Anaerobacaceae > PLanc-01. The sequence continues at coordinate 14,292 of DATIKY010000176.1, read as the reverse complement.
CGCTGGCGGTCCAGAAGGTGTAGTCGCCGGTTGCGGTGGGGGTCAGGAATGCGCGTCCTCGGGCGCCCCAGTAGTCCTGGCCGGCCCAGTCGGGGCGATCCATTCCGTCTCGCCACTCACTCTGAGTGGGGTTGTTGGGGAAGCGGGGATCGGTCTTGAGGGTGTCGAGGTTGCTGCTGGCGTTGCCGCCCAACCAGTACTCGAAGAGCACCTTGCCCTTTCCCAGCTCTTGGGCGCCTGCGCCGACGGTCAAGGCCAACGCCACGACCGCTGCCAAGCATACAGATCTCTTAAACATAATGTCCTCCTAAGAAGTTCTACTACATTTTGACGATGATACGGCTCCAAGCGTCAACAGATTCCGCCCACCTCGAATCCTGCGGAATTGGCGCCGTCGCGCCCTAATACGGTGGAATCCGAATTCGACTGATCTACCTCCTTCCTGCCAAGCGTTGGCCGAACGTGAACTTTGGTGGGATGAATCTGAAGCGTAGAGGGACCGTGTTTCACACAGATCGTCCCGAATACGCGCTCACCCAGGTCTCCGATCTAGCATTCACAGCCTCATAAGAACGCCGGTCCGCAATCCGCGGGAAGCCTCCGGGCTTCGCGTCGGTGCGGACGGTCAAGGCTACAACCAACCTGCAACTATTTACTATATCCTGAAATGACGTAGCACGCAAGTTTTTTATGTGCCCTATTGCCGATGTCGCAAATTCCGTTTCCCGTCGCGATGCAAAAGCCGCCGGTTTCCGACGGCGGGCTTTCCTTAAGATCGTCTGGTTTGACGCTGGGGTTTAGAGGGATGGCGACTCTGTTCTTCGCCCGGCCTGCGCCAAATAGGCAGCCACATGCGGCAGCAGGGGACGGTTCAGCGCCTCGGTTGGCGCGACCCAGCCGGCCCAGACGAGTTCCCGCCCCTTGACATGCGGCGCCGGAGCTGAATCCACGCTTGTTTCCCAGATGTCAATCACATCCTGGCGGGATTCGAACGGGATCATGCCGTGCCAGGCGTGACGCAGGGACTGTGGCGGCAGCGAGAGGCCGAGCTCCTCCTGCAATTCCCGGCGAGCGGCCTGTTCCGAAGGTTCCCCCGATCGAACGAACCCGCCCGGCAGTGACAGACAGCTCCGATAACTGGTGCGGATCAGCAGGACTTTGCCCTCGCGCCACAAGGCCACCGCGGCGCCGTGGGTGTGGGGCCGTCGCACGAACCACCAGGCCCGCAGTGCGAAATAGGCGAAGCGGTAGCCTGTGCGGATGACGGCATTGATGTGCTCTTGCAGAGGGTTCGTCGCCATGGCGTCTCCAGGGGGAATCACGGATCCATTCAGACGCGGTCCAGGATAGGCCTTCCAGGCGGTCGCGGCAACGCAAATCCAACGATGGGAGTTGTCTTCACAGAACAAAGGCCGCCGGTACGGGGCCCCGGCGACCTGAATCTGCCAATCGTGTTTTGGTCAACCCTATTCGTAGAACTCCGGTCCGATGGTCCCGGCGACCACGCCGACTCTTCCAACGGCTGTGTCACGGAGATCCACATTCAGCAGGGATTTGTGGGTCGTGCCGTCTTTGAGCTTTATGACGGTTGTGACTTCGACCAAGGTCCCGGGGTCTCCGACATGGTTCATCCGAGGGATTCCGAGCAGTTCGACGGGCGGATTGCCCGTGTACAGGGTCGACAGTTTGTCCGACGCGAGGGGACGCAACTTGCGGGCCGTGGGCCAGTCCTGTGCGATGACCGCCTGCCAATAGGCCTGTGCGACTTTCTCGCAGGCGTCTTCGCACGAGAGTCCGCCGACCGGCAGGCCAAGCCCCGGCGTTTCGACCAGGACCTTGCGGATCTTGCGAGAATCCACGACCTGGGCGCCGGCGGGCATGGAGAACTCGAAGAGACCTGCCGGCAGGGTCGGATTGTAGGTGATGCCGCTGTACTCGAAGTGGGCCGGGCCCTGGCGATTCTCATCGAACCAGACCGCGGCCCGGACCGGCAGCTTGGTCGTCAGGTCGATCTGGATCAGCCAGTAGCGGGCGGTGTTGACCGCGGGACCGGAGAAGGTGACGTACACGCAGGGCTTGCCGGTGACGGGATCGCTGCGATACTCTTCCTGCCAGTTCTGGGCCGCGCTCTTGAACTCCTCCAGCATGTTGCCGCTGGGGAAAACCGGGCCTCGGCGGTTGAGCCCTTCGGTGATATAGACGACCGTGACGGCCGGGGCCTCGTGCCGCGTGCTGACGTAGGTCAGGTTCTCGCGTTCCGAGGCAACGCAGACGTGGTCGTCGCCCTCGCGGTAGAAGAAGTCGCCGGAGAGGGATGGGTCGTCGGAACTGGCGGTCGCCCAAATATCGATCGCTACGTCGATCTGTCGGTCGGGGTAGTGGACCCGTCCCGCGATGTGGATCGCCTTGACGCTCTTGAGGGCTTCGATCGTCTGTGCCAGGGCCCAGGCGGGTCGGGTCATCCAATTCGATGCGATGAGGAACAGGCCCACGGCCAGAATGACGGTGGCCGCCGTGGCCAGTTTTGTGGTGCGAGTGTGCATGATGCTTCTCCAGATTGGGGGGTGTCGCTGTCGTTCGTGTTTCTGTTTGAATTCCCGGTGCGCCCGCAAAACGTCGCGGAGCACCTCGCGGTCTTTGTCGCCATGGACGTCCACGTTCGTATCCGTGATGAACCGTTCGATTCTCTCTTTCGGTTCCATGTCAAACCTCGCCATCCAAAAGGGACCGCAATCTCTCCAGGCCGTACCGGTACCGGCTCTGAACCGTGTTGATGGAAACGCCTTGGGACTTCGCGATGTCCCGGAACTTCGCGCCGCCCTGCAGGTGCAGGACGACGACCTCTCGCTGCTCATACGGAAGCTCGGCCAGGGCGTTTCGCAGCCTGGTGAATCGCTCGTTGTCGAGGATCCACCGCTCCGGGCCGGGATTGTCCGAGACAATCGCCTCGGCCTGGTCGAGACCGCCCGTCCGCCGTCGCTGTGCGGCCTTGTTGGCATTACGCGCGCGGTTGACGACGCAGGTGGCCAGGAAGCTCCGCAGGTTGCCCTGAAGCCGGAGCCTCTGCGGCGACTGCGCCAACTGCACGAAGACATCGTGTACGACATCCTCGGCGGCGCCCGTCTGATTCAGCAGCCCCGCGGCGATCCGAAGCAGGTTTTGCCTGTGGTCTTCATAGATCTTCGCCAGGGCGTCGCTGTCGCCCGACCGGAACTTCCAGATCAGCAGCACATCATTCAGCATCGATGCCTCAAGTACTCTCGAACGACCGTTCTTCACCCATAACACAATCAGACCGCCGGCTTTCGTCCAGGAAAAGCAGAAAATCTACGCATCGAGAGCGCATGAAAAGGGGTTCTTCACGGAACTGCGGGGACGAACGGACACGGATTCCGACGCTTCGCGTCGGGAGTTTGTCGCTTGGGGGCCGCCAGCCTAGAGGGGCGTTGCACGCCCCTTCGCGACGTTCGGCCCCGCGAGCGAACGTCGCGTTCGCGTCCAAGCCGGAGGCTACAACGCGAAGAACTTCCCCTGCACGACCGTTTCTCGCGTGCCGCTCCGGCGGTTGCGGCGATCCCCGCAATTCCGTGATGAACCCAAGAAAAGAGCCGCCGGAGAATTCTCGGGCGGCTCGGAATGCGTTGCGGTGGGCGAGTTCACTGGCCGATTTCGCGAGCGATGCCGTACGGGCCGTGGATTACGCAGGAGGACCGGTCGCCCATGCTGCGGAATTGTACGATCATCTGCTCCTGGACTTTCTTGCCGTTCTTAAGCTTCAGAGTGACCGGGACCGCCGCGATGGGGCCCAGCGAAGACTGACCTGTTCGGAGGATCTGCCCGATCTCGATGATCTCGACGATCCGGTCGTCTCTGTCCGGCTTGAAGACGATCTTTCGCAGGAAGTCGTCGCCCCAGTTGCGGCACAGAGGCGACAGACCCTTGAGCCCGTTCATATCCTGTTTGATGACCGCCTCATAGAGGGCTCGCACGATCTTCTGGGCGGCCTCCTGCTGCGTCATGCCTTCGGCCGAGATTCCATCCTGGGGATTGGCCAGGATGCCGACGGTCTCCTCGGGGATTTGCAGCGGCTTCTCGACGCGTTTGGCGTCGCCCGGGACCTGGACGTCGAACACGCTGTCCGGCAGGTCCTCGTAGTACACGATCTTGAAGGCGTCGAAGCTCGGCGGCCCGCTGCGGTCGAGATTCTGCCACTGCTTCATCGCCACCGGCAACTTGCTGTCGGCGTCGAACTCCATCACCCAGGACCGCGGCCCGCGGACGTCGATCAGGCTGCACATCAGCATCACGCGGTCCCGGCCGGTGGCGGGGTCCTTGCCCTGGATGATCTGCGTGCTCTGGGCCGTGCGGAACATCTCCAGAAGCTCCGGGCCGAACCATTGAGACATGCCGATTGTCACGGCGGGCTCATAGTACACCGTGTTCTGGCCGGGCTCGTAATGATAGGTCGAGCCGTCCCGCGTCCAGGTGGTCGCGCCGAGACTGCCGCGGACCACCACGTCCGTGGACTGGGTCTTGGCTTCGTTGGCCCGGAACCAGACTTCGGCAGTGCCGCCTGGGAAGACGCCCGTCACGTGGACGGCTCGATAGTCCTTGAGGGCCTCGATCGCGTCGGCCAGGGCCCAGGCGGGCTGGGTGAAGCTGTCGAAGACTGCGAACAACACTACGACGGCGACAACGGCCGCCGCGGTCACTTTGCCTGCTTTGCTCGTCATGATCGTTCTCCAGATCGAATGGCTCGCGGGAGCCACGTGTGGTTTGGATTTGTGCATGGCCGTCAGCGCGGCGGGCAGGACCTTCTCGTCCACCCGGTCGCCGGCGGGAGTCTCGATACTCCCCAGATACGTTTCGACCATGCGTTTCGTGTCTTTCCTGTCAGTCATGATCCCAACTCCCCATTCAAGATCGAACGGAGCTTGTCCAGGCCGTACCGGTAGCGGCTCATCGCGGTGTTGATGGAGATCTCCCGAAGCCTGGCGATTTCCCGAAACGGCAGCTTGCTCTGCACGTGCAGTACGATAATTTCGCGTTGCTCGTCGGGCAGCTCGGCCATCGCGGCGTCGAGCTTGGCGACCATCTCTCGACTCATCGCCTCAAGTTCCGGCCCCGGGACGCTTGCTGGCTCAGGCCGGACCTCAACCAGATCGACCGAGCCGCGCCGCCGCACCATGCGGTTGCGGTCGCGGGCCCGGTTGGCGACGCAGACGGCCAGATACCCCTTGAGGCTGCCGCGAAGTTCGAACCGCCCGACGCTCAGGGCGAATTCGACGAACACGTCGTGCAGCACGTCCTCGACGCCGGAACGGTCGTTGAGCAGGGCGGCGGCCGCCTTGAGCAGACCGTCGCGGTACTTCTCGTAGATCCGGCACAACGCCGCCGAATCCCCGCGATTGAACCGCCAGATTAAGAACCTGTCCTCGATCATCTGCACCCAACACAACCAATTTCAACAACCGGTCGTTCATGATAGAAACGTCGGGCTCCCCATTCTAGTCTGTCCTATGCAGAAATAGAATTCGTCGTCGACGGGAAAGTAAATGCACCCACCGATTCCGCCGCAGTCTTGTCATTCCCGCGAAGGCGGGAATCCACTCGCGGGACATGCCAAACCCCAGGGCCTCTGGATTCCTGCGTTCGCAGGAATGACAGAGTCCGTTCGGTGCGTACGTCGCACGATTAGGTCCTTGTCCGAACGCGTGATTGTCTTGTTCCGCCGACCTGTTGACCCGCTCCTCGACTCGTGCTAAGGTGTCCGCGACGGCGAGGGCCGAGGGGCGGATGCCTGTCGCAAGCGAAAGGGATCGTTCGATGTTGATCGAGTTGGACCAGTTGGAGGAATCCCAACAGGCGCATGACCTGTTGACCGGCGCGATCGTTCCGCGGCCGATTGCGTGGGTATCCACCGTCAACCCGGCGGGCGAGCACAACCTGGCGCCCTTCAGCTTCTTCACCGGGGTCGCCTGGCGGCCGGCGACGATTGCGGTCTCCATCGTCAACCGCAAGGACGGCAGCGAGAAGGACACGCTCCGCAACATCCGTCAGACGAAGGAGTTCGTCGTCAACTCCGTCTCGGTCGAGCAGGGGCCCTTGATGTTCCGGACCGCCCAGACGCTTCCCTACGGCACGGACGAGGCGGGCATTTGCCACGTGGAGATGGTCCCGGCCGAGCTGGTCGGATGTCGCAGAGTCAAGGACGCCAAGGTCGCCTTCGAATGCAGGCTGCTCGATGTGGTTACGGTCGGCAGCGGGTCGTTTGCCGGCAATCTGGTCCTGGGTTCGGTCCTGGCCCTTCACGTCGACGAGCGCATTCTTCGCGACGGCCCGGAGATCTCCTGGTCCGGCCTGAACAGTCTCGGACGCGTCGGCGGCGCCAACCGCTTCTGCGCCGTCGAGTCCGTCATCGAGATGGAATTGGAGAAATAAAGTCCTTTCCGGCCCGACTCAAACGAGTACTGTGAGATGGACGGGCCGGGTGAAGGCTCCCGTCTGACGTGTTGTGTCACAGGCGTGCGTCCTGGTATCATCGTGTGTGCGATGCGAAGAAACGGGCTCCATGGAATCCGGTGGGGAGTTCAGCGTCATGATTCACGTTGAGGATCTGCAGAAAAGCTACGGCAGCCTTCGGGCGGTCGATGGGATCTCGCTGGAGGTCCCGGAGGGGGAGTTGTTCGGATTTCTCGGACCCAACGGGGCCGGCAAGACCACGACTCTCTCGATGATCTCGGGATTGCTCAAGCCGGACCGCGGCCGGGTGAGCATCGCCGACATCGACGTGTGGAGTTCCCCCAAGGCGGCCAAGAGGCTCCTGGGCCTAGTGCCCCAGGATCTGGCCCTCTACGAGGAGCTCTCGGCACGCGAGAACCTGATGTTCTGGGGAAGCCTGTTCGATCTGCCCAGGTCGAAGCTCAAGGCCAACATCGATCTGTGGCTCGACCGCGTCGGGCTCAAGGATCGGGCCAGGGAGCCCGTCTCCAAGTTCTCCGGCGGCATGAAACGCCGGCTGAATCTCGCCATCGGACTGGTCCACAATCCCCGGGTCGTGCTGCTCGACGAGCCGACCGTCGGCATCGATCCGCAGGCCCGCAAGAACATCCTCGACATCATTCGCGACATCGCCCGGGAGGGCACGACGATCCTGTTCACGACGCACCACCTGGAGGAGGCCGAGTCCCTGTGCGACCGCATCGCGATCATGGACCACGGCAGGATTCTCGAAACCGGGTCGGTCGAGGAACTGGCCAAGGTCGCCGGCGACGGGGACGTGATTTCCGTGAACGGCCCGTTCGCCGCCGGGCAGTTCCGGGCCGCCCTCGAAGGCCAGGACGTCAAGGTCCTGACCGCCGGCGACGGCGCGGGGACCGTGAGTCTCACGTCGAGCCGGATGAACGTGGTCGCCCTCCTCCAGAAGCTCGGCGAAGGAGGGATCGAGGTCACGGACGTCTCCATCCAGAAGCCGAGCCTGGAAAGCGTGTTCCTGAAGCTCACGGGAAGAGAGTTGCGCGATTGAAAACGATCTGGACTCTCATCAAGAAGGACCTGCTGCGGGATGCCCGCCATCCGTGGGGCCTGATCGTGTTCATGATCATCCCGGTGCTCACGGCGGTGATCGTGTCGCTGGTGTTCTCGCCGCGAGGGGACCTGCAGAAGAACGTCCGGATCGATCTGGCGGTTCTGGATCGGGACGACGATTTCCTCTCCGGCGTGCTGCGATCCGTCGCCGGCCAGGGCCAGGCCGCGGAGAACCTCCGTCTGCACCTGGTCAAGACGGAGGCCGAGGGGCTCCGGCTGGTCGAGAAGAGAAAGGTCTCGGCCTTCGTCGTGCTCCCGGAGAATCTGACAACCGATCTGCTCGACGGCAAGCCCACCGCGATGACGCTGTACAAGAACCCGGCCGAAGCCATCCTGCCCCGCATCGTGGAAGAGGGGCTGCTCGTCGTCTGCATCGGCGCCTCCGAGGCCCTCCATCTTCTGCAACCGCAGATCAAGGGAATCCGCGACATGATGGATCGCGACAAGATGCCCAGCTCCCTGGAGGTCGCCCAGATCGGCGCCAGTTCCGTCGAGCGACTGCGGACGGTCGAGCCGTACCTGTTCCCGCCGCTGGTGCAGTTCAAGACGGTCGACGCCTCGGACTACGTCCCGACTGCGACGCCGAGCGCGACGGCAGGGGAGGACCCGAACTCATGAAAGAGGTGTTCCAGGTCGTCTTTCCGGGGCTCATGCTGATGTGGGTCTGTTTCATTGCCAACGGGGTCTTCGCCGATATCTTCGAGGAGTACAAGGGGCACACGATCTCGCGACTGTTGGCCGGGGGCGTAACGCTTGGGGAGGTCCTGCTGTCCAAGATCCTCCGGTGCCTGGTCGTCTGCTGGATCTGCGAGCTTCTGTTGATTCTGTTCACCGGGGTCGTCTTCGGCATCGCCTGGCGGAATCCCGTCATGCTGTTCGTCGTCTTGACATCGTTCAACGTCTTTCTGCTGGGTTTGCTGGCTCTGATCTACGGCTACTCCCGATCCACCGAACTGGCCAACGCGATCACGGTGTTCGTTTTCATGTTCGCGGCCGTGCTGGGCGGCAGCTTCATGCCCTTCGACGAACTGCCGTCGGTCCTGCAGGCGGTCGGGCGGTGGACCATGATCCGCATGGGCAACTATGGCATCGAGAGCCTGTTCCAGTCCCGGCCGATTTGGGACGCCCTTCGACCCAGCCTCTGCCTGATGGTCGCCGGGCTCATTCTGGCCGGGGCCGGCACCAGGGTTCTTCGAAAGCGGTTCGAGTCCGGGAGGGTCGTATGAACGTCCTGCGGATCGCCCTGAACGATATTCGCGTCGTGCTGAAGGACCGCATGATCCTGGTCTGGTGGCTGGCGATGCCCCTGGCGTTTGTCTTCATGTTCAGCTTCATGGTGCGGGACCAGACGCAGGACGGCACGTGGCTGCCTGTCATCCAGCTCGACCAGCACGAACTGGCGGATGTCTTCATCGACCAGCTTCGCGCCGAGAAGTACTGGATCGACGTCAAGCCCGCCGCCGAAGAGCGGCATGTGAAGGACTGGTCGCAGACTCTGGTCGTCCCGGCGACGTTCTCCCAGGACATCCTGGCGGGCAAGCGGGTCGATCTGTCCCTGACGAAAGGCCAGGGCAATGCGGAGAAGCAACTGGCCGCCCAGACCCTGCTGGTGCGAACCCTGATCCGGTTCAACGCCGCCGTCGCGGCGGTGGGCCTGATCGAGCGGGGCTGGTCGCAGGAGACCAAGGATGCCCTGACCGCCGAACTGGGCAAGGCGCCGCTGCTGTCGGTCGAGACGAGGCAGCACTTTTCGCTCAGGCCGCCGCCCAGCGGTTTCGCCTTCACGCTGCCCGCCTACCTGGTCAAGTTCTTGATGATGATGACCATCATGTACGGCGGCATCACGCTCGTCCACGAGCGGGCGGGCAAGCGGATCAATCGCCTCGTGGCCGCCCCGGTTTCGATCCCGGAGATCTTCGCCGGCAAAATGCTGGGCCGCATGTTGCAGCCGGTCCTGCAGGGCGGGCTCCTGATCGCCGCCGGCGTGACGCTTTTCGGCGTCAACCTGGGCGATCATCCGTCGGCCCTGATCCCGGTGGTCCTGTGCTTCGCGTTTTTCTGCGGGGCGCTCGGCATGCTGTTCGGGGTCCTGTTCCGCACGGAGCAGCAGGTGAACGGGTTCGGCATCCTGGCGACGATGTCGCTGGCCGCCCTGGGCGGCTGCTGGTGGCCGCTGGAAGTGGTGCCCCAGGCGTTCAAGACGATCGCCCTGTTCACGCCTTCGCACTGGGCCCTCCGGGCGTTTCACGACGTGATGTCCTTCGGCAAGTCCTGGCTCGACGTCCTGCCCGAGTGCGCGGTCCTGGCCGCCGCAGGCGCAGTTCTCACCGCCATCGCCATCCCGCTGTTCCATCGGGAGTAGAACCAGCAGCGGCCGTTCGTAGTGACGCCGTAAGGCGTTATTCTTTTCGCACTCGCGGATGCACGACAGATCGACCTTGTTCCCGAGGAGGTCCATGCCGATGACCAAGGGGAGCGTTTATCGCTTTGGGGATACCAGCGGGGAGACGGGAAGCCGTAAGATCCCATTCCCACCTCTCCGCCGGCACCCCGCAACGCGTCAGACGCCCATGTCTGCGCCGAAATGGCATGTGACTGGTTTTCCTGGCACGCAGGCGGTCTTCCGTGATGGAAAGCGGAAGGAACGGACTGATCCGGAATGCGCCGCTGCGCGGCGGGAGTTTATCGCGTTGGAGCCACCAGAAGTCGGGGTGCTGCGTACCCTCTCAAACGAGCGTTTCGCTCATGTATCATGCTGGAGACCGTAAATCGCAAGACTCCCGAGGCAGGCCCGCTTCCGGCATGCATTCAGCCCCGCGAGACAGGCACCTCTCCCGTTTGCCTGAGATTCTTCGATCAGCCAGAAGACCCGGGCACACCTGCTCGATGAGCGTCGCCCGCTCGGTCCGAATGGCCGCGAGCTCCGGCGGCGGCGATTCGACAATCAGCCTCACAGTTTCGAAACCAACGATTGTCGCCACTAAGACGCGCGAAGAGGTGTTTTTCGTCTACGCGATGGATGCGTCTTTCGCGAGGATGCGAAAAGAATCGCAAGGGCGGGGCATTCATGCTATCATGTCTCGCTTTGAAACCGGGTTTGGGATGAAAGGCATGAACGCACAATACGGCATGATCCTTGACGTGGACGGGTTGATCGGGGATACCGAGCCGATCAACGCGAAGGTGACGATTCGGCTGTTGGAAGAGATGTATGGCCTCAAGGACGTCAGGTATGAGGATTTTGCGGCCGGGTACGGCAGGGGGGCGGAGGCGTACATCAGAGCGGGGGCACGGGTCCATGGCCTGGAACTGACGGACGAGCAGGTCCACGCGGTCGCCGAGATCCGCGAGCGCCGGCTGGCCGAGACCATCCGCAAGGAGGGGCTGCCCGCCTTTCCCGGCGTGCTGGACCTGATCCATGCGGGCCTGCGGGACGGCAGGTTTCGCCTGTCCATCGCGACCTCCGCGACGCGTGAATTGTCCGAGGCGATTCTGACCGCGGTCAAGGTTCCCTATGAGCGGATGGCCTACGTCAGCGGCAGCGACGTGAAAAAGAAGAAGCCCGACCCGCAGATCTTTCTGATCGCCATCGAGCGCCTGGGCGTGCCCGCGAACCGTTGCGTCGTCTTCGAGGACGCCCCCAGCGGCGTCCAGGCGGCCAAAGCCGCCGGCGCCAGGTGCATCGCCGTGACCAACACCGTCCCGGCCGGGGAACTTGAAGACGCGGACCTGATCGTCGATTCGCTCGAACGGGTCGGTCTCGATACGATTCGAAACCTTGTGAATTCTGGTGAACGATGAGGATTCTGCCCAAACTCTTCGAGAACAACCGCAACTGGGCTGCAGGCCGCCGCGCGAGCGATCCGGATTTCTTCGCGCGTCTGGTCGGGCAGCACGCGCCCGAGTTCCTGTGGATCGGATGCGCCGACAGCCGCGTGCCGGCCAACGAGATCGTGGGACTGTTGTCCGGCGAACTGTTCGTCCATCGCAACATCGCGAACCTCGTGCTCCATTCCGATTTCAATTGCCTGTCCGTGCTCCAGTACGCAGTGGACGTGCTGAAGGTCCGGCACATTATCGTCTGTGGCCACTACGGCTGCGGCGGCGTCACGGCTGCGATAGAGGACCGATCGCACGGACTCGTCGACAACTGGCTTCGCCCCATCCGCGACATTTGGCGGGCGCGGGCGGCGGAACTGTCCCGCCTTGGAACGGATCAGAAGCGGCTCGATCGTCTGTGCGAACTGAATGTCATCCAGCAGGTGATGAACGTGGGGAATACGACGGTCCTGCAAGGGGCCTGGGACCGCAACCAGGAAGTCACGATCCACGGCTGGGTCTATTCCATCGGTGATGGGCTGCTTCGGGATCTCGACGTGTGCATCTCGTCGCGTTCCGAACTGAAGGCGCTGGAAAATCGGGAGAATCCGAGGGGGAAAGAATGACGCGAGCGTTCCACATCATCGCGACAGCCTTGTTCGCTTTGGTCACACCTGCCGCATCTGCCGGGCCGGCGACGTTGTCTGAGGCTGTGTCTTGGCTCCGGGGGGAAGCCCATCGAATTGTCCGGGCCTCCAAGCGGACGATGTTCGACGGGACCGCCGCGTTTCCGCCGCAGGTGGGTCTGGGCTATGAGGCGTTCTGGCTGCGGGACTATGCCTACACGCTGGAGGGCTCGGTCGATTCCTACTCAGACAAGGAACTCACCGACGCATGCCGCCTGTTCATCCGGTGTCTGCGGGCCGACGGGGCGGGCGTTGACTGTGTCAAGTTCGACGGCACGCCGATCTACAAGCCGGGCTTCGGGACGATGGGCGCCAATCCCGTCGCGGATGGCTCGCAGTTCACCGTCTCGGTGGTCTGGCAGACGTATCGAAAGACCAGGGACGCCGAACTCCTCCAGGAATGTATCGACCCCCTCATCAAGACGATGGACGCCGTGCCCCGCAATCCCGATACCCACCTCGTACACATCAAACCCGGCGAACCCTGGGATCGATGTCCCTACGGCTTCACCGACACCGTGCGCAAGACGGGCGACGAATTGTTCTGTTCGCTGCTGTACGTCGAGGCGAGCGGGCGGCTGGCGGACCTGCTGACCTCGGTCGGCCGCGCGTCCGATGCCGAGAAATGGCAGGCGGAGTCCGAGCGCGTTGCCGAGAGCGTTCGCAAGGTGTTCTGGGACCCGCAGGTGGGCCTGTTCCGTGCAGCCACCGTGTGTTGCCGGGAGCATGACATCTGGGGCTCGGCGTTCGCGGTCTACCTCGGCGTCGTCGACCGCGAGCAGGCGAAAGCCATCGCGACATACTTCCAGAAGAACTACGCCGGCATCGTCCAGAACGGCCAGATTCGCCACCTGCCGGCGGGCCAGTATTGGGAGCAGGCCGGTCCGCATGACACCTACCAGAACGGCGCCTATTGGGCGACGCCGACCGGGTGGTTCGTCTATGCTCTCGATCTTGTAGACTCCGCGTTGGCGGACCGGACGGTCCTGGACATGGTGAAGGATTTTCAGGCCGGCGGCGCCTGTGAATGGGTCTTCGAGGACAAGCGTCAACTCCCCAGCTACCTGGCCAGCGCCTCATTGCCTCTGGCCGGCATCCGGGCCATGATCGAACGGCGGCAAGCTCCTCCCGCTTCCAGATCTGACCAATAATACCGTGGAACGCTATGGTATTCTGCCCGGGATTGTCCGCACGGAGTTGACAGATCAGTTGACCGCAGGCGTAGAATGCACCCACCTCAAACCGACAATCCAGCGTCTGTCCAGGATCGACCACAGGGAACACGGCGTGGCCTTCGGCCGCAACCTCAGGGTTTGATCGAGGAAGGGACGGACCAATCCGAAATCCGCCGGCGTGCGGCGGGAGTTTGACGCTTTGAGGCCACCAGCGACAGGGGCGCCCCAGGCACCCTCCCGGTGACCCATGAGCTCACAAGCGAGCGTTTCGCTCGTGCTCATACCGGAGGCCGGAACGCGAAAAACTCCCCCTGCACGACCCCTCGGGCGTGCCAGGCCATCGGTGTCGGCCGGCGTTCGGATTCCTGCGTGCATGAGGCGACTTGTGGAGCCTGTCCCAAAGGCTTATCAGAAAGACAAGATGTTGCGCCCTTGTAGTGCAGAGGGCATAGAGATATCCGATACAGGTTCTTGTGCAATCGTTGTTGACGTGCCGAACGTGTCATGCTATCGTCTCGGGCATATCCAGAGGAGAACCGGATGTTGCGAGTGCACTTGACAGAAGACGGCGTGGTAGTCGGCGACATGCAGCGCAACCAGCTACAGGTAAAGGGCTTAGCGCGTCATCGCCCCATAGTCCGGTGGCGTGCTATGCCGACGGGGAATCAGGACACACCGTCCTGTATGGATCAGTTTGATTATTGTTGACACAGACGGAGAGGATACCAATGAAACCGAGTACGAAGCCTTGGCCGCTCAAGTCAATCCACGGCATACGCGCGCGGATCAATACGAATCCCGATTTCCAGCGGCCTGCCGTATGGGGCACAGCACAAAAGCAGTTGCTCATTGACAGTATTCTCCGTGACTACGACGTGCCGAAACTCTACCCTCCAGTTGCATAAGGCACTCCGTCAAGTCTTGCGAATGTGCAGTTTTCATCGGGAAAGAGGCGTGGATTCGTAACCGAGGAGCCGATTCGTAAATCTCACCACAGGTGAGGTTCAGATTCGGCAAGAGAATCG
>DATIKY010000175.1:0-5175 GCA_035476995.1 Sedimentisphaerales bacterium | reverse complement strand
GATGGTCACGACAAGGTGGACAGCGAATCCTCAACTTCCGCTGCTACGTCAAATCCGGATTGTGGAAGGAATTCTGGGATACCTACAGTCGGCTTCGCCGCTGTGCGTAACCCGGTACGTAAAATGAAACCTGCACCCAATCGATATAGAGAACCAACATGGCTGACGCGCAAGATGAGATTGACTATCGAAAGTTCTACGACGCCAACATTGAATCGTACCTGCTGACAGAGGTTGCCAAACGATTCCACGAGTTTGGCGAAGTGACACCGTTTGATTTCTACCTGATCCTCCACTGGAAGGCGCCACGCTCCAAGAACAGGACCAAGGAGCGGTTGCACAGGGCCACAAATGGTGGTTTCGCGTGTGCGGTAAAGCAGATTACCGAGGCGTTGTATTGCCCGAGTCAGCCAGCAAAAGATCGGCTCAAGCTCCTGATGGAAGACTGGGGCTTTCGTCTGCCGACGGCTACGGCAATTCTGACTGTGCTGTGGCCCGAAGAGTTCACCGTCTATGATAGGCGTGTATGCGACACGTTAGGGGATTTTCATTACCTTGGGGCCCGCCACTTTTCTGATGACCTCTGGCGTGACTACCTCTCTTTCAAGCAGGGAGTCATTGATGAGAAGCCTTGCGACCTATCGCTTCGTGACAAAGACCGATATCTCTGGGGCAAATCCTTCTTTGAACAAGCCCAGAACGATTGCCGTGATTGCCCTTAATCGTGCGCTACATCGTGTGGGAGCGATTTGGGCTCAGATTGGAAATCGGCACGGCGCAAACCTCCATCGCCTTAATGCAGGCTTGCATTGGCTTGTTGCGGCTCCGCAACAGCTTATTCCGGGCCAGCGGATTGACCTGCCAACGATTGTGAGGTAGAATTCAGGCCGAATATGACAGTTGTATTGATTGAAGCAATGAGGCAGAACCCATGACGCCACCTGTTCGATTCGACGAGTTGCTGGAAGCTGTTGAGCACCTCCCCGGTGGCGCGCAGGCGGAGTTTGTTGGCGTGATAAGATACTGAGTAGTCTGGTCACAAACGGAGACGTGGAAATGGTTCTGACAGCAGTTATTCGCAAGGAAGACGACTGGTTTGTGGCTGAGTGTCCCGAGGTTGGAACGGCCAGCCAGGGGGGGCTGTCGAGGAAGCCCTTGCCAACTTGAAGGAAGCCACGGAAGTCTATCTTGAGGAATTCCCTCGGCAATGCTCCTCTGGGATGAGATGACAAAGATGGCGTCACGCCGAGGAGGACTGGGTTCCTCATGCTGGGTCATCAAGGATCGGGTGGCAGCGTCAAGCGGAGCTTGGCGATGGTCTTCTCACCGCCCGAAGCAGCCATCGCCAAGGGCTGCGCCCTTGACGATGCCACCCGGAGACTGGTGCTATTTCGGTGATTCCGCCGTCTGTTCCTGAACCTGCACCTTCGCCGGGCCCTTGATAGGTGCGTCGAGGATCTTGGGCTTCTCGGTTGACCAGCGATTCTCCCGGTAATTGAAGGGAACGGCCACGAGGCGGTTCTCGCTGATCCGGATGACCGTGACCTCGCCGGCGGATTTCGGCTCGGGGGAAGGGAGCTGGACGAAGTTGAAGCCTCGATAGCGGGTCACTACCGCCTTGTGATAGTGGCCGCCCAGGACCAGGATCACGTTCGTGTCGCCGAAGGCGTCCACGAATTCGTCCCGGTTGGTGATGGCGTCGAAGCACAGGTGCGTGGCGACGACCACCGGCTTGCCCTCGGGGACCTTGGCCAGGGTCTTCCGCAGGTAGTCGAGGGCGGGCCTGGAGATCGGCTGGGCGGGGTTGTTCAGGGTCTCGTCGTACTCGGAGAACAGGGCGATGAAGACCACGCCGGACTTCTCAAAGGTGTAGCGAAGGCCGCCGTGCCGACGGGCGAGCCAGTCGAGGACGGTGGTGCTGGGGGACAGGCCGCCGATATCGTGGTTGCCTGCGATATCAAAGCTGGGGATCTTCAGCCGTTTGGTGATGAGCTGTTCGTACGTGTCCTTCGCCGCTCGGCTCGGCCATTCCGTGATATCCCCAAGCCCGATGATGATGCACTTGCGGTTGGAATTCACAGGCGTCCTCCTGGTATTGGCGACTCCAATTGGCGATCAGCATACCAAATCCGGTTCCTATGTGCATCTGGATTCGCTTGTGTCTGCCGGTTGGATGTGTTATCGTCTTCCCGGCTGCAAAGGAGAATATGGATTCCGACGACCTTCACTACAGTGACACCCGCGAGTTGCCGATCGAGAGCGTTCTGACTCTCTATCGAGCCAACGAGTGGTCTTCGGCGCACAAGCCGGAGCTGTTGCACAAGGCGCTGCTCGCGTCGCATTCACTGGTCACCGCCTGGCAAGGCGAACGGCTCATCGGACTTGGCAACGCCATCTCGGACGGCTATCTGGTCGTTTACTATCCTCACTTGCTCGTCCTGCCGGAGTATCAGGGACAGGGTGTCGGCACAGGGATCATGCGGCGTCTCATGGCGCGTTACGAGGGATTTCACCAGCACATGCTCGTCGCCGACGGCGGTACCCTGGACTTCTACCGCAAGCTCGGATTTGAGCGGGCGGGCAGGACCGAGTCCATGTGGATCTATGCAGGCCATGACCATTGAGCCAAGAACGCTTCATGCCGGCGGCGCCTGTGGGAAACCGGGGGGCAGAGGGAGGCCGCCACGCGTTTCGAGCCCCGGCTTCACTCGCGGTTTCTTTCCTTGCCTCTTGAGTCGCGGCCGGTGGACTGTATAATGACCCCGTCTGTGAGGTCGGAAGTCGTGAGTACAGGCTGACGGCGGTCGAGTGTAGGGGCCGAACGTCTACTTTGGTATGGAGAATGATATGGCAAACGCACCAAAAGGAAATGCGGTAGTAGGGCAGTCCGGCGGGCCGACGGGCGTGATCAACGCCTCGCTGGTCGGCGTCATTGAAGAGGCCAGGAAGCACCCGGAAATCCAGGGGATGTACGGGGCGGTCCACGCCGTGGCCGGCATGGTCAAGGACGAATTCATCGATCTGGGCAAGCTCTCGGCCTCGACCCTGGAGACCGTGGCGGCCTCCCCCTCTTCGGCTTTGGGAACCAGCCGGGACAAACCCGACACGGAATACTGCCGCCGCATCCTCGAAGTGTTCCAGAAACGCAACATCCGCTACTTCTTCTACATCGGCGGCAACGACTCGGCCAATACCGCGTACATCGTCAACAACGTGGCCGAAGAGGCCGGCTACGACCTGCGGGCCTTCCACATCCCCAAGACCGTGGACAACGACCTGCTCGTGACCGACCACTGCCCCGGCTTCGGCACCGCCGGTCGGTTCGTGGCCTGCGCCCTGATGGGCGACGATCTGGACAACCGGGCCCTGCCCGGCGTGAAGATCGACGTGATCATGGGTCGGCACGCGGGCTTCCTGACCGCCGCCGCGGCTCTCGGCAAGACGCGGGACGACGACGGCCCGCACTTGCTGTACTTTCCCGAGCGGCCGGTCTCGATCGGTAAGTTCCTCAGCGAGGTCGAGGCGGTCTACAAGAAGCTCAACCGCTGCGTGATCGCGGTCAGCGAAGGCATGTGCGACGCCGACGGCGAGACCTGGGCCAAGAAGATCGCCCAGAACGCCGAGAAGGACCCGCACGGCAACATCCAGCTTTCCGGCACCGGGGCCCTGGCCGACTTCCTGGCCGCCCAGGTGAAGAACAACCTCAAGATCAAACGCGTCCGCGCGGACACCTTCGGCTACCTGCAGAGGAGCTTCGCGGGCTTGCAGTCTGCGACGGACGTGGACGAGGCCCGTCGCTGCGGCCGCCAGGCGGTTCTGTACGCCATGGAGCAGGACAACGGTTCGGTCGCCATGAAGCGAACCGGCAACGGCAAGAACTACGGCGTCGAACTGTTCCGCACGGAGCTCAAGAACGTGGCCGAGCACACCAAGTCCATGCCGGCCGATTTCCTGAACGCCGATGGCAACGGCGTCACCTCCGCCTTCGTGGAGTACGCATTGCCTCTGACGGGCGAACTGCCCAAGACCGAATACCTCGGCGGCTGTCCGAAGATCTGAGTCCTCGCCGAGTCAATCCAGGCCCCGGCCGTGCACGAACCGAGTGCCCGTCCGGGGCCTTTCTTGTTCGTAGTGACGCCGTAAGGTGGTATTCTTTCCAGTTTGATATTTGAAGTGTGCAGTTTGAAGCAAGAGGGCAGCACGCACGCCCCTCGGCAGCTATTTCAGACTCTCAAGGCATCTCGGCGAAACGCTTTCACTGCTTCTCGATCTCGGCGGGGGCCTTCAGGTCGCTGTGGACGTACAAGCCGTAGCGGACGCGCAGCGGCTTTTCGGCTGCGATCTCCCGCGGGCCGTCATAGGTAAGCGAGGCGCCCATCCAGCCGTCGTTTTGGACGTGGAAGCAGGAGGGGTGGTTCGGGTTGCCCGGATGGTCGAAGAGCGTGATGCCCTCGGTCCGGCCGTTCTCGATGGGGCCGGAGTAGTCCACCCAGCGGGCCTGCTTCCAGAGAATCTCCTTCTCATTGACGCCGAGGGTCTTGGCCATCCGCGCGCCGAGAAGCCCGAACGGCGTCTTGCCGAGTGTAACGGGTTTGCCTGCGGCGGTGAAGGTTGAGTCGATGATCAGCATCCGCTCCTTCCCGTCCAGCAGCACGACGCTCACCTTGCGGGTCTCACTCAACAGGACCTTTCCATCCTTGTCCACCCACTCATTCTCCGCGACGAGGTACGACGTCTCCCCTTGATCCTCGTACTTGACGATGCGTTTGTGCCGGACCGTTCCCAGCCGCCGATCGCTCCAGAAGTCCACGCGGGCCTTGTACGCCGGGGTGAACCGTCGTTGTTGGAGTCTGGCCAGGACCTCCGGGTAGGCGGCGGGGGAATCAGCGGCCCGGTTGTTGGCCCTCCGTTCGGCTCGCCTCCGCTGCGGCTCCCCTCTCTCCGTGGCCAACAACCTCTTGTTCTGCCTCTTATCCATACCATCCAGCATAATCCTGATCTCCTTGCCCTCTACTCCAATTCTCGGCAAGGAATTGTGGCTCATCCGGTTTTTGCGTACTTTTCATGGTGGGTTACGCTACGAGTTCGTAGCGGGTTTCGTGCAGAGCGTAGATCTTGAGTTTGAAGAATTCCGTGTCTCTGAAACCGTAGGCTTTGCGTTGCAGGACGCGGATC
>DATIKY010000174.1:0-16337 GCA_035476995.1 Sedimentisphaerales bacterium | reverse complement strand
AACTGCGTGAGGAAACCGCCGCATGGGAGAAGAGCCGTGACGGGGCCGAGGTGAAAGTGAACTGGCAGTTCACCACGGCAGACGCCAGGACAAAGCTGAAACGTCTCTATCCATCAATGGATGGGTAATGGAGCACTAGAGACCTGGAGCCCGGCCGCAGACTGGACGGCAGCGGCGCCCTGTTCATCGGCGAAAAAGGCACGATCATGCACGGCTCGCACGGCGCCGGTGGCCTTCGGATCATTCCGGAGACGAAGATGAGGGCCTACAAACGGCCCGAGAAGACGCTCCCGCGAGTCAAAGGCGGCCAGAGCGGACACGAGCAGGACTGGATTCGCGCCTGCAAAGACGGCAAACCCGCCAGTTCGAGCTTCGAGTACGGCGGTCCGCTGACCGAGATGGTCCTGCTGGGCGTGCTGGCCATGCGGTTCAAGGATATGCCGCTGGAGTGGGATTCGGCGAATCTGAAGGTGACGAATCTCCCGGAAGCGGATAAGCTGATCCGTCCGCCGTTCCGTGACGGATGGGCTTTGTGATGGATGAAGGATGATTGTCAATTGATGATTGGCGGGTGTGGACCCCGCGTCATAATGAGAGGGCTACAACAGTGAAGAACATACGGATGAACAGAAGGCAGTTCCTGGGCAGCGCCGCGGCGGTGGCCGCGTTCAAGATCGTGCCGCGACGCGTCTTGGCCGGATCGGGGACGACTCCGCCCAGCGAGAAGCTCAATATCGCCTGCATCGGCATCGGCGGGCAGGGCGCCAGCGACATTCAGTCGGTCAGCAGCGAGAACATCGTCGCACTGTGCGACGTCGATTGGAGCGGGCACACCGCCGGGACTTTCAAGAGGTTCCCCGACGCCAGGAAGTACAAGGACTTCCGCGTAATGCTGGACAAGGAAGACAAGAACATCGACGCGGTGACCGTCGCGACGCCCGACCACATTCACGCGGTCGCGTCCATGGCGGCCATCAAGCGGGGCAAGCACGTGTACACCGAGAAGCCCCTGTGCCACGACGTCTATGAGGTCCGCCAGCTCACCGAGGCCGCCCGCAAGCACAAAGTGGTTACGCAGATGGGCACGCAGATCCACGGAACCGCGGAGATGAAGTTCTTCGTGGAAATCGTTCAGTCCGGCGTGATCGGCAAGATCCACAAGGTGGACCTCTGGAGCGGCAAGAACTGGGGCGGCGGCGTGCGTCCGACCGACACGCCTCCGGTGCCCGAGACGCTGGATTGGGATCTGTGGCTTGGACCGGCGCCGTATCGTCCCTATCATCCGTGTTACGTGCCGGGCAACTGGCGTCGCTGGCTGGACTTCGGCACAGGCACCCTGGGCGACATGGGCTGCCACATCATCGACCCCGCCTGGTGGGCCCTCGATCTTGGCTATCCGTCGAGCATCTCCGCCAAGCCCGGTCCCTTCGGCAAGGAAACCTATCCCGAGAAGACGATCATCACGTGGGAGTTCAAGGCCAAGGGCGACAGGCCGGCTCTGACGGTGAACTGGTACGACGGCGACAACCAGCCGCCGCGGCCGCCGGAGTTGGAGGCTTCTCGGAATCTGCCCGATCAGGGCGGCGTCTACTACGGCGAAAAAGGCACCATTGTGTATCCGCACTGCGGCGTTCCGCGGCTGATCCCGGAAACGGCGATGAAGGGTTTCAAGCGGCCGGCGGAGGTTTTCGATCGCTCGGTGGACCACTACCACGACTGGATTCGCGGCTGCAAGGGCGGTTCCAAGCCCCTGTCGAACTTCGACTACGCGGGCCCGCTGACCGAGGCGATTCTGCTGGGCAACGTCGCGGCGATGGCCGGACAGAAGCTCGAATGGGACGGCGTGAACATGAAGGTGACGAACACCACCGCGGCCGACAAGTTCCTCCGTCGCACGTACCGCGATGGCTGGACGCTCTAGGAATGGTTGATTTGTGATGGTTGATTGATGATTTGTGGAGAAGTGCCGATGAGCAAAATGAGGTTGGGAATGATTCTGCTGGTTGTGGCGGCCTGCGTGAGCGGCGCCCAAGCTAAAGACAAGTGGCGGCTGGGGCCCCAGGCGTACAGCTTCAACCGGTTCACTTTCGCCGAGGCGGTGGCCAAGGCCAAGCTGCTGAATCTCAAGTACATCGAGGCCTACCCTGGTCAGAAGCTCAGCGCCGAGACGGGCGACGCCAGGATGGATCACAACATGTCGGCCGAGCAGAAGCAGGCGGCCAAGAAGATCCTCGCCGACGCAGGGATCACCCTGGTCAACTACGGCGTCGTGGGCCTGCCCAACAATGAGGCCGAGTGCCGAAAGGTGTTCAATTTCGCCAAGGAGATGGGCATTGAGACGATCGTGTCCGAGCCGCCCGAGGACGCGATGGACCTGATCGACAGGCTCTGCCAGGAGTACAAGATCTGCGTCGCGCTGCACAACCACCCGAAGCCCTCGCACTATTGGGATTACGCGACGGTGCTGAGAGTCTGCGAAGGCCGCAGCCCATGGATCGGCGCCTGTGCCGACACCGGTCACTGGACCCGCTCGGAGATCGATCCGGTCGTGGCGATCCGGGAATTGGGCAAGGTCGGACGGATTCGCAGTCTGCACTTCAAGGACCTCAACAAGTGGGGCGGCGGCGCCCACGACGTTCCCTGGGGCACCGGCGTGAGCAAGGTCGGCGAGGTCCTCGCCGAGCTGTCGCGGCAGGGCTTTGAGGGCATGTTCTCTATCGAGTACGAGCACAATTGGGACAACAGCGTGCCCGAGATTCGCAAGTGCGTCGAGTGGTTCAAGAAGACCGCCGCCGAGCTGGACAACAGGCCCTATCGCGACGTGTTCAAGCGGGACCTGTCCAATGCGAATATGCCGCCCAAGGGCTGGGCCTTCGGCGCCGACGGCGTCCTGGCCCCCGGCGACAGCGGGCACGGCGACATCTGGACGAAGGAACGCTACGGCAACTTCATCCTCGAACTGGATTACAAGGTCCCCGACAAGGGCAACAGCGGCGTCTTCATCCGCACGGGCAACCTGGACAATTGGATCAACACCGCGATCGAGGTGCAGATCCACGCGACCACCGACGGCACCAAGCACGGCCAGTGCGGCGCGATCTACGATTGCCTCTCGCCCAGCAAGGCCGCGCAGAAGGCCCCCGACGAGTGGAATCACTTTGTGATCACCTGCCTGGACAACAAGATCTATGTGAACCTCAACGGCGAGGATATCATCGACATGGACCTCGACCAGTGGACCGAGGCCGGCAAGAATCCGCAGGGCACGAAGAACAAGTTCTCCGGCGCCTACAAGGACATGCCTCGCGAAGGCCACCTGGGCTTCCAGTACCACGGTAATCCGATTTGGTTCAAGAACCTCAAGATTAAATCCCTTGACTAAGGTCTACTGTGATGAAGACTGAAAAACAGATTGTGCGCCAGGGATTGTTCCTGCTCGTGGCGGTGTTGCTGTGCGGTGTCACGCCGATGTACGCGAACGACGCCTCCGACGGCTGGGCCTCGCTGTTCAACGGCAAGGACCTCGCCGGCTGGGACGGCGACCCGCGACTCTGGTCCGTCAAGGATGGCCTCATCCGCGGCGAAACCACCCCCCAGAACCCGACGCAGGGCAATACATTCCTGGTCTATCGCGGCGGGCAGTTCGACGACTTCGAGCTGAGTCTCAAGTTCCGCCTCCATAACGGCAACTCCGGCGTCCAGTATCGCAGCAAGGAGTTCGACAAGTGGCGGATCGCCGGCTACCAGGCGGACATCCTCGAAGACCTGAATCTGGTCGGCTTCCTCTATCATGAGGGCGGTCGAGGCTTTTTGGCGACCCTCGGCGATTTCACGGTCGTCGATGCCACGGGTCAGAAGAAAATCACCGGCAACGTCAACGACAAGAAGGCCCTGGCCGAAGCCGGCTTCTACAAAGCCAAGGACTGGAACGAGTTCCTGGTCGTTTGCCAGGGCAACCACATCGCCCACTACCTCAACGGCCACCAGACCATCGAACTGATCGACAACGACCGCCCCGTGAACCCGGACGATCCGAAGGATCAGAAGGGTTCCTCGCGAACCGGGCTGTTGGCTCTGCAGCTCCATGTGGGGCCGCCGATGGTCGTGGAGTTCAAAGACATCCGGATCAGGAAGATCCCGCCTGTCTACGGCGACGCGGTGCCGGCCTTCAATGGTCAGAACCTCGACGAATGGCAGGCCAAGGGCGACTCGGGCAAGGCCGACAAGTGGACCGTCGGGAAGGCGAAGGTTTCGTCCGGCGATCCCAAGCAGCTCGAAAAGGTCGAGGGCACAGGCGAACTGATCAACCTCACCCCCGCCCACGGCGAAAGCCAGGACCTCTATTCCAGGGCCAAGTTCGGAGATTGCCGGATCGAGCTTGAGGTGATGGTGCCGCAGGGCTCGAATTCCGGCGTCTACGTGATGGGCGAGTACGAGGTCCAGGTCCTGGACAGCTACGGCAAGACCACGATGGGCAGCGGCGACATGGGCGCCATCTACGGCGGGTTCTCCCCTCCGGTGAATGCGTCCAAGAAGCCCGGCCAATGGCAGCAGTATGTGATCGAGTGGCTGGCGCCCAAGTTCGATGCCGAAGGCAGGAAGACCAAGAACGCCGAGTTCGTCAAGGTCGAGCTCAACGGCCAGGTTCTGCACAAGAACCTGGTCATGCCCGGCCCGACCCCCGGCGGCGTGACGGGCAAGGAGGCCCCCACGGGATCTTTGATGTTCCAGGGCAATCACGGCCCGGTCGCGTACCGCAACATCGTCATCAAACCCTTGAAATAGGAAGTTGAAAGTGGGAAGTGTCAAGTCTGAAGGAGCCGGCCTCTTCGAACTTCAAACTTGACACTCTCTTTACTGGCGTGCCGGTTGTTATGGGACGCTTCGAAAAAACGGCAACTTTGCTTGACAGTCGTTTTCGCGGCCTTCATAATATCCGGCTAACTCAGGTACATGGTCATGAACTGCAAAGTTCAATTATTGGAGCAAGTAGAGGTACAATGAGCGAGTCGAAAACACAATCCGGTTTGGACAGACGCAGTTTCCTGCGTTCCACAGCAGCGGTCGGCGCCGGTTTGGCCTTTGCGCCGCGGATGTTCGCGGCGGCCGGCGGCGGCGAGAAAGACATCAATGTGGCCCTGCTCGGCGCCGGCGCCCAAGGCCAGATCCTGATGGAAGCCTGCCGCAAGATCCCCAACGTCAAGTTCAAGGCCGTCTGCGACATCTGGGAAGCGTACAATCAGAGACGCGTGTCGCGGCTTCTGGACCGCTACGGCCATCCGAACAACACCTACGTCGACTACAAAGAGATGCTCGACAAGGAGAAGGGCAAGATCGACGCAGTCATCATCGCGACGCCCGACTTCTGGCACGCCGAGCACGCCATCGCCTGCATGGAAGCCGGCCTGGACGTCTACTGCGAGAAGGAAATGTCCAACGAGCTGGCCAAGGCCAGGCAGATGGTCGAGTGCCAGAAGAAGACGGGCAAACTCCTGCAGATCGGCCATCAGCGCCGCAGCAACCCGCGGTATCTGCATTCCTACAAGAATATCCTGAAGGAAGCCAAGATGCTGGGCCGGATCACCACTGTCAACGGCCAGTGGAATCGCGGCGTCCAGGAGCCTCTGGCCTGGCCCAAGAACGCGACGATCGACGACGCGACCCTTGCCAAGTTCGGCTTCGCCAACATGGACCAGTTCCGCAACTGGCGCTGGTACAGGAAGCTCGGCGGCGGCCCCATCGTGGACCTCGGGTCCCACCAGATCGACATCTACGCCTGGTTCCTCGATGCCCTGCCCAAGGGCGTGATCGCCAGCGGCGGCACCGACTACTACGACAAGAACACTCATGAGTGGTACGACACCGTCATGAGCATCTTCGACTTCGAGACGAAGGAAGGCGTGGTCCGCGCGTTCTATCAGGTGGTGACGACCAACAGCAACCACGGCTACTTCGAGAACTTCATGGGCGACCAGGGTACCCTGTCGATCTCCGAATCCTCGGCCCGCGGATCGGTCTATCGCGAGCAGAGCGCCCAGGTGGACTGGGACAAGTGGGTCAAGCTCGGCTTCATCAACGCGCCCAAGACGGAAGAGAAGAAGGCCGATGCCTCTGTGGCCCTGGACGTGAGAGAAACGCTCGCGCCGCCGGCCTATGAGATCAACGCCAGCATGGAAGGCAAGGCCTACCACCAGCCGCACCTGGAGAACTTCTTCGACGCGGTGCGCGGCAAGGCCAAGCTCACCTGCCCCGGCGAGATCGGCTACGAGACCGCCGTGATGGTCCTGAAGGTCAACGAGGCCGTCGAGGCGCAACGCAGGCTCGAGTTCAAGCCCGAGGAGTTCAAGGTCTAAGGCGAGTGTTGGAAACCGCCTGTCCGCATCTGAAGTCAGTTGCCGGCGATGGCCGGGAGCGTAGAAAGGAACTGCTACACCCTTGAAACGAAGACTGATTGCAATGCTTGTCGTGTCGTGGGCTCTGTCGTCGCCGCTTTTTGCCGCTGGACAAGGGGCCAAGCTGCTCGGAGACGAGAGCGACGGGAGCCGGGCGCATCCGATTCATCGGATTCCGCTGTATGCCGAGAGTGACAAAGGCGGTAAAGGCCCGCAGGTCGATCCGAACGATCCGCTGGCGATGCCGTTCTCGACGCGGTGGACCTGCGGAGAATGCCACAGCTATGGGACGATCCGCGGGGGCTGGCACTTCAACTCGATGGATGCCAATGCCCCTGCCGGTCGTCCCGGCGAGCCTTGGTTGTACTTCAATTCGAAGCTCGGTCTGCAGTTGCCGCTGTCCACGCGAGGATGGGCGGGGACCCACCGGCCGGAGCAGTTCGGCCTGACTCTCTCGGAGTTCACGAAGGTCTTCGGGCGTCACATGCCCGGCGGCGGTCCTGGAGAAGTCACCGCGACGGACACCGACGAAGCCGCCCAGCAGTTCATCACCGGGAAACTCGATATCAACTGCCTGGCTTGTCACAACGCCCATCCGGGGCAGGACCAGGGCAGCCTGACGGGCTATGCGATCCAGGTCAGCAAGGGGAATTTCCGCTGGGCGGGCGCGGCCTCTTGCGAGTTCGCAACGGTGACCGGCTCGGTGGCGGACGTGGACCCGACGTACGACCCCTTCATGGTGGATGAAACCGAGACGAAGGGGCCCCGGACCGTGTATGACAAGAAGGTGTTTGACGCCAAGGGCAACGTCTTCTTCGACATCGTGCGGGAGGTTCCCGATCAGCGATGCTACTTCTGCCACAGCGATCTGTTCGCCGAGAAGAAGGACGAGAAGCCCGAGAGGTGGCATGCCGACGAAGACATCCACATGACCGCAGGTCTCACTTGCGTGGATTGCCATCGCCATGGCCTGGCCCACGATACGATCCGGGGCTATGAAGGCGAGGCCGCCGTCTCCGGCAATCCGCTGGCGGCCGCCACTTCGTGCCGTGGGTGTCATCTGGGCGATGAGCACGGCCAACGGCCGACCGGCGGCCGGCTGGGCGCGCCGGTGCCGGTGCACAAGGGGATTCCCCCGGTCCATTTCGAACGACTGACCTGCACCGCCTGTCATTCAGGCCCGTGGCCGGGCGATGAGACGACGCTGGCCAAGACATCCCGGGCCCACCGCCTGGGAACGATCAACGTCAACAAGAACTTGCGCGTCCTGCCGCACGTCTATGCTCCCATCTTCGCCAAAGAGGCTGTGACGGATGCAAACAGCGTCGCCAAGATCGCCCCTCACAAACTGGTCTGGCCCTCCTTCTGGGGCACGCTGGACGAGAAGTCCGGGGTCAAGCTCATTGAACTGTCCGTGGTCACCACCGTGGTCGGCGCCGTGTTCAAGGACGTCGAGCCTTCTGCGACGGGCGACTGGAGCGAGTTCAAAGAAGAGCAGATCGGCCAGGCGCTCAAGGCCCTGGCGGACGCAGGACAGGCCAAACCCGTGTACGTCACGGGCGGCATGCTCTACCAGTTGAAGGAAGACGGGACGCTTGCCGAGCCGATGGAGCATGCGGCGGCCGCCGCGTACGTGTGGCCCGTGGCGCACAATGTCCGGCCGGCGGCGCAGTCGCTGGGCGTCGGCAAGTGCACGGTCTGCCATTCGACGAACGCTCCGTTCTTCTTCGGCAACGTCGCCGTGGATTCTCCGGTAGTCGCTCTGAGCAACCTGACGAAGTCCCAGCACGAGTTCCAGAAGACTTCGTACGCCCGGACGTGGGTGTTCGCGATGTCCTTCATCTTCCGGCCATGGTTCAAGGTCATCGCGATCGGCGCGTCGGCGGTGATTGGAATCGTCCTGCTGCTGTACGGGCTCAAGGCCCTCGGTTCCGTGGCCAAGGTGCTGTCTGAACAGGAATGAACGTATTGATGATTGATGATGGATCGTCGGCAATTCTCCATCATCAGTAATCCATAATCAATGGATGGGTACTCAGGATGTTTCAAACGGTTTCGATCGTCGCTCTGTTGGTGACATTCGTCGCCATCGCCCTGCACTGGATTCTCACTCCGGCCGGCGGCTCGCGCTGCCCGGTCTCCGGCGGCATCCATGTGTTCAGCCTGCTGCTCATCGAGCAGCAGTCCAGCCTCTTGGGCGCCTTGAAGAAGCTCTGCTACCTGGTGGCAGTGGTCTGCTTCCTCGTTCTGGCGATCACCGGGTTCTACCCGACCCTGGTCAAGGGCGAGCACATCTCCGGGTTCCTGATGTACATCCACGCGACGTTCGCGCCGATCTTCGCCCTGTGCATGGCGATCCTGGCGATCACCTGGGCCGGCGGCCACCGGTTCGTCGCGTCCGACTGCCCTTGGCTGACGCGGCTGCTGCGCCGGGTGACGCGGCTCCGCCTGCCGGCCGACGACCGGGGTTGGTGCTGTTCGCTGGTGGTGTACAAGCTGACGTTCTGGCTGGTTCTGTTTCTGGCCCTGCCGCTGATTCTGTCGATCGTCGTGAGCATGTTCCCCCTGTTGGGCACCGATTGGCAGCACCTGACGCTGGCTTTGCACCGCTGGGTCAGTCTGGTCTTTGCGATCGCGGTCATCATCAATACGTATCTGGCGGTCCGGCTGCGGATGTCGCATCCGGCGTAGAGGCATCGCCGCAGGACGTGTTCGTGGTGAGAGGCGGGGCCTTGAACGAATGCGGGTCCGGCGTCATTGCATCCGGGCGCCGCGGCGGGCCGTATGGAGTGTGGCTCGGCGGCTGAGAGAAGTGATGGGGAGAAGACGGTACGCCATGTCGACGGTGGCCAGGGGCGGGAGCACGTCCGCTCTGCTCGTTCTTCCTGTCTCGAATCTGTCATCCGCTGATTCTGTGCAGGGATAGTGTGAATCGGGATAGTAGATTTAGGAGAGCCGATCATGAGTAATGGAACATTGCCGAGTTACCTCAGTATGGCCAAGGCGAATCCGCCCACGAACCGGGCGCCCTGGTACAAGAACACCGCCCCAACCTACGCGGGCATCTTCCTGTGGTTCGTGTTCTGGAGCCAGGCGCCGAGCGGCGGCTCCGGGATTCCCGGCGGCACGCTGTCGCAGGGCGTGGGCGTCGCCCTCCTGGGGCTGGTCGTTGCCGCGGTTTTGTGCCACTTCCTGTTCTACTATGTGCCGGGCATGCTCGGCCTGAAGACGGGCCTGCCTCTGTACGTCGTCGGCAGCGCCCAGTACGGCACACAGGGCGGGTTCCTGATGCCGGGTTTCCTTATGGGCGCTCTCCAGTTCGGCTGGCTTGGCGTGAACGCATACTTCTCGTCGCAAGCTCTGGCGCCTCTTGTCGGCGACGATCCCACTGCGGTGAAAGTCCTGGCGGTATTGTGGGCGCTTCTGGCGGCATTTGTAGGGCTCAAAGGCATTCAGTACGTTGCGAAAGTGGCGACATTCCTTCCTCTGATCCCGATCCTGATCCTTGTGGTTCTCCTGGCCAAGACGATCGGCGGCATCGGCGACTTCGACGGCCAGAAGCTCGTCGCGGCTCAAACCGTCGCTGCCGCCCCCGACACGGCCGCCGCAGGCCTCGATTTCCTGGGCGTGATCGCGCTGTCCATCACGTTTGTTGTCGGGTTCTTCGCCACGGCCGGGGCCGCCGGCGTCGATTTCGGAACTGCCAGTCGAGATGCGAAGGACGTCCAGATGGGGGGGCTGATCGGCATCGCGGTGGCCATTATCGTGGCCGGCGGAGCCGCCATCCTGATCGCGGCCGGAGCCTTCGGGCAAAGCGGCCAGGCTGCGTTGAACCCTGCGGACACGGCTTTCATGGGCCGCATCATGGGCTCGGAAGGGGCAGGCAAGATCATGGGTCTGCTGCTGGCGATCGCGGCGTTTCCGTCCGCGTGCTTCTCCTCGTTCATTGCGGCCAACAGCTTCAAGACCGTGCTGCCCAAGGTCAACCCGTTCATCTCCGTGGGAATTGGTGCCGCCGTCAGTATCCTGCTGGCCGTGACCGGATGGGCAGGCAATGCGGCAGGCGTCTTCACGGTGATCGGCGCTTCGTTCGGACCGATCTGCGGCGCCATGCTGGTGGACTACTACTTGTCCGGACAGAAATGGGCCGGTCCCCGCCAGGGCGTGAACATGGCCGGCTGGATTTCCTGGGCCGTCGGCTTCGTCGTCGGCATCGCTCCCCTGGTTGGCATCGCCCAGATCCCCGCGGCTCCGCTGATGGCGTTCATCGTGGGCGCAGTGCTGTACTTCGTTCTGGCCAAGGCCGGCATGCAGTCCAAGGTGGTGCCGATGCCGGGCGCTTCCGGCAAATGAACATGATTGGGGAGACTTCTTTCTCCAGGCACAAACACAGGGACTCGGTGAAAGCCGGGTCCCTCTTTT
The DNA here is from genome assembly GCA_035476995.1 of Sedimentisphaerales bacterium. GTDB lineage: Bacteria > Planctomycetota > Phycisphaerae > Sedimentisphaerales > Anaerobacaceae > PLanc-01. The sequence goes on along the minus strand of DATIKY010000174.1, from coordinate 5,523 downwards.
GTTCGAATCAATCGTGTAACAAAATGCCCGCAGGCGCAACTTGACAATCGGTGGCAGAGTCGGTAGGATTGTCGCTCCGGCTATTTGGGACGGGACCCGCATCGGCTTCGCGCTCGGAGACGTTCAGGGTCGAGTGAATCTACTGGGTTTCATATGATTGAGGTTAGTGAGATGACAAAGAAGTGGGATTCCTTGATGAAAGTTGTTCTCCTGGCCGCTCTGGCGGCGACGCTGTGTGTGGGCCTCTCGTGCAAGGACCACGACGAGCCTCCTGCCACGCAGACGCCTCCCGCACCGCAAACCAGCGTGCAGGAACCGGCCGCGGTCGCACCGGCGGCTGCTCCGGCAGTTGTCGAAGCGGCCAAGCCCGCTGCGACGACCCCGGCTGCGGCCCCCGCTCCCGCAGCGGCTCCGGCTGGCGGTCCCAAGATGGTCGCGCTGGACTTCCAACTCCCCAAGCCGATGTTCGTCGGCACGCCGCAGGAGACGAAGGTCGAGAACCTGGAGAAGCCGCTGGGCCACGCTCGTCCGCCCTTCATGGCGCCGGAAGGCACCGCGCTGGTGTCCAAGGGCAAGCCGGTTTCCGCCAGCGATGAAGAGCCCATCATCGGCGAGATCGAGATGATCACCGATGGCGACAAAGAGGCCGCCGACGGCAGCTACGTCGAGTTGGGACCGTTCGTCCAGCACGTGACGATCGACCTCGAAAAGCAGAGCGAGCTCTACGCCATCGTAGTCTGGCACTATCACAAACAGCCCCGCGTGTACTTCGACGTGGTCGTGCAGGTCTCGAACGACAAGGACTTCATCACGGACGTCAAGACCGTGTTCAACAACGACATCGACAACTCGGCCGGCCTGGGCATCGGCAAGGACATGCACTACACCGAGACCAACGAGGGCAAGCTGATCGACCTGCTCTCGCAGGGCAGCCCGAAGGCCCGCTACGTCCGACTCTACAGCAACGGCAACACGAGCAACGACCTGAACCACTACATCGAGGTCGATGTTTACGGCAAGCCGGTGGAATGAGCGGGCTGAATGAGTCCTCCCACGGGAGGCTCGCGCTATACTGGTGTCTGATTCTCGTCGTGGCGCTCGGAGCGTTCGGTTTCCGAGTGCCACGTCTACGTATGCGGCCCATGCATACCGACGAGGCCGTCCACGCCGACAAGTACCGCGTCCTTATCGAGACCGGCGTCTATGAGTACGACCCCCACGAGTACCACGGCCCGACGCTCAACTACGCGACGCGGATCGCCGCTCGCCTGCAAGGCGCCGGGACGTACACCGAAACCACGGAAACCACGCTGCGGATCGTGCCCGTCGTCTTCGGCTCGCTCCTGGTTCTGCTGATCGCAGGTTTTTCGCGGGGGCTTGGGTTTGCAGCGGTGATCGCGGCGGTCCTGGCGGCGCTTTCGCCCGCGATGGTCTACTACAGTCGGTACTACATCCAGGAGATACTGCTGGCCTGCTTCACCCTGGGGCTGCTGGTTTGCGGATATCGCTACGTGCAGACGCGGTCGCTTCTGTGGATCGTCGTCTCGGGGGCTTTCGCCGGACTGATGCACGCCACGAAGGAGACCGCAATCATCGCCTTCGGCGCGATGGGACTGGCCCTGGGCGTGATCATTCTCCTGCAGTCGGGCCAGAGACGACGCACGCTGGCCGGCGTCAACTGGCTTCACATCCTGCTCGGCATCGCGACGGCGGCCGTCGTATCGGCGCTGATGTACTCGGTGTTTCTGCGCCGTCCCGAAGGCATTCTGGATTCCTATCGCACCTATGGGATCTACTTCAGCAGGGCGGGCGGGGAGAACACCGCGCATGTCCATCCGTGGCATTATTATCTGCAGATGCTCCTGTACGCACGGTATTTCAACGGCCCGATCTGGACGGAAGCCTGGATCGTCCTGCTGGCCCTCGTCGGGTTGATTACCGCGATCCGAGGGCCGCGAGTAGGCTCGGTGGATTCGAAACTCGTGCGATTCGTCGCGGTCTACACGATTGCGATGATCGTCGTATATTCCGCGATCCCATACAAGACTCCCTGGTGCGCGTTGAGCTTCCTGACCGGCCTGATCCTCCTGGCCGGAGTCGGGGCCGTGTCGCTCTGGAGGTGGGCGAAGAACCCCGTCCTCCGCGGGGTCGTCGTCGTATTCGTCCTTGCGGCGGCGGGCCACCTGGCGTTGCTGGCCCATCGAGCGAGTTTCGTGCACTCCGCGGACAGTCGCAACCCCTACGTGTACGCCCATCCGACGGAGGAAATCCTCGTCGCGGTGGATACGGTCAGGGACTACGCCGCCACGATGGGTGTGGGACATTCGTTCGAGAGACGACTCCAGGTTGCGGTCCCCGGCCAGGACTACTGGCCGTTGCCGTGGTATTTCCGCGATCTGCCGTATGTGGGGTACACGTCCGAAGTGCCGAACGAGGTCGGGCCGATGATTCTGTTGTCCGACACACTGGAGGGCGCGCTGGGACGCGTGTTCTTCGAGGAGACGCCTGTCGAGCAGCGGCGAATGTACCTCTACCTGTTTCCCAAGCCGCATTACATCTGGGCCCGGCCCGGCGTGAAGCTCGTGGGATTCGTCCGCAAGGACCTGTGGGACGAACACGCAGCCCGGCAGTCGGACACGATGGCATTGATCGAGGCTGCCCATGACAAACAAACCCCCGCAACCGGAGACGCAGTTCGTCCATAGCGACGGGTCGTCGGTGCCCGACGTGCACCGCTTCTCGCACCTGGCGATGGCGACGACGTTCGAGGTGATGGTCCAGTATGAGGACCGAGCGTACGCGCAGCAGGCGTCGATGGCCGCGTTCGAAGAGGTCGATCGCATCGAGAGGGCACTGAGCCGCTATCTGGAGACCAGCGACGTGACGCAAATCAACCATTTGCCCGCGGGCAAACCGTTGCACATTGCGTTGGATACGTTCGAGTGCCTGCGGATCAGCGCCGAGGTGTTCGAACAGACCGGCGGGGCTTTTGACGTCACGGTGGGCATGCTCGTGGACTGTTGGCGGGACGAGGACAAAAAGCCGCGAACGCCCTCGCAGGAGGAACTGCAATTCGCTCTCGACCACACGGGAACGGATCTGATCCTGCTCGACGAACCGACCTGCTCCGTGGCGTTGATGGTCAGCCCTTTGCGGGTGGACCTGGGAGGGGTGGGCAAAGGCTACGCGGTCGATCGGATGGCGGCGACTCTGAGAGAATGGAGCATCGACCGCGCGTTGATCCATGGCGGCTATAGTTCGGTCCTGGCCCTCGACGCGCCCGCCGGGATGAAGGGTTGGCCGGTGACGCTCAGCCATCCGAAGAACCGCAACCGCACGCTTGCCCGACTGGATATCGCGAACGTATCGGTGAACGGCTCGGGCGTTGAGAAAGGCCGGCACATCATCGATCCTCGGACGGGGCAGCCCGCCGAGAGCAAGCTCGGCACCTGGTCGGTCGCTCCCGATGCGGCTCGCGGCGACGCGCTCTCCACGGCGTTCATGGTCATGAACGAAAACGAGGTGACGGATTTCTGTCGCGAGCACGCGAATGTGCGGGGATTGCTCATTCTGCCGGCTGAGGACGCGACAGGGCGGGCGGAACGGATCGTTCCCGCAGGCACGTGGCAACCCGGCGAACTGGTCGCCTGAGTGTGTTCTCGTCATTCTTTTCGCAGGCTTCGGGCCATCACGCGTTTGAGCTTGTACAGCTCGACCAGGACCGGCCAGGGCGTGCGGGTGACCGAGAGCCGACTGTCCGGATCGCAGGCCCATTCGACGGGGAACTCGCCGATGCGATAGCCCTTGCGGTGGGCCCGCAGGATGATCTCGATGTCGAACAGGAAGCCGTCGGTGGCACACTGGCCGTACAGTTCCCTCGCCACGTCTCCCTTGTAGATCTTGAATCCGCATTGGGTATCGGTCAGCTCCCGCGGGGTGCCGAGCATCGTTCGGACCGTGAATTTGAACGTGCGGGACAGGAATCGGCGGTGCCACGGCTGGTCCTGGAGGATGTCGCTCTGGATGTGCCGTCGGGAGCCGTGGGCGATGTCGAACTGCCCGCTCTGGAGCATCTCCAGGCCCTGCAGGACGTTGCCGTAGGGGATGCACAAACCGCAATCGGCGAACATCGCGTGCTTGCCGGTCGAGGCCATCATGCCCGTGCGGACGCCGTAGCCTTTGCCCCGGTGCAGTTCGTACCGGATCACGTTGAGTTTCACACCCTGCGGGACGCGGACCTCCCGCGCCGCTTCGGCGGTTCCGTCCTGGCTGCCGTCGTCGACGACGATGATCTCCCCGGTCAGCGAATGAGCCTCCAGGAACTCCGCCGCGGCCTTCACGTCCCGCGCGATCTTCCTGCTCTCCTCGAAGGCCGGTATAACGATCGATAAATCCATGCCGCATTCCTGACAAAAAATAGCACGCGTTGCTTCACGAGTCCCGATTATAAGGTTCGCGGCGCGACTGGCAAAGTCTGAAACAGCAAAGCGGTTCCGCTCGCTGCTCATGGTGCGTGTTGTGGGATTGAAGGGCTGGACCTGGCGGCCGATGTGATGCAGGGTGGTTCTGTGCCCGTCATCCCGGGCTGTCCTGACGCGGGTGTGGCAAGATCCTCACCCGCTGGTCCCCAGACGCCGTGGAACGCGCTACGAGACAACCCATCCGAGTTGTCTCACGGCATTCATCAGGTCGTCGAAGGCGCTCCGCAACTGCGGCATCAGCATCGCCACTTGCTCCCGGTCATTCGCCCGGCCGGCCTGTTCCATATCGGATGCGATCCGGCGCAAAGCCTCTGCGTTGACGTTGGCTGCCGCGCCTTTGATCGTGTGAGCATAACGTGCGCTCAGAGACAGTTCCCCTGCGGCTACGGACTTGGTCAGTTGCTCCACGAGCTCCGGCGTGCTCGCACACAGAGCCACAACGACTTCTCTGGCCAGGTTCTCATCTCCCTGAAGGCGTTTCACGAAACCGTCGGAATCGAAGACCACCGCGGGAGCGTCGAACGACATCCCGGCGTTCGCACCTGTCTCCTGTGCGGGCGTTGCCCTGGCAGAATCGTCAGTCGTGTCAACCCTTTCACCCAGCCATCGTCCCAGTACCGAGGCCAAGGCGTACCAGGTCGAACGAACAACGGTTTTCAGATGGGCCACACGATATCAACAAGAAGGGGGCGCCAAAGGGCTCGAACGTCGTCCCGTGAGTGGCCGCCCCCGCATCTTGAACGGGATCAGTAACCGGACCTTGCTTTCGATTGTCTCGAAGCCCGCTTCGAGGTATGGGTATGAAACGGATTTTTGGACCTGTGTCCGAGTGTGCCAGGTCCTGCGGCAGAGATACCAGCTCACTCCGTCTCGGTGGACGGTGTGGCGATGGTTGCGTGATTGCTGTGAAGGGCGGAGCAAAAGTGCGGCGGGTGGCGGGGCGGAGTAAAAGTGCGGCACTCCCAGAAGCTTTCTGTGAGAATGGGTGGTCATTGACGGCGTTGGAGGCCGTGTTGATCACGCGGGTCTCAGCAGAAAGGAC
>DATIKY010000173.1:0-17959 GCA_035476995.1 Sedimentisphaerales bacterium | reverse complement strand
GGCCGCATCGAGCCACGGGTCCTCAAACGCCGTCGCCACCGCTACCCCCTCATGCAACGACCCCGAGAGCAACTCCGTGAGCAACTGCAGAAAACATAAACCCCTGGTATCGCACGCCTTGTGGACGGCAGTGCCATTCCTATCATGGGGCGTTGCTTGCGAGAGGGAGAATTCCGCTCTCGCCGGACAGGGAGGCCCTTGACGCTGCGGACTTGCCCCTATATAGTAGTGACTATGAGTAGTCGCCTATAGGGCGGTCCTGGCGGTGGCACGAGGCTGGACAGAAACTGACGTATCCATGAGAGGAAAAGCATGAGAGGAAAAGAGCGAACCGGCGGCAGACAGGAGACCGAAAGGCGACTTGGTGAATTTCAGGTCCGCTGCCGCGAGACCGGTCTGAAAGTCACGCCGCAACGAATGGCGGTCTACAAGGCTCTGGTGGAGACCACGGAGCATCCGTCCGCCGAGGCGGTGTTCCGCAAAGTGCGGCGGACGTTCCCCAGCATCTCGCTGGACACGGTCAACCGGACCCTGCTGACGCTCAGCGAGATGGGGGCTGCCTTCGTCGTCGAAGGGTCGGGCGATGCGAAACGATTCGACGCCAATCTCTGCACGCACCAGCACTTCAAGTGTCTCAAGTGCAAACGAATTCTGGACTTCCATCACGAGCCGCTCGACCGGATCGACGTTCCTGTGAACCTGGTCGGCCGGGTCACCGTACTGAAAAAGACCGTTTACCTGGAAGGTTTGTGCGAGCACTGCAGGAAAGAGTCCTGAGTCCCAAGTTCCGAACCCACTGTCCGACACGCGCGTTTGTGACCTTGTGATTCAGGAGAAAACAATCACAATCACGATGGAGACGACCGATGAACTTGAAGGGCACAGAAACAGAGAAGAACCTGTTGACCGCGTTTGCAGGCGAATCCCAGGCGAGAAACCGCTACACTTACGCTGCGGAGACGGCTCGGGAAGAGGGCTATGAGCAGATCGCCGCGATCTTCGAGGAGACCGCCAACCAGGAGAAAGAACACGCCAGGCGTCTGTTCCGCTTCCTCGAAGGCGGGGAGACCGAGATCCAGGCGGCCTTCCCGGCCGGCGTGATCGGCGGAACCCTGGAGAACCTGCATCACGCCGCGGCGGGCGAGCATTACGAAACCACGGAGATGTATCCGAACTTCGCACGGGTCGCGGAGAAGGAAGGGTTCGTGGAAATCGCGGCCGTGTTCAAGAAGATCGCCGTAGCGGAGAAACGCCACGAGGATCGCTACAACGCGCTGGCCAAGAACGTCACCAAGGGCCAGGTCTTCAAGCGTTCGACGCCCGTCCGCTGGGTGTGCCGCAATTGCGGTCTGGTCCACGAAGGGCCCGAGGCCCCCAAAGTTTGCGCAGCCTGTCAGAAGCCCCGGTCGTACTTCGAGATCGAAGCCGTCAATTACTGATCCGCAAGCAGTCGAAAAGCCGGGTGGCAGCCCTGGCGTTTGCCACCCGGCCTCTTTCTCAGACGGTCCCCGCCGCTCGCTGAGCTTTCGGCGTGCGTTGCTCCCCCTCGTACGCCGGCAAGATCGTATGATTTTGCGATTTTCATCGAACTGGACGACCCCGGACCTGCGTAACAGCAGCACGTCGTCGTGTCCGGTCAGGAGCATCCGTATGCCCGGACAAGGCGACCCTGTACGACAACGAGCGGCATTCGGCCGTTGGAAATGCAACCTCAGAAAGGAGTGCAATATGGCAGAGCGAACAGGCTTGGTCACCATGAAAGGCAACCCCCTGACATTGATTGGCAGCGAAGTCAACGTGGGCCAGAAGGCGCCGGAGGCGACCCTGGTCGCCAATGATCTTTCGACCGTCAAGCTGTCCTCCCTGAGCCAGGGGAAGGTCGGCATCATCACGACCGTTCCGTCGCTGGACACGTCGGTTTGCGACGTGGAGACGCGCCGGTTCAACGTCGAAGCGGGCAATCTCGGCGACGCGGCGGTCGTGCTGTCCATCAGCATGGACCTGCCGTTTGCCCAGACTCGATGGTGCGGCGCCGCGGGCGTCAAGAATGTCCGGACGCTGTCCGATCATCGGGACGCCGCCTTCGGAAACGCCTATGGCGTCCTGCTCAAGGACCTTCGGCTGCTGGCCAGAGCGGTGTTTGTAGTGGACAAGAAAGGCGTCGTCCGGTATGTAGAGATCGTCAAGGAGCTCACGAGCGAGCCGGACTATGCGGCCGCATTGGACGCGGCCAGGAAGCTCCTCTAGGCTTGCCGGGGCAGCAGGATCTTGCCGCCGGAGGCTTTCTCCGAGACGGCAGGATCAGGAGGACTACGAGAAATGCAGGAACTGAAACCCAACGTGTACTCGATCCGTGCGATCGACTGGGATCGGCGGCTCTTCGACGAGCTGATTCCGTTGCCGGAAGGGACCACGTACAACGCCTATCTGGTCGAGGGCAGCGAGAAGACCGCCCTGATCGACACGGTGGACCCCTCGAAGGCGGACGTCCTGATGAGCAGCCTCACCGCCTCGGGAATCGACAAGATCGACTACATCATTTCGCATCATGGCGAGCAGGATCACTCCGGATCGATCCCGGCGATCCTGGCCGGTTACCCTGGCGCAAAGGTCGTCACCAACGCCAAATGCAGGACGATGCTCATCGAACTTCTGAACATCGACGAAGAGCGGTTCATCACGATCCAGGACGGTCAAACCCTGTCCCTGGGCGACAAGATGCTCCAGTTCTTCGATACGCCCTGGGTGCACTGGCCTGAGACGATGGTGACTTACCTGGCGCAAGACAAGATCCTGTTCTCGTGCGATTTCTTCGGTTCGCACCTGGCGTCGAGCAGCCTTTATGTCGATGACGAGCCGCTGGCCTTCGAATCGGCCAAGCGGTACTATGCCGAGATCATGATGCCCTTCCGGTCCATCATCAGGAAGAACCTGGACAAAGTGGGCAAGCTCGACATCGAGATGATCGCCCCTAGTCACGGGCCCATCCACGACAAGCCTCGCTACATCCTGGACGCCTACAAGGACTGGACCAGCGACAACGTCAAGAACGAGGTCGTACTGGCCTATGTTTCGATGCACGAGAGCACGCGAATGATGGTGGAGTACTTCTCCAAGGCCTTGATCCGACGGGGCATCGTCGTGCGGCAGTTCAACCTGGCGGTGACCGACCTCGGCCGTCTGGCGATCGCTCTGGTCGACGCCGCGACGATCGTCCTGGGCTCGCCCACCGTCCTGACGGGCGCCCATCCCAAGGCGGCCTACGCTGCGTTCGTCGCCAACGCCCTGCGGCCCAAGACGCGGTTCGCGTCGATCATCGGATCGTTCGGCTGGGGCGGCAAGATGGTCGAACAGCTCGCGGGCCTGATCGCCAACCTCAAGGTGGACGTGCTGCCTCCGGTGATCGCCAAGGGCCGACCGAAAGATGAAGACTACCTCGCTCTGGACATGCTGGCGGAACGGATTCTGGCCAAGCATCGGGAGATCGCAATCGCCTGACGCCGGAGCGAATCGAATGGTCTGTGCTTGAACACTGCTCACAAGAAAGGGGAAGGACAAATGGTTGAGAGACTCCAGGTGTATAAGTGCTCTGTGTGCGGCAACGTTGTCGAAGTGCTCACCGCCGGCGGCGGCGATCTGGTCTGCTGCGGCCAACGGATGGAGAACCTGACGGTCAAGACCGCCGACCAGGGCAAGGAGAAGCACGTGCCGGTCATCGAGAAGATCGACGGCGGCATCAAGGTCAAGATCGGAAGCGTCCAGCATCCGATGGAAGAGAAGCATTACATCGAGTGGATCGAAGTGATCAGCGACGGCAAGGCGTATCGCCAGTTCCTCAAGCCGGGGCAAACGCCCGAGGCCGTCTTCAACATCCCGGCCGGCAACGTCCGGGCCCGAGAACACTGTAACCTTCATGGACTGTGGGAGGCAAAATAGCATGCTCACCGAGAAGATGGAAAAAGCGTTGAACAAGCAGATCAACGAGGAATTGTACTCGTCCTATCTCTACCTGGCGATGTCCGCCTGGTTCGAGTCTGTGAATCTCCCAGGTTGCGCCGCCTGGATGGCGGCTCAGGCTCGCGAAGAGAATGGTCACGCGATGAAGCTCTTCAAGTTCATCAACGAGCGCCGCGGCCGGGTGATCCTCCAGGGAATCAAGGAGCCTCCGAAGGAATGGAAGTCGCCGCTGGCGGCCTTTGAGGCGTCGCTGAACCACGAGCAGCACATCACCGGACGGATCGACGAGCTGATGAACCTGGCGATCGCGGAGAAGGATCACGCCACCGCGGGCATGCTGCAATGGTTCGTCAGCGAGCAGGTCGAGGAAGAGGCCCACGTGGACGGCGTCGTCCAGAAGCTCAAGATGGCCGACAAGGCCCCCGGCGCGATGCTCATGATGGATCACGCGTTGGGCGAGCGGAAATAACGACATCGACAAGTGCGGGAGGACAGGCATGAGCATAGCATTCAACGCCGACGAAGTGTTCGAGATGGCCGAAGAGATCGAGCGAAACGGCTCCCGGTTCTATCGGGAAGCCGCGTCGAACGCCGCCGATCGAGGGATCAAGGAGATGTTTCTGGGCATGGCTTCCATGGAAGACGGCCATCTGCGGACGTTCCAGGAAATGAGAAAGAGTCTTACCGAGCGGGAAAAAGGGGAAACCGCGTTCGATCCGTACAATGAGGGGGCGCTGTACCTGCAGGCGCTGGCCGACAGCAAAGGCTTCGAAGGGATGAAGAGCCCGACGCAGAAGCTGACGGGCAAGGAGTCCGTAGGCGAACTGCTCAATGCCGCCATCGGCGCCGAGCAGAATTCCGTTCTGTACTATGTCGGCCTGAAGGACATGGTCCCCGCCGAGGCAGGCCGAGACAAGATCGAAGCCATCATCAGGGAAGAGGTCCGGCATATCGCTGATCTGCGACGTCGTCTGACCGCATTGAGTTGACAAGCTCGACTTGGGAAGGAAAGAGAGATGAAGTATAAATGCGTCCTCTGCGGCTACATCTATGACCCTGCTTCTGGCGACCCCGACAACGGCGTGGCCCCCGGCACTTCGTTCGCCGATCTGCCGGACGACTGGGTTTGCCCCGATTGCGGCGCCGGCAAGGATCAGTTCGAACCGGCGGATGACTGATCGCCATGCCCACCCGTGAGATCCATCCGTCGGTGGCCGCGTTGGACCTGATCTGCGTCGAGTCGGCGGCCCCGCCGGCGGCCATGGTCGTCTTCGGAGCCTCGGGCGACCTCGTGCAGCGCAAGCTGTTGTCGAGCCTGGGGGAAATCCACAGGCGAGGGCTCCTCAGCGAGCACTTCTGCCTGCTGGGTTGCAGCCGAACCGAATACTCCGACGAACAATACCGTCAGCTTGCCGCCGAGGCGATCGGACAGCGCCTCGGCGGCATCTCTTCCAACGGGCTCTCTGAGTTTCTGGGCAAGGTCTATTACGTCAGCGGCGACTACGCCGACCCCGCCACCTACGCCGCGATCAAAACCCGCCTGGCGGAGCTTCGTCGCAAGCACGCCGTCTCCGGCTGCAACCTCTACTATCTCTCCGTCCCTCCCTTCCTGTATGAGACGATCATCGACGGTCTGGGCTCATCGAGCCTGTCCCGCAAAGACGACCCCGAGTGCCGGTTGAAATCGCGCCTGGTCGTGGAGAAGCCCTTCGGGCGGGATCTGGCGACCGCGACCGCGCTGAATCGGACCATCTCGAAGTGGTTCGAGGAGTCGCAGGTCTATCGCATCGATCACTATCTGGGCAAGGAGACCGTCCAGAACATCATGATCTTTCGGTTCGCCAACGCGATCTTCGAGCCCGTCTGGAACCGCAACCATATCGACAACGTCCAGATCACGATTGCCGAGACGCTGGGCGTCGAGCACCGCGCCGGCTATTACGACAAGTCCGGCGCGATCCGCGATATGTTCCAGAACCACATGCTCCAGATGCTGGCCCTGGTGGCTATGGAGCCGCCGACGTCGTTCGACGCGGAGGCCATTCGCGACGAGAAGGTCAAGCTCTTGCGAGCCGTGCGCCCGTTCAACTGTGCCTGGGACCCCCTGGCCGGCTGCTCCATCGTGCGAGGCCAGTATGGAGCAGGCGCCGCAGGGGACCGCAGGGTTGCCGCTTATCGCCGGGAGCAGGGCGTGGCCCCCGACTCCAGGACGGAGACCTACTTTGCGGCCAGGCTGCACATCGACAACTGGCGATGGAAAGATGTCCCCTTCTACCTGCGGACCGGAAAGCGACTGGCCAAGAAGAACACCGAGATCGTCGTCACGTTCAAGGAGATCCCGCACTCGCTGTTCGGCTCGGTCGGCCTGGACCACATGCGGCCCAACATCCTGGCCTTCCAGATCCAGCCGGAGGAGGGCATTTCCCTGCGGTTCCAGGCCAAGCGCCCCGGCTCGAAGATCTGCATCGGCACGCTGGACATGAAATTCCGCTACAAGGAGATCTTCGGCGGCGAGTTGCCCGAGGCCTATGAACGCCTTCTCCTGGACTGCATGACCGGCGACCAGACCCTCTTCACCCGCTTCGACGGCATCGAAACCACGTGGAAGCTCCTCATGCCGATCCTGGAAGCATGGGACCAGAGCGACGAGCGGCCCCACGAATATCCGGCCGGCAGCGAGAGCTTCCCCCAGGCCGACGCCCTGCTCGAAGCCGACGGCCGTCAGTGGCACGGGCTCGCGTCGACGTGACATCCGCGTAGGGGCGACGCATGCGTCGCCCGCACACAAGAGACGAACCATCGCCCTCTCACCGTACGGCCTTCAGCACGGCTCGAATGTTCTCACTCGGCACCTGGGGCGGGATTCCGCCGCCGCAGGACATGATGATGCGGCTTCTATCGGTCAGCGGTTCGATCGCGGCCTTCACGCTGGCTTCCACGTCGGCCGGCGTGCCCTGGGCCAGGACGTCCCGCGGCGGGATGTTGCCCAGCAGGGTCACCTTGTTGGCGGTCAATTCCTTCATCTGCGTCAGCGAGTGCTCGAAGCTGAAGTTGAACAGGTTGACTCCGATCTCGTTGAGGAACTTCGCGGTGACAAGCCCCTGGGCGTCGTTGTGGAAAAACCGCACGGGCACGTCGAGACATCCGAAGATCTGCTTGAGATAGGGCAAGGCCGCGGCGCGGAAGTCCTGCTCGCCGAGGAAGCCGACGATGTCGTCCAGGATGAAGATGCCTTCGATCGTGGGGATGCGTTCTTTCTGAAGGCGGAGCCAATCGACGACGAAGTCAGTAATCAGCGTCAGGAATCGCTGAATCTCCTCGGGATCGGTGCGGATCGCCATGAGGAATTCCGTCGTTCCCATGAGGAACGTCGCGATGTTCAGCGGCCCGCGCGAGACCGCGAATCGGATCGAGTGCCCTTCCTTCTCGATGCGATCGCGATGCAGCTCCAGCCTGCGAATCACGAACGGAAGCAGGCCGTCGGTTCGGGGATTGGGTTTCTCGATGCCCGCGAGGTCGCCGATCGTCTTGACGACCTTGTCCGCAAAGGGCAGCTCATCCTGCGCCCAGCGGCACTTGCTCCCGAAGGCCGAGGGCTCGGTGCACATGCCGAACTCCGACCAGAAGCCCGGCAGGAACATGGCGTCGGGGAACTCGCGCAAAGCCTTGAAATTGGCCGCCAGCCACTTCTCCTCGCTGCCGTAATAGTCCAGCGTGGATATGCCCGCCCAGCCGGGAAGCCAGGGGCTGTCGATAATGAACCCGACCGGCATCGGTTCGAGCACCTCGCCGGCCAGGACCGCCAGGAACTGATTCCATTGTTCGTTGGTCATCGAGAATTCCTATACGATGGTTCGGACGTCGACTTCCGCCCCTTTTCGCTCGGCTGAGACGTACGCGCTGTAGATCGTCGAGATGGTGTCGGCCGCCAGGGAGCTGTCGCTCTGGACCGCGTCGCCGTAGGCCGCGGTGCGATAGAACGCCTCGATCTCCTGCGGGTACCCCGTGAACCAGTCCTCCTCGGGCGAGGGGTTGGTCCAGCCTTGCTTGGTCCCGATCTTCTCGACGACGTAGATGTCCTTGAAGTTCGCGTCCACCGGGTTATACGTCGCCATCGCGTTGTTCGGGTTGATGTTGCAGAAGGTGCGGTGGTTGTTCGCCGCGACCTCCAGCCAGTTGTGGATGCCGCCCAGGATGATGTCCGAGGCGAAGATCGTCGCAATCGTGCCGTCCTCGAATGTCACGTGCATCATCGAGAAGTCGTCGATGTCGAAGTAGTCGCAGCGGATATGGCCCTCGTCGCGGAAGTTCGGCATCCGCGTCAGCGCGTGCACGCGGGCGGTCACCGACTTGGGCCGGATGGGCTTGCCGTCCCGGGCCTTGCCCTCGACCTGCTTGAGGTACAGGGCCGCGCCCAGCGGGTGGCAGCCTTTGCCGATCATGACCCCGCCGCCGGAGTATTTCCAATAGGCGTAGGTCTTGGCATGCGAGCCCGAGTGCGCCTCCTCGCCATGCATCCAGAGGATCTGAGCGCCGGTCTTCTCCAAAATCTCCCGCTCCTTCTGGATCGAGGGAGCGTAGACCCAGTTCTCCGCGTAGAGAATCCGGCCCTTGCTCTTTTTCTCCGCCTGGAGCATCCGCTCGATGCTGGCCAAGGCCTTCGCGTGGACGATCTCCTTGGGGAAGTCCTGGCCGTTGAAGTTCTCGTCGCCGTCGCCAAAGAATCCCGTCAGGGGCTTCTCCACGATGGCGAATTTGTCCCGCTCCAGGGCCGCGATAGCGACCGACTCGTGCGACGAAGCGGTCGTGCAGCAGTGGATCACGTCGACGTCGTCGATAAGCTTCTCCAGGGAATCGTAAACGGGAATCCCCCGCTTCTGGCCATAGGCCTCGGCCCCCTGCAGAGCATGCACACCTTTGATTTCGACGTTCGTGCCGTAGACTTTGTGAATCGCCTCGAAATGGAACGAAGCGGAAAAACCGGCTCCAACAATGCCGGCCCGTACGGTCTTCTTCTTCATATCAACTCCCCTGTTTTCAAGAGTATTCACCACAGAGACACAGAGGGCACAGAGAAGAACCAACCCCAAACAGATTCTGCTACTTCTCTTCTCACCCTCTTCTCTGTGTTCTCTGTGTCTCTGTGGTGAACGATGTCTTTCATTTCTTCGTCATTTTCGCGCTCGGCGTCGCGTCGGCTTTCAGGTCGCCCAGGACGAACTGAAAACCGTCGAGGTAGTGCTGCAGAACGATCGGGTTCCAGAACAACTCGTGCTGATGGCCCAGGGCGCAGTAGAACACGCGACCCTGGCCGTAGCTCTTGATCCACGTCATGGCGAAGTCCATGTCCTCGCGGTGGATCAGCGCCTTCTGCTCGGGCGTGATTCGCGTCCGCACCGGGTCCACGCTAATGAGCACCCGCAGGTTCTCCCGCGAGTACGGCGCCGACACCTGATAGATCTCATCGGTCACGGTAAAATACGGCTCGCGGAACGCGGCCGTCAGCGGATGATCGGGCTCCTCGATCCGCAGCACGACGGTCGAGCCCGCGCCCCACGGATGATTATCGAACCGAGCGCCGACGATGTCCCCGAACTCGGGCCAGCCGGCGAAACTCGCCACGCCGGCGTGGACCACGGCCAAGCCGCCGCCATTGCGGATGAAATCCGCCATGCTCTTCTTGAGCATCTCGTCGCGCCGTCGGGCTTTCGCCTGCTCCTCCTGCGAGAGCTTCGCGAACTCCTCAGGCTGAAAAATCTCCTCGTTCGTGTTGTTCAGAACGATCGCGTCGAACTGCCTGATCTTCTGAGGTTCGAACAGGCTGTCGTCGTCGGTGACCACCGCATCGAAGGCCCCGGTCTTGCGTCCCAGGATCTCGAACGCCTTGGCGCCGTAGGGACGAGCGGTGTGCTTGTAGCCCCAGGACCGCGAGAACACCAGCAGCTTGCGAGGCTTCAGGGCTGCCACGCGAGCCTTGGCGGGCATCGCCGCCTCCATCTTGGCGATCTCCTCGGCCGAAGGGACCGGGTCCTGCGCGAACAGAGGGATCGCCATCAACAACATCACCGAGACAACCAGCGTTCTCATTCAGACCTCTCTCTTGAAGCCAAATCCGAAATCCAAATCTCGAAATCCGAAACAAACCCAAAGCACGAAATCCAAATGACCGAAGCGCTCTCGCACTCCGGGAGGCCGTTTTCAATTTCGAGATTCGGTCATTCGAATCTGTTTCGGATTTCGGATTTTCTTCTACAGTCTCCACGGCCCGCGCATCGTCCTCGACAGCATCGCGGTCGCCACCGCGTCACGATCGACGAACTGCTCCTTGGCCGGATCCCACTTGAGCTTGCGGCCCGTGCGCATCGCGATGTCGCCCAGCAGACACGCCGCACACGAGCGATGCGCGACCTCGACCGGGGCGATCGTCTCGGCCCGCGACTTCACGCAATCATAGAAGTTGCCTTTGTGATGGCTGCTCACATACAGCTTCGTCTCATCGGTGCCGATCACCTCCTGAAGCAGCGACTTGGGCTCCGCGTCGATCCGGCTGCGGTCCACGAAGACCCAGCCCTTGTCGCCCTCGAATCGGACGCCGTTCTTGTGCACCCCTTCATCCGCAGCGATCATCTTGACACCGTTGGCGTAGGTGTACTCGATATGGAAATCGCCGTGCACGTCCCAGAGCCCGTCCTTGGGGAATTCGGCTCGGCCCTCGATCTCGACCGGGCCGGTGAACTCGGTTCCCATGCCCCAGTGGGCGATGTCCAGATGGTGGCTGCCCCAGCCGGTGATCATGCCCGCGCCGTAGTCGGAGATGCGAAGCCAGCCCGGCCGGGCGGTCAGGCTGTTCTGCGGATGCACCCGCTCCTCAGTGTACGGCACCCACGGGGCCGGTCCCAGCCACATGTCGTAGTCGAGGTTCTCCGGCACCGGCATTTCCGGCTGCGGGCCGCAACCGGGGTCCGTGCCGAAACCGACCTTGATCGTGTGGAGCCTGCCGATCCGACCGTTGCGGACCAACTCGCAGGCCTGGCGGAACCGCCTGTCGGACCGCTGCTGACTGCCGATCTGGAAGATCCGCCCATACCGCCGGACGGTGTCGCTCACGAGGTGCCCTTCCGCAATCGTCAGGGACAGGGGCTTCTGCAGGAAAATGTCCTTGCCCGCGCGGGCGGCCTCAATCGTCGGGATCGTGTGCCAGTGGTCCGGCGTGGAGATCTGCACCGCGTCGATGTCGGGCCGGGCCAGCAGCTCTCGGAAATCGCCGTATGCGGCGCAGCCCTTGCCTTGGCCGTCCGGATTGCGCTGGGTGTAGAAAGAATCGACCCTCTTCTGGGCGATCTGGACGCGTTTCGAGTCCACGTCGCAGACAGCCACAACCTGCACCAGCCTCAGACCCAACGCATCGGTCAGGTCGTCGGTGCCCATTCGACCGACCCCGATGCAGCCTACCGCGATCCGCTCGCTGGGGGCCTCGGCGCCGAAGACCGAAGCCGGGACGATCGCGGGGAAGGCCGCGACCGCCCCCAACGATGCCGAACCACGCAGGAAGTCTCGGCGTGACAAAGAGTTACGGTGATTGGACTTCTCGCCCCCGGTGTGTTCTCGTCTGGCGCTATTCATAATGCATTCCCACTAATGGTGTCAGGGCCATCGATCGATTTCTGAGCTTATCGCACCAGGGCCCTGCTGTCAACGCGGCGAGACATTTCCCTGGGGACTCGATTGTGATATGATGGGACCCGTGCACCGAGCGCAGTTCGATGCAGTTTCAAAGGCTTTTGTAGGAGCAGGCGCTATGGGACAGATTCGCGGTAGAAGAGAATTCCTGCAAGTCGCGGCGGCCGGGGCAGCCGCCTGGTGCGGGTTGGCGACAGGGTGCGCGTCGGCGCAATCGACAGCAACGGGCAAACCCAAGTTCGAACTGGGCCTGGCGTCCTACACGCTACGCAAGTTCGACCTGGACAAGACCATCGAGCTGACCAAGCGGGTCGGCCTCAAGCACATCGCGTTGAAAGACGTGCACCTGGCGATGAACAGCGCGCCGGAGCAGATCCGCACGGCCGCCGCCAAGGTGCGGGACGCGGGCCTGGACCTCTACGGCTGCGGCGTCGTCTACATGAAGAGCGAGGCCGAGGTGAACCGCGCGTTCGAGTACGCCAAGGCGGCCGGGATGCGAATCATCATCGGCGTGCCGGAGCATGACCTGCTGCCTCTGGTGAACAAGAAAGTCAAGGAGTACGACATCAAGGTCGCGATCCACAATCACGGCCCCGGCGACAAGGTGTACCCCCTGCCCTCGACGGTGTACGAAAAGGTCAAGGACCTCGACCCTCGAATCGGCCTGTGCAACGACATCGGCCACACGATTCGCGCCGGCGTGGACCCGGCGGCCTCGATCGTCGAATTCGCCGACCGCATGATCGACTTCCACATCAAGGACGTGTCGGCCGCCAGCGCCAAGGGCGGCGCGGTCGAGATGGGCCGAGGCGTGATCGACATCCCCGGCGTCATGCGGACGCTGGTCAGGATCGGCTACGCAGGCATCGTCTCGTTCGAATACGAGAAGGATGCGGACGATCCCATGCCCGGCCTGGCGGAATCGGTCGGATACGCCAGAGGCGTCCTGGCGACAATCTGAGAAGAAGACTCGAATATCAAAATCCGAAATTCGAAACAAGCACGAAGGCTCAAAAAGCAAATGACCGAAACGATACGCCCGACGGGCGACAGCGTTTCGGTCATTTGAATTTCGTGCTTTGAATTTGTTTCGGATTTCGAATTTCGGATTTCGTGCTTGAGATCCGTTTCAATCGCATCATCGCAATTTCACAGGCCGGCCTTCTTTCGCCGAACGGTAGACCGCCAGGATCACCTCGACCGCCTTGCGGGCCTCGGGTCCGCTGATCCAGAAGTCCCTGCCTGTCTCCAGCGATTCGAGGAACGCCTTGAAATTGCGGGTGTGGTTTTCGTGGGTGATGGCCGCCGGATCGGAGACTCCCCCGCCGCCCTGGATGGCGGTGAAGCGGCTGCGGACCTCCGCATCCTCCGGCTTCTCGTCGGCGAACTGCCAGACGGTGATGCTGTTCTCGACGTTGATGATCGTGCCCTTGGTCCCGGTGATCTCGAACCGGCGAAACTGGCCGGGATAGGAGCCGGTCGTGCCATAGATCATGCCCAGGGCGCCGGTGGTGTACCGCACGACCGCGGTCGCAACGTCCTCGGTCTCGATCTTGTGGCCCAGCGTTGCGGTGAAGGCCTGGACCGACTCGATGGGCGGCATCAGGTCGCAAAGCATGTCGATCATGTGGATCGACTGGTTCATGAGGGCGCCGCCGCCGTCGAGCTTCCACGTGCCGCGCCAGGAACCTTCGTAATACGCGTCGGTCCGCCACCAGGGGACATAGACGCTGGCGCAGGTGATGGTGCCGAGCCGGCCCGAGCGGATGGCCTCTCGAATCGGGCCCATCATGTCGTTGAAGCGGTAGGGGAAGATGCCGCCGAGACGAGTGCCGGCCTTGGCGTGGGCATCGATCATCGCGTCGATCCGCTCCAGCGTGATCTCGACGGGCTTCTCGCAAATGACGTGCTTGCCGGCCTTCGCCGCCGCGACCGTCGGCTCCATGTGCAAACCGCTGGGCGTCGCGATCGTCACGATGTCGATGTCCTTGCTCTGGAGCATTTCCTGGTAGGAGGCGTAGGCCCGGCCGGAGTGCTTCTCGGCCAAGGCCTGGGCTCGGGAAAGATTGGTGTCGCAACAAGCGACGAACTTGGCGTTGGGAATGTCGCGGATCGCACGGCAGTGAAAATCAGCGATCAATCCGGCGCCGACGATTCCAAAGTTCCAGATTTTCATGGATCAGACTCCTTGCCTCTCGATTCGCATGGTTCGTAGTGACGCCGTAAGGCGTTATCTTCCGTGCCTTTGGAAGATATGCCCTTACGGGCACACTACGAACAGTCAGTTCAGTTTCAAGCCCACTTCCTTCGACAGAGTTCGCACGGCCGCGATGGCTTTGGCGAACAGATCGGGACCGGTGTCGCCGCCGAACTGCCCTCCCGCTCTCAGGTGCGGCTCCATCGTCATGCAGCCGTCGTACTGCACCCCCGCAGCGCCGCTGCGCGTCGGGGCGGCCAGCTCCGCCAGGAGCTGCTTGATCTGGCCGTCGCCCTCGCCAGGCATGCTGCCGACGTCCTTGGCGCCGAGCTTCCAGTCCTTGATGTGAATGTGCACGACGTATGGCTTCATCAGGGGCCAGGCGACCTCGACGTTGTTGGTGATCTGCTCGCCCCAGACGAAGTTGGCAGGGTCGTAGGCCAGCCGCAGCTTGGGCGAGTCGATCGTCTTGACGAGATCCACGCAGTTGGCGGCCGAGTGACCGTAGATGTGGGCCTCATTCTCGTGAACCATGATGACGTCGGTCCCCTGGACCACCTCGACCTTGGCGACCATGCGGTCCATGACCTGGTTGCGGTAGTCGTCGATGTTTCTGCCGTCGGGAGCGTAGTAGCTGAACATGCGAATAAATGGCGTCTCGAAATACTGGGCCAGTTCCACCGCGTGCTTGAACCTGTCCAGGTGCGGCTTGAAATGCTGATCGAGCTTGACCTTGCCGATCGGCGAGCCGATCGCGCTGACCTTGAGGCCATGGTCCTGGATCAGTTTCCTGGCCTCTTTCAGCTCGTCGGCGTTGAGGTCCATGATGTTCTTGCGGTTGATGAATCGCGGCTCGATGTAGCCGACCTTCTCCTTCGCCAGGAACTCGACCTGCCCGCGAAAACTCTCCGTCACTTCATCCGCAAAGGCGCTCAGCTTGGCCATCCTCGTCACTCCTAAATTCATCGTCCTGTCAGTTCACTCACTTGGAAAAGCTGACCGCCTTGTCAGGCAATCGCCGTTCGATTTCATTCAGTCGGTAGCCGAAACCCGGACCGCGGAGGCTGGATAGATCCACCTGCCCTGCGCGCCGACGGTATAGTCCCGGATGCACGGCCTCCTCGGGCACAGACGCCGCGGGGTAGAACTGCATCGCGTTGGTCTCGACTCCCATGATCGTTCCAGCGTGCGCCGCCAGGAGCACGTGCGGGATTTGCGCCAGCATGGGGTTGGTCAGGTCCTGGACCATGAGGGTCATGCCGTGGGCCTTGGCCCAACACAGGCTCAGCAAAGCCCCGGTCTGGGTCTTGCAGGTCTTGAGGGCGACGCCCGTCCAGCCGAGCTGGCGGCCCAGGCGGATCAACCTCCAGTCGTGGGCGCTTTCGTCCATGAACAGCGGCTTGCGGGCCGAGACGCTGTGCACGTCGATCTGGTTGGCCTCCAGGTCGTACGGGAACGGCTGCTCCACGTACAGGATCATCTGGTAGATGTGGGGATGCTCCGCCATCAGGCGGTCCAGGATATCGTTGACATACGCCGGGTCGGTGACCGTGCAGTTGAAGTCCGTGGTCAGCCACAGGACGCCCTTCTCCATCGCAATCCGACCCACGTTCACGAGGCGATCGTAGTCCCACGAGGCGTCGTTGCCTCGCAGCTTGACCTTCAGACACGTGAGTCCGTCCCGCTCGATCCAGTCTCGCAGGAGGACCGGGTAGCCGTCGTCCGGCTCGTCGCCTGCCAATTCCGAAGCATTGAGCAGGTCCTTGCCCCCCACCAGGTGCCAGGCGGGCAATCGCGAAGGCGGCGACTGGAGGTAATCCGCGGGGTATTTGCCTGCAAAGGAAACCGCAGCCCCTGGCGCCGGTTCCAGGAAATGGGACAAATCGACATTCAAGAACTCAGGCCCATAGGTCGCGTAGGTCGGCAATCCCAGGAACTGTCCATAGGCGTCGTGCAGGGCGATGTCGAAAGCGGATGAACAAACCAGAGCCGCCAGCCAGGGCATCGGCTCGGCCTCTGCCCCCCGCGCGGCGTTGGCCTGGGCCAGGAGGCTCGGCAGCACGAACTCGCTGAACCGGTGGCCCAGCTCGATCGGATGGCCTTCGTCGGCCAAACAAACCCAAGCCGGGGCCAGCCTCCGACAGAAGGCCTGCATCGCTTCACAGCGTTCCTGGTAGCTCAGACTGCTCGGCCACGTCCACTGCACGCTCAAGGGGGTCTCGCCCCAGCCTTGGGCGCGTTTGCCTTGCCCGTCCGTCACGGTCATCGCCACGCGAGCGCAGATCACCGAGGTCAGCGTCTCGGGGCCGAACTTCAGCGGGACCCGCGTCTGAACGGGTAGGAAATACAGATCAACGGCTGTCGGACGAATCCTGCTCTTCATACCGCCTCACCATGGCCCGAAAGATCCCGCCTGCCCGGCTGGACCCGTGCACAGGAAGGTAAGGTCTGGCCTTGATATTGTCAACCGTGCCTCTGACAAAAGCCGGAATGGGGGTTGCGTTGTCGCCCCGAACGCCTATAATCGCCGATGGTCTGGCGCGCGCGAGGCGGCATGGTTCGCGCGCGAAAGTCCCGTGAAAAGCGTCACGATTACGACGTCGTCCACAGCAGGAATTGGAAAGGAGAAAGTATGAAACTCGACCGGAAGTTGAGAATGGGGTTGATTGGCGGAGGTCCCGGGGCGTTCATCGGCGAGGTCCATCGCAAGGCCTCCCGGCTGGATGGGGAGATCGAGCTTGTGGCCGGCGCATTCGATATCGATCCCAAGAAATCGCAGGACATGGGCAAGCACCTGGCCCTGGACCCCAAACGCGTGTACAACACGTACCAGGACATGATCAAGGCCGAGTCGGCCCTGCCGGCGGACAAGCGAATCGACTTCGTGGCTGTGACCACGCCGAACAATTGGCACTTCCCGATCGCCCGTGATTTTCTCAAGGCCGGGTTCCACGTGATGTGCGAGAAGCCCATGACCTTGACCTCCGACGAAGCCAAGGAACTCCAGAAGCTCGTCCAGGAAAAGAAGGTGGTCTTCGGCCTGATGCACAACTACACCGGCTACCCCATGGCCAAGCTCGCCAAGGACATGGTCAAGAAAGGCGACCTGGGCAAGATCCGCAAGATCGTCGTCCAGTACCCGCAGGGCTGGCTGGCGACCGCGCTGGAGAAGACGGGCCAGTTGCAGGCGAGCTGGCGGACCGACCCGAAGCAGACCGGCATCGGCGGCTGCGTCGGCGACATCGGCACCCACGCCGCCAATCTGGCCGAGTACATCTCGGGCCTCAAGATCACGCACATTTGCGCCGAGCTGACGACTTTCGTCGCCGGACGTCCGGTGGACGACGACTGCAACTGCCTGCTGAAGTTCGACAACGGCGCCAAGGGCGTCCTGCACGCCAGCCAGATCTCGATCGGCGAAGAGAACAACCTCGCGATCTGGGTTCACGGCGAGAAGGCCAGCCTCGAATGGCACCAGGAGCACCCGAATTACCTGTACTTCCGCGAGAACGACAAGCCGGAACAGGTCTGGAAGAGAGGCAACGGCTACGTCGGAGCCTACAGCGCAGCGGCCGCCCGCGGCACCCGCATCCCCTCCGGCCACCCGGAAGCCTTCCTCGAGGCCTTCGCGAACAATTACATGAATTTCGCGGAGACGGTCAAGTCCACCATCGCCGGCGAAAAGCCCTGCGAGCTGGCCATCGACTTCCCGAGCGTCAATGAGGGCGTGCGCGGCATGCTCTTCATCGAGACGGTCGTCGCCAGTTCCAAGAGCGATCAGAAGTGGACGCCCATGAAGCAGTGACAGGAGCATTTCCATGGAAAACACCCAAAACACGCAGGTCTCGCGCCGCGGCTTCATCGCCAGCGCAGCAGCAGCGACTCTCGCGACGAGCGTCGCATCGACGACCGTCTCGGCCGCGGAGTCGCCGAAGAAGTTCAAGCTCAAGTACGCGCCGAGCCTCGGCACATTCGGAGCCCACGCCTGTGAAGGGCGGAGCAAAAGTGCGGCGGGTGGCGGACCAAAACTGCGGCACCCCGGCCCTATGTACCCCGTGCGATCCGGGGTGTCAATTGTTTCCTATTCACTTTTTCAATCCATCTTCCGGCCCCGGTTCCTCGGCG
>DATIKY010000172.1:0-1802 GCA_035476995.1 Sedimentisphaerales bacterium | reverse complement strand
GGCCGCATCGAGCCACGGGTCCTCAAACGCCGTCGCCACCGCTACCCCCTCATGCAACGACCCCGAGAGCAACTCCGTGAGCAACTGCAGAAAACATAAACCCCTGGTATCGCACGCCTTGTGGACGGCAGTGCCATTCGGAACAGGCGGTTGTACGCCGGCGATTCCATTCTGGCGGGTGCTGTCGCAGCCGCGGAGGCTGGGCTCTTCGTAGGACGAGCGGCCTCGCTCGTCTCGCAAAGTCGGGCGCGGACGCCCGACCTACGAGGAAACGCTCGCCTGCCGGTCCACCGAATCAGGATGCCCGGCGGCGCGGGCCGAAGGACAATCCCCATTTGTCAGCGGGTTCATTTCTTCGGCTTGTTTGCCGCCTCCATAGCATCTCCTATCCGGGTAACGTAGTGAATATCGTGCTGGTCTACGACGCCGTCTGGTATCCTTTCACCGCCGCGTTGTACAAGGCTTCCGTCCTCCAGTTGCTCTTCATACAGCGGGCTGGCAACGTCGGCGCGGTTGGGTCCTTTGAAACCACTGCGGCCCCTTGCTACTCTGGCGTCCATCGAATTGACTGTGCCATCCCCGTTCAGATCGCAGAACCAGATATCAATGTTGTCGACCAGGATGACCTTTAAACTCGCGGTATCTTCCGATCGTGCGGCATATTGTTCTTTCGTCCGTTCCAGTTCCAGGACCCCTTCATTTCGTCGGATCAGATCGTCCACACTCCAGGCGGGGGAATTGGGAATGTCAAACATGACGACAGGGCTCTTGCCGAAGAAGCGAATTCTGCTGCCTTCCAGAGTCGCGATCGGATAGGCGAAGGCAACCTGATTTCTCATTCCGGGTTCTACCTGGACCGGGTCTCCGAGGCAACTGTCAAACTGCGTTCTGACCAGATAGCCCTCGCTCCTGTCTTTCGCTCCGCCTGCAATAAGGCTTCTTTCCCCTCCCTGATCGATGAAGACGATCGGATCGACCGTTCGGTCGGTCCCATCGGACAAAGGCGTGCTGGACAGTCCGCTTGATCTGATGAGGATGGCCGCCGCCCTTGGCGGTTCCGCGGGGTTGTTGCTGTATCCCTCTACGAGATGATAGATGAAGAGGGTGTTGTTGGCATTCGTTGTCGTCATAGGATCGACTCCATGCCAGTTCGGATAGACGTTGATCACATTCTTCGAGGGTTTGCCCGGTCCGACCGTCATTTTGGAGGGGTCCACCGGCTCAGGGAGCTCCACAGGAGGATTCAGGGGGTCAACAGGTGGAATGACCGGAGGAGGCGTAGGAGGATCGACGATGGGGCCCGGTGGTGGTGGCGGAGGAGGAGGTTCTGCGGCAAAAGTGATTTCAAAGCGAGCGTAGACAGCACCTGATTGATATGTGCCTTCCACATCGGCAATCTGTATTCTGCCACCTTCAGAGATCACTTGCTTCACGTCATAGACATCAGATACTGTCGGATAAGTCTGTCGTATGAAAATGAACTTCCCAGGGAAAGTCGGCACCACATCGGGGCGATTAAACCGAAGCACAACAAAGTTCGCACGGGCCCCGTCTACCGTGAAGGAGTCGCCATTTGAAACTGACTCATGAGACAACGTAAATCCCACATATACAGTCGACATGCTATCATCAGGTCTGCAATCAATGCCGAGAGCAGTTCCCTCTACCCTCCAGTTGCATAAGGCACTCCGTCAAGTCTTGCGAATGTGCAGTTTTCATCGGGAAAGAGGCGTGGATTCGTAACCGAGGAGCCGATTCGTAAATCTCACCACAGGTGAGGTTCAGATTCGGCAAGAGAATCG
>DATIKY010000171.1:0-10539 GCA_035476995.1 Sedimentisphaerales bacterium | reverse complement strand
TTCTCTTGCCGAATCTGAACCTCACCTGTGGTGAGATTTACGAATCGGCTCCTCGGTTACGAATCCACGCCTCTTTCCCGATGAAAACTGCACATTCGCAAGACTTGACGGAGTGCCTTATGCAACTGGAGGGTCTACTCTGCGCATTCTGGGTGATGCAGAGGGATCCGTCGGAAACGACCGGGGTTCCTTTCCGGTTGTCTTCCGGAACGGCCTGCCGTATTCCGGTTGCCTGGTCCTGTCGGTTGGGCTATACTTCTTTCTTGCTCGGAAATGGGTTTCGGCAATAGAATGTCCGTGATGTTCGTCGGTATAGGCGGCAGAGTCCCGGTTGCGGTCGTCACGTCCCGACCGGTGATTGGAGTTCCTGTATTCGGATTGCCGGCAGCAGAAAGGACGTCATTGGTGGTTCTGTTCTGATTGAGGAAATTGAGAACGATTCGCGATGACACATCATGGAGACGCACATGTCGATAGACGCTCGGAACACCGCTGTGACTTGCGTATGTCCTTGGAATCGTGGCAGTCCTATCCCCTTCGGGTTCAGGGAAATCTCGCTGCCGCTCTTGGCGGGTCTGTTTCTGTTGGCCGGGTGTACATCGCACACCGAACGGGAGAGCGAGGTGGTGTTCGAGCAGCCCAAGGTCAGCGCGGGGGTGATCGTCGAGCCCAATGATGCCCCGAGGATGCAGGAATTGGCCGCTGCGGTGGACGCTCTCGATCTTCCCGCCCCCTCGCAGATGCCGGCAGTCAACGAAACCGAGAGGAACGAACCCAATCGGAGCGGCTTCGCGCCCCAGGAGGCAGTTCCCCCGACCGTTGGCATTGCGGAAGCTGTGGGTATGACGATGCCGGGGGCCGTCCCGCCGGAGTCGGCCAAGACGATTGTCCTGCCCAAGCTCAGTCGCATCGAAATCAACGAGATCACCGCGCAAGCGATCCTTGGGTTTCAATCCTCGCTTGGGTACGTGGCCGCTCCGGCCGCGATGGCCGATGCGCTGCCGGCCACTCCGACGGGCCTTCTGGGCGACAGGACTCTCATGCGGTCCGGCGAGAACGGCACGCATGTTCTGCGGTTCGGGTATTGCTGGTTCGTCTCCCAACCGCCCCAATTCTGGACCATGGGAGTGATCGTCGGGGAGAATGGGGTTCTGTCCGTCAATCCGGATCTGGCGCAGGTGGAGCCGAAAGTCGCCCAGATCATCACGTCGCTCCACGAAACACGCGCCGAGCTTACCGTCCGGGATCTCGAAACCAAGCTTGTTCAACTGAGCTACATTGACGCAGCCGCCGCGATCAACATGCTCAAAGGCTTTGGCGTGACGACTCTGAACACGCCGGCGGAGGTGCCCCCGAAAATCGAATTCGCCAAACTTCCATATGTCGTGAACATCGAAGACCCGAAGAAGGAATACACCGGCCTGGTCGGTTCCAAGGAAGTCAGCAGCAAGGGCAAACTCTCCATGGCGCCCGGCGGCGCTTCGGAACTGATGGACAACACCATCGCCTCGCCCATGACGCAGATCATGGTCCTTTTCCATCCGGCTTACCCCGAGCAATTCAGCGAAGTCCGTCGGATTCTCGACGTTTACATCGATCGTCCGGCTCGGCAGATCTTCATCGAAGCGATGGTGCTGGAGATCAGCGAGGAGGGTCTTAAGGATCTGGGCGTCGAGTGGGAATTGGACAAATCGCCCTTGTTCATCAATGCCGGGTCCTTGAATGCCGGTTCCCCGTCCGACACGCTCAAGGTTTCCACGCCGGACACATCCTTGCTCAACGAGATTTTCGAAGGGTCGGAGTTCAATTGGGACTGGGAGGCGACGATTCGCGCTTTGGTCCAAAACGGCAAGGCGGAGATCCTCTCCCGTCCCAGTGTCCTGACGCTGGACAATCGGCAGTCGACGATCCGCGTCGGAGAAGACATCCCGATCGCCAGCAGCTTCGAAGGGGTGGCCACCTACTCCAACAAAGTCGCCTTTGCGTTCGAGTACCTTCCCACCGGCATTCTGCTGAATATCCGGCCCCGAATCGCCGAATCGGGGGCGGAAGTCAGCATGCTCATCGATACCATTGTCTCGGCGCGAGTCGTCGGCAAGGACCTCGAGCTCAGGTCGGCCAATGGCGACGTCGTTCTCGCTTCCGCTCCCACCATCTCCACGCGACGGGTGCAGACCTACGGCCGCATTCCGAACAACACTCCGTTGATCATAGGAGGTCTTGTTGCGCGGGAGAACACCACGGTCCGCGATAAAGTGCCGCTGCTGGGCGACATCCCGGTGATCGGCATGCTGTTCCGCGCAGAGCGAGTGCAGCGACTGAAGCGCGAGGTGATCATCGTTCTGACGCCGTACGTCCTTCCCGATAGACGAGAGAACCTGCGGGCGCTTCCGAAAGACGAGGACTTGTTCGACAGCTTTGGCAACGCTCTCTTCCGCGACTCCTATCGGATTCGCAGCGAGGACGTGTTCGATCTGACGTTCCTTCTGGAGAACCGGCGCATCGCGACCTACCGCGATCTGGCCCGGCAGGTGGCCCAAAAGAACTTTCGTCTGGGCGGGGTCGAGCCGTTCCGGTCTTTCGTTCGCGACAATGTGCCGGGCGAGCCGATCCTCGTTTCCCGCATGATCTACGAGGTCATCAAGCGTCTGGACGTGGCCGCCAAGGTGGAGACGCCGCGAATCATCTATTTCGAGGGCCAGCCGGTCGGCGGCTATAGTGTGCGGTTCCTCGAACGACTCCTCGCGGACTACACCGAAAACGGCGTCACAGACCTTGGCGATCGTGTCTTGGCGATCACGTACAGCTTTGATCGCGACTTGCTGGCGGAAGGCCACCTGGGCAGCGAACCGATTCCGGAGATCCGCGTGGTTGACTGTCCGGACCGCGAGGCCTGGACCAAGTTGCTCTGGGAGTTGAACCAGCCCTTGCCGAACGGGCAGCAGCGTCACACGATTCTCATTCAGAACGACTCGGACATCGTCCGCCTGCGTCGGGCGCTGGTGCTCAAGAGGATCGCCGTCCTCAACGGCGGCATCGAGGAAATGCGTCTGAGGAACTTCAGCGTCGGCAAGGTGCTGCTCATGCCCGAGCTTAAGAAAGGGCAGATCCATGTGGTGGACGCCGATACGGCGATGTTCTTCTTCCACACCGAGTTGTACTACGCCGCCACGCTGGCGGAGATTGAGAAACAGTTGAAGGAACTGGATAAGTCGCTCCGGCGCCCGGATGTCCGCGTGCTTCTGAGTCCTCCTGTCCCGGGGATCTTTCCGGCGGGAGACGGCAAGTAGCCAGGCGACAGGGCCGCCTCCAGGGAGATCATGTTCAGCAAGACTTTTTACGGCAATACGATCGGAGCTTGGACCACGGCCGCCGTGATCGGCATCGTGTCGGTGGTCCTGGCAAGAGTTTTGTATTGGCTGATCGGAAGAACGATCAAACGGGCCGCCGCAAAGACCCGAACCAAAGTCGATGACATTCTCATCGATCTGCTCGAAGAGCCGATTGTCTTCGGGGTCATCATCGCAGGCATCTGGTACGGCCTGCATACGCTGACTCTGCCGGAGGATGCCGCTACCGCCGTCGGCAAGATCGCGTGGGCCTTGGTCATCCTCGATGCGGCCTGGCTGCTGACGCGCATATTCGATGCCGCGGTGAGAGAGTACCTCATCCCGCTTGCCAGGAAGACCGAAAGCGACCTCGACGATCACCTGATTCCGATCATCAGCAGGGGGGTGAAGGTCGCGATCTGGACGATCGCCCTGATCACTGCGCTCGACAACGCCGGATACGATGTCCTGACGATTCTGGCCGGATTGGGGATCGGAGGCTTGGCGGTCGCTCTGGCGATCCAGGACTCCGCGGCCAATTTCTTCGGCAGCGTCGCCATCTTTCTGGACAAACCGTTCCGCGCCGGGGACCGGATTCAGGTGCAGGGCTACGACGGCGTCGTCACGGCCATCGGGATGCGGAGCACGAGGATCCGGACCCGCTATGAAGGCCGGATCGTCACGATCCCCAACCAACTGGTGGCGCGCTCCGACGTGGTCAATGTGGAAACGGAGAACGGCCGCCAGGTCTTCGCGGTATACCGGTTGACGCCCGATATGGACAGCGAGCAGATTCAACGGGCCATGGATTTGCTTAAGACCATCGCCCAGTCCGACCCGGACACCCAGGAGAAGGTCGTAACCGGTTTCTTCGCCATCACCGAATACTCGCGGGACATCATGCTTCTGTACTGGATCAAGCCCGAAGCGTCGAATCTTCAGACGCGGACGCGGATCAACCTGGAAATCGTCCGGAAATTCCAGGAGCAGGAGATCCATCTGGTCAAGGCCAATCCCGTGCATACGAAATGGGACAAAGTCGAGCTGGTGTAGCGCGAGCGGTCGGGATCGCGACAGGTCTGCCGGCTCGATTTGGCGCCAGACCGTCCCGAGACGCTGGCGATATGTTGTCTTGAGCACATGCAGGGGTGGTCAAGCCATGGTTTATCGGTCTTTTCAGGGGCAAAGTCTCATCTTGCTTGGGCCCGACGAACACCGCATCGGTGTTTCTGCGGATCCTATTCTCGCATTGTGCGATCGGCCGCAAGGCCCAGACCCAAACAAGCACGAACCCTGTTTCGTATTAAGAGGTTAATCGCCCGGGTGGTTCCCGGGCCAGGGTCCGACGCTTCCTGCGGAGGCCAAAATAATCGGGCCATGGGTCTTGACTGCCGGGTGGCAAGCCGTACATTAATACGGTTTACCCCCGTGGGATGTACTATTTACGATTTTCGATTGAAGGTCGACACGCAGGGCGCGGCAGCAACGCAGCCCGTTCCGAAATTTGGATTTCGGCGAGTTCGGCTGCGTCCCGGCCAAGCCAAAATAGTGAATAGTCAATAGTGAATCGCAAATGGTTTGGAGATGGATATGATCGAAGTCAAAGAACTGCGGCGCAGTTTTGGGCCGGTAGTTGCTGTTGACGGCATTTCATTCAGCGTGGAGAAGGGCCAGGTGCTCGGCCTCCTGGGCCCTAACGGTGCCGGCAAGACCACCGCCATGCGAATGATCACGTGCTATATCCGCCCGGACGGCGGCACCGCCAGCGTGTGCGGGCACGACATCCTCAAGGACCCCCTCGGGGTCCGGCGGTCGCTGGGCTACCTGGCGGAGAACTCCCCGGCCTACGGCGAGATGACGGTGGGGGGGTTCCTCAGGTTCATCTGCGACGTCCGCCGGATCAAAGGCGCCGAGCGCAAGAAGGCCCTCGATCGCGTGGTGCCGATGTGCTCCATCGATTCGGTCTATCACCAGACGATCGAGACGCTCTCGAAGGGCTACAAACGCCGCGTCGGCCTCGCCCAGGCGCTGATCCACGACCCGTCGGTGCTCATCCTCGACGAGCCCACAGACGGCCTCGACCCCAATCAGAAGCACGACGTCCGCCAGCTCATCACCAGCATGGGCAAGGACAAATGCATCATTATCTCCACCCACATTCTTGAAGAGGTGGAGGCCGTCTGCTCGCGGACGATCATCGTCGCCAAAGGCAAGGTCCTCGTGGACTCGACCCCCAGGCAGCTCAAGGAGCAGCACAAGGTCAGTCTCGAAGAGATCTTCCGCAAAGTCACGAAGATGAAAAAGAGTGAGAAGTGTGAAGTGTCGAGAAACCGTCTCTGCACTTCAAACTGAACACTTGAAACTTCAGATTTCCAAGGAGTGTCTTCATGAACAGTTTCTGGGCGGTATTCAAGAGGGAGCTGAAAAGCTACTTTGCGACGCCTTTGGCCTATGTGTTCCTGGTCATCTTTCTGATCGCGGCCGGGTTCCTGACATTCAATCGGGAGAAGTTCTTCGAGTTGCGTCAGGCGGACATGCGCACGTTCTTCGTGAACCTGCCCTGGCTGATGATCTTCATGGTTCCGGCGACCGCGATGCGGCTGTGGGCCGAGGAGCGCAAGGTGGGGTCGGTCGAGCTTCTGTTCACCCTTCCCATCACGACCACGCAGGCCGTCCTGGGCAAGTTCCTGGCCGCCTGGGTTTTCCTGGGCATTGCCCTGTCGCTGACGTTCCCCATGGTGCTCACGGTCTTCTACCTCGGAAACCCCGACGGGGGCCTGATCGCGACAGGGTACCTGGCCAGCTTCCTGATGGCGGGTTCGTTTCTGGCCGTCGGCTGTTTGTTCTCAGCGGTGACGAAGAACCAGGTTATCGCGTTCGTGCTGTCGGTCGTCGCCTGCCTGGTGCTCGTGGTGGCGGGTCTGCCGTCGATGCTGAATTACCTCTCGACGTTCCTGCCCGCAGGGCTCGTCTCGGCCATCGGGACTATGAGCCTGCAGGAGCATTTCGCCTCCCTGCAACGGGGCGTCGTGCGATTCAACGACATCGCGTATTTTGTCGTGTTGATCGCGGGCTGGGTGGCGGCCTGCACGGTCGTTTTGGATGAAAGGAAGGCCAGTTGATGAACCGCACACTTCGAGCCATACTGGGTGCCGTTCTGATCCTGATCATCGCGTTCAGCGGCATCAGCATCTGTCAGAACATCGGGAGCCGCGTGAAGGTGGACGTCACCGAACAGGGCCTGTACACCCTGTCCGACGGGACCAAAGCCATCCTCGGTCGGCTCAACCAGCCGATCACCGCGAGACTGTACTTCGCCCGCAAGGCGGCCATGAAGGCCCCGGATCAGATCCAGTACTTCACGAACTACTTCGAATTCGTCAAGTCGCTTCTGGACGAATACGTGGCGCACTCCGGCGGGAAGGTCAAGCTCGAGGTGATCGATCCGCGTCCATTCTCCGACGACGAGGAGCAGGCCATGCGGCTGGGGCTCCAGCGGTTCCCGATCACCGAGAACGAGAACTTCTTCTTCGGCCTGGCCATCCAGACGCAGTTCGGCGTCGACAAGGTGATTCCCTTCTTTTCGCCCGATCGGCACAATTTCGTCGAATACGACATCAGCTACCTGATCGACACCGCGATCACCAAGCAGAAAAAGAGGATCGGAGTCTTGAGCTCGCTGCCGGTGATGGGACAGGACGCCAGCGACTACATGGCCCGGATGATGCAGATGCAGGGCCAGCAGCCTCAGCCGCCGTGGACCTTCGTCGAGCAGCTTCGGAACAAATACGAGGTGACCACGGTCGCCACGGACGTCAACGAGGTGAACGACGTGGACGTCCTGATCGTCGTGCACCCGAAGGACTTGTCCGAACAGACGCAGTTCGCGATCGACCAGTTCGTCCTCAAGGGCGGCCGGACCATCGTCTGCGTGGACCCGCACTGCATCGCGGACCGTCCGCAGCGGAACCCCATGCAGATGAGCGTGGAGAATCAGAACTCCAGCCTGGATCGGCTGATGCGGACCTGGGGCCTGGAGATGCCCGCCAACACGTTCGCAGGCGACCGGTCGCTGGCCATGGAGGCCGCGGTAAGCCGCAATGCGAGAGCCGAAAAGATCATCGGATACCTCGCGCTCAATCGCGATTGTTTCAATCGGGACAACCCGATCACGACCGAACTCAACGAGGTCCGCACGCTGTTCGCAGGCGTTCTGACCGAGATCGACGCCCAGGCGGACGAGGGGGCGAAACCCGCGATTCAGCGGACGCCTCTCGTGACGACCACCAAGAGCGGAAATGCCTGGAAGGTGGGCAGCCCGTTCGAACTGATGTTCCCCGATCCGGCCAAGATGATGGCCGGCTTCGTTGACGGCGACCGGCCCGTCGCCATGGGATATCTCGTCACCGGACGGTTCAAGAGCAGCTTCCCGGAGGGCATCGAGGTCGAAACCGACGCTCCCGCCGATCCCAACGATCCGAACGAATCCCAGATGATCAGGAAGCGCATCACCGGTCTGACGGAAGCGACGGCCGACTGCGCCGTCGTGGTCTTCTCCGACGTGGACTTCATCAGCGATCAGTTGGCCTACGCCAATTCGATCTTCGGCAAGATGGTCGTGGGCGACAACGGCGCGCTGTTGATGAATACGGTTGAAGAACTCGGCGGCTCGGGCGACCTGATCGCGATCCGATCGCGAGGCAACTTCAAGCGGCCGTTCACCGTGGTGGACGAGATCGAGCGGGAGGCCGAGCGGGCCAGCGCCGACGAAGTGGCCCTGGTCAATGCCCAGATCGACGGCTTCAACCAGAAACTACAGGAGCTGGTTTCGTCCGCCAAGGGCGAGGACGAGCAGAAGATCCTGGGCAGCGACATTGTCAAAACCAAACGCGAGCTGGAGATGAAGATCCGGGACGCGCAGAAACGCCTGCGGGCC
Source organism: Sedimentisphaerales bacterium (assembly GCA_035476995.1). Lineage (GTDB taxonomy): Bacteria > Planctomycetota > Phycisphaerae > Sedimentisphaerales > Anaerobacaceae > PLanc-01. Next base: position 2,274 of record DATIKY010000171.1, on the reverse strand, counting down.
ATCAAGGAGAAGAGCACGGTTCGGACCGATCAGCTCGGCAACCAGCTCAAGATGGTCAACATCGCGGCGGTCCCGAGCGTGATCCTGGTCGTCGCGGCGGTCCTGGGAATCTGGCGAAGCGTCCGAAGGCGGCATTACATCAGCCACGCGAGCGACGCATAGCATTTGTGATTGTTGATATCGGATTGTCGATGTGGATGGACGATGTCTCAGATCAACCATCAACCGTCACACGTCAAAGATCGATAGAGGAGTTTTTTCGATGAGCAACCAGAAGCTGGGCATCTTGGCCGTCGTCGCGGCGGCAATGGTTTTTCTGGCGGTACTTACGGCGCGCACATCCGTCGGCAACCGGGGGAAGCTCTCCGGTCCGGCTTACCTGATCCAGGGGCTCGACACGGCCATGATCGACAGTCTCAGCGTGGGCCAGGGCACAGAACAGGTCAAGATCCGTCGGCAGGGCGGTCAGTTCGTCGTCGCGGACATCAACTATCCCGCGGACGCCAAGCAGATCAACGATCTGATCACCAAAGCCCTGGACATCAAGACCGTGGATCGCTACACGAGCGACGTGGCCAACCATGAGGAACTGGAGGTCGGGCAAGAGAAGTCCAAGGGGTTCATTAAGTTCTTCAAGGCCGACAGCTCCCTCCTGGCCGGCATCGTCATCGGCAAGACCCGCGAGGATCAGGGCACCTATGTCCGCGAGGCGTCGAGCAATGACGTGTACCTGACGAACGATTCGCCGTGGATTCGCACGAGGGCCCTGGATTACGTCAATCAGGAAATCGCCTCGGTCAAGCGGGAGGACGTCAACATGGTGACGGTCACCACTCCCCAGGGTTCCTACGTGTTGCGGGCCGAGAAGAGCGGCGGCGACGGCGTCCTCATGGACGGCGTACCGGCCGACAAGAAGCTCAAGGAGACCGACGTCAAGAGCGTGTTCACCGCTCTGCAGGGGCTGCGTTTCGACGACGTCAACACCCCCGCTCGGATGGAGGGGCTGACCTTCGACCACAAGTACGTGGCCCGCATGGACGACTCGACCGAATACACGCTGGAACTGGCCCCAAAGGGCGACAAGACGTATTTGAAGGCGAGGGCGGTGTACACCAGCCCCGCCAAGGTGGCGATCGACCCTTCGAAACAGGATTCGCCCGAGGAGTTGAAGAAGAAAGAGGCGATTCTCATGGCCCAGGAAGCCGCCCAGCGTTTCACGCTGCGGCACAAGAACTGGATCTACGAGATTCCCGAATGGAAATCCAAGCATCTTCTGATGTCCCAGGCGGACCTGCTCGAATCGAAGGACAAGCCTGCCGAGGTCAAAGAGGAGTCGGCTTCGACCCTCGTGCCGGCTTTGTCTCTGGACGCTCCGACGACGACCCCGCAGGCGGCTGAACCGAACCAGACCAGGTGAGTGAGGAGTTCGCTTGAAGATAGACCGACGCGCTCTGGGTGATCTTGAGACGAACTGCTATGTCGTCCGCGCGGACGAAGCCGCGACGGATTGTCTGGTCATCGATCCAGGGGCGGAGCCCGATCCTTTGATCGAGTTGCTCCAGGGGCAGCATCTGAACCCGGTCGCGACCGTTCTGACGCATGGCCACGCAGACCACATCGTCGGCTTGGCGGAGGTGCGGCATCTCTTCCCGCAGATGCGGGTGTACATCCACAGGCAGGACGCGCCCATGCTGGGGGATGCGCAGGAAAACCTGTCGTTGTTCGTTGGCAGGCATTTCACGACGGGGCCCGCGGACGTCCTGCTGGAGGACGGCGACACGATCGATCTGGCCGGCGTCAGGCTCAAAACGCTTCACACGCCCGGCCATACTCCCGGCGGAATCTGCCTCTATGAAGCCAAAGACGGTGTAGTGTTTGCGGGAGATGCCCTGTTCGCCGGCGGAATCGGTCGGTCGGACTTTCCCGGCGGCGACGAGAGTCAGTTGCTCGCCAGCATCCGCACCAGGCTGTTCACGCTGCCGGACGCGACGGTCGTCTACCCCGGCCATGGAATGCGGACGACGATCGGACGCGAGAAGCGGACCAATCCGTATGTCAGAGGGTAGTTTTAAGTTTGAAGCGGCGAAAGACCTGTTGGCTTCGCTTGAAACTCGACACTTCAACCTTGAGACTGTCTAGTGCTCCATTACCCATCCATTGATGGATAGAGACGTTTCAGCTTTGTCCTGGCGTCTGCCGTGGTGAACTGCCAGTTCACTTTCACCTCGGCCCCGTCACGGCTCTTCTCCCATGCGGCGGTTTCCTCACGCAGTT
>DATIKY010000170.1:0-1634 GCA_035476995.1 Sedimentisphaerales bacterium | reverse complement strand
GCCGCATCGAGCCACGGGTCCTCAAACGCCGTCGCCACCGCTACCCCCTCATGCAACGACCCCGAGAGCAACTCCGTGAGCAACTGCAGAAAACATAAACCCCTGGTATCGCACGCCTTGTGGACGGCAGTGCCATTCGGGCCAGGCCCATCTTGGTTCCGTAGCCGACGAGCATGAAGAGGAACGCGGTGGACAGCCACTTGTGATTCAGCACGTTCGCCTGCTGGAGCAGGGCGGTCAGCGTCAGGTCGCGGTGCGCGCCCTGCATCGCCATCACGATGAAGAAGATGCCCAGCAGTGCCACCGCGATGCCCACCGAGCACAGGATCAAATACTTCCACGCGGCCTCCAGCGACCGGCGGGTGCGATGGAAATAGATCAGTGGGGCGCTGGCCAGCGTCGTGGCTTCGATCGCTACCCACTGCAGGCCCAGATGCCGGCTGACGATCGCCAGGCTCATCGTCGCCAGCAGCAGGAGGATGCTGCCGGTGAAGACCGGCTCGGGTTCGTTTCGGATGAGGCTTCCGTCTTCCGAGTCGGGCTGCGGCGCGACGGGCTCGCGGTCCAGGTAGCCAAACCCGTATACGGTGGCTCCGAGGAACAGCGTGCTCGTCAGGACCAGGAAGATCGCGCTGAGGGCGTCCAGTCCGATCCAGTCTCCAAGCGGCAAGGTTTCAGGGGACATCGCAGCCAGGACCGACAGGACCAGATGCGCCGCAGCCGCGGTGAACCACATCGTCCGGCGAAGAGAATTGGCACGGATCAGATACGACGCGACGCCTGCGGCCGTGGGAATCAGGAGGATTGGTAGTAGAAGCATTATGCGATTTCCTCCCTGGCGGCCACCGCCGATTCCGACAGATCGGACAACTCCGTCAGCTTGTCCGCGTCCATGTGTTCGAACTCACGATCCAAGTGAAAGAGGAGGTTGCCCATGAGGAACACGCCCACGAAGACGTCCAGGAGGATGCCGAGTTCTACGACGAACGGGAACTCCAGGCTCATGCCGACGCCGACGCCGTAGACGCCGTTCTCCAGGAGGAGGTAGGCCAGAGATTGCGTGATGGCCTTTCACCGCGTGACCATGATGAACAGGCCCACGAACACCAGGAAGAACGAACTGATCATCAGCACCGCGGGCGCCTCGCTCTGTGTCAGTTGCATGCGAGTCGTGACCCAGACCGCCAGGGCCAGAAGGCCGGTTCCGCAGAGCAGGGATGCACCGAACCCGACGAAGGGTTCGATTTCCCGGCGGATCTCCGAGTTGCGGAGGCAGATCCTCATCAGCCAGGGCAGCACGAGGCCCTTGGAGAGGATCGTGCTGACGCTCAAGATCCAGATGCCCGCGGAGATGTCCGGCATCGACCGAACCACCGGGAGGATTCCCAGCAGGAAGCCCTGGGCCGCGACCACGCGGATCGCGACGTGCAACCGGCTCGACCCGAGCAGCAACAGACAAGACAAGATCAACAGGACGGAGAGGATATCCATGGTTTAGTAACTATCTCAAAAGGCTCAGGCGATGGAGACGGCGATACCAGAGCAGGCCGCAACACAATTGGATCAGGCCCAGGTAGTTGCATGATTTCTTGGCGTATCGAATCAGAATCGCGCGACACTTGCTCATCCAGCCC
>DATIKY010000169.1:0-9983 GCA_035476995.1 Sedimentisphaerales bacterium | reverse complement strand
GCCGCATCGAGCCACGGGTCCTCAAACGCCGTCGCCACCGCTACCCCCTCATGCAACGACCCCGAGAGCAACTCCGTGAGCAACTGCAGAAAACATAAACCCCTGGTATCGCACGCCTTGTGGACGGCAGTGCCATTCGGGGCAGTGGATGTCCTATGCGGACGTGGGGAAGATCCTGAACAAGTCCGCCACTACGATCAAGAACCAGATGAGCCAGATCCGCCAGAAGGCGGACCTGTTCGAACGGGCGGTTGGCAACCAGAGCCGCAACCTCTTTGCGCTCAAGGCCGGCCTGCGGGTCGAGAAGTACCTCAAGGTGGGCCAGCCAACCGAGCGCCCTATGTCGGCGCCCGAGCGGGACCAACCGGAAGCCGAATCGGAGGCCCAGGAGGCCGAGCCCGTCATTGAATACGTGCAGGAACGTCCCGAGCCCCAGGAAGAAGGCTGAAAGCCACATGCCCCGGCTCTCCCCGGAGGCCGCCGGCCGACACTTCTACGAAACGCCAGCCCATGGCGGAAAAGTGAGGATTACGCCTCCGTTGGGGCACCCCGGCGGCTCGCAATCCGCCTCAGGATCGTGCCGCCGGCACCCATTTCTGGCTCTTTTCCCAAGCCAAAAGCAGAACGTACCCGGCATTCGCTTCACCGAATATCTGTGAATGACAGGGTGCGAAGCCCGTTTTCTTCCGGACTTCACGGCCCCGGTCCTAATCCACCGTTCCCTTGGGTATCGGCAGGTTTATAAACCCCCGGCGCTTTACGCGTGCGGTGAGGTTTACACGTCCCATGGATATCGAGCAATACCTGGCAGACAGAAAGAGGCATTTTGACGCCGGCACCAGCCGGATCCGCAACTTCGAGGTCTTCGACTTCAACTATGTTCCGGAAAAGCCCCTCATGCGTGAGGAGGTCAAGCCGGTCATAGATGCCCTGCTCCGCTACCAGCAGACCGGGATCGCCAACAACGTGCTGATCTTGGGCTCCCGGGGATCGGGTAAGAGCGTCTTCGCGCGGTACCTCATGAAGGTCATGTCCGACCAGGGCCAGCCTGCGTTCGCCTATGCCAACTGCCGCCAGCACAATACCAGCTTCAAAATCCTGGCCTCCTTGTTGGGCCTGCGGCCCCGGGGCTGCAGCCTGGATGAACTGTGGCAGAAGTTTGAGGACTCCCGGCCAGGCCGGATCGTTTTCGTGCTGGATGAGGTCGATCTGATCAGTGACAAGGACCGGCACAAGGACATTCTCTATCTCATCAGCCGCTCGCCCAGGAACCATATGGCCCTGCTCCTGAGCAACAACCCCAAGTTCCTGAGCTTCCTGGACGAGAGCACCCAGAGTACCCTCCAGCCGGAGATCATCCATTTTGGCAGCTACACGGCCGGCGAGATTGAAGGGATTCTCATGGAGCGGGCCAAGGTCGGCCTGGAGTCTGTCCCCGAGCAGACCATCGCCCAGATCGCCGCCATGACCGTTAAGAATACCAACTCCGATGTCCGGGTCGCCATCAAGACCCTGTACCTGTCCGCCCTGGAGCCGGAGGTGCCGCTGCGGGAACACTTTGAGAAGGCCCGGCGGGACATCATGTTCGATTCTCCTACATGGCTTTCTACTCCACCCTGTCTTACTTGCAGAGCCTCGGGCTGATCGTTCTGCTGTCCACCAAGGTCAACCGCACCTACACCAACAGGATTCAGTTGACCTTTGACCCGGGCATCTTGCTGGCCATCCTGCAGATGCGGTTCGCATAGGTTAATAACCCGCGGCATGGCGCCCCACACCGCAACCGAAAGATTTAAGTACTCCAATATCCATATAGTACCACTTTGGAGTTACACCATGGCATACAACCCACCCGCCCAGGCCGGAGAGTCATACTTCTATCGTAGTCCGTACTCTGGCGGCGAGCTGCAACGCCAGCCGTACGATTCGCTCCTTCAATGGCCCAGGAACGGCTACTTCGATCGATTCAGGCCAGATGCAATTCTCCTGAGCGAGGCTCTCAGTACCTATTGCGGCCCGCAGGCATCGACGGTCGCCGAGCAGGTCTTCGGCAACCAGGCCCGGCAGCAGAGGATCTCTCTGCGCCATTTCGCAAATACTCTCTATGAAAGGGCACTGCTCCATAAGAGCCACGTGAAAGACATCGACCGACGCCTGATGGAGTTCCAGGAGAAACTCTCCATCATCAAGATGCACTTTCCGCTCGACGGTGGCAGGACCCAGCAGACCCTCGAAAAAACCATCCTCGACCTGGAGAAGCAACGGCATGATGAGGAACTGGGCTTCTGGAAGGACAGCACCGAGATCCGACAACAGCTCTTCGAGGATGCCGCCACCTACAGTGCCACAAGACACCGCAAGGATTTGCTCTGCGGCGTGGAGGACGGACATGGTGGATAGGGCCAATTTCAGCAATATCCGGCAGTTATGCCTGCGGCTGCGGCCGATCCTGGGCGTCAGGATGGATCAGATCTATGCCGCCTATCTGGCGGAGGACCCTGACGGCAGGGAGCAGATCGAGCACTATCTTGAACTCTTGGCGGCCAAACATATCCCCCAGAACCTCGGCCAGGAGGAGGCAGAGCTCATCCCGCCATCAGAAGAACAGGCGCGGGGCGAATATCCAATCGGCGAGGTGCTCTACTCCGGAAAGCACCTGTATCCCTTCGGCCTCCGCGAGAACGAATGGATCCAGCACATGGCCATCTTGGGCCGGTCCGGCAGCGGTAAGACGAACATCGGATTCTCAATTCTCAAGACCCTGGTCCAGCATGACAAGCCGTTCCTCGTTTTCGACTGGAAGCGGAACTATCGCGACCTCCTGGCATGGCCGGAATTCCACGATGTCGAGGTCTATACGATTGGCAGGAATATCGCGCCCCTGACGTTCAATCCCCTGATCCCGCCCGCCGGGACCGATCCCAAGACCTGGCTCAAGAAGCTCAATGAGGTGATCGCCCACGCCTACTGCCTGGGCAACGGGGTGCTCTTTCTACTCCAGCAGGCGGTGGATGCGGTATACGAAGAGGCCGGCGTCTATGAGAACCTGGTAGCGCGATGGCCCACGTTCAAAGATGTCCTGGCCAAGGCCCGGACCATGGACACCCGAGGTCGGGAGGCGGGCTGGCTCTCCTCGACCCTGCGGGCCCTTTCATCGCTGTGTTTCGGGGGCATGGGCGACCTGCTCAACTCCTCCAGCAATCGAAGCATCGACCATATCCTGGACGGCAACGTCATCCTCGAATTGGACGGCCTCTCGCAGGCGGATAAGACCTTCTTCGTCCAGGCCTGCCTGCTCTATCTCCATCACAAGAAGATGGCGGAGAATGTACGGGAGCGTTTCGACCGGTGCATCCTGATCGAGGAGGCCCACCATATCCTGAGCGGACAACGGACCTCGCTGACCGGGGCGGAGTCGGTCATGGACACCACCTATCGGGAGATCCGGGAGTTCGGCGTCAGCCTGATCCTCCTGGACCAGATGCCCTCCAAGCTCTCCGGTTTTGCCTTGGCCAACAGCTACGCCACGATCTGTATGAGTATGAGCAACCGGGCGGACATCAACGCCATGTCCGGGACCCTCCTGTTGGAAACCGGCAAGGACGTGCTCGGCACCCTGGAGGTGGGCCAGGCCGTGGTCAAGCTCCAAGGCAGGATCCCCAGGCCCTTCCTCATCTCGATCCCCGAGTTCAGGATTGAAAAGGGCCGGGTGACTGATGAGCAGATTCGGGAGTATATGAAGGACAAGGTGTCCCAGTTGGGCACGGAGGATCAGGTGTCCGATGATACGGCGGCAGAGGAACACGGGTCCACGGAAGAAGGCGACGGCGCCCCTATGAACCGCCTGGAAATCGCCTTCCTGAGGGATGTCGTGGACTATCCCGATAGCGGTGTCGCGGCCCGGTACAAACGGCTCGGTCTGTCTGCCAGACAGGGTCAGAAACTGAAATCAAGTCTTCTCGATGAAGGCTTGATCGAGGAACATCTGGAAACCACGCACACCGGCCGGCGGATGACCATTCGGCTCACGGAAGAGGGGAAGCAGCTTCTTTCGCAGGCGAAAGGGCCTCTATGATCTGGTCAACATGCGATCTTCCCAGTACGATCTTCTTCAGAATGAAAGGGACTGCGACCAGTCCCATTTTCTCGTTAGTTGCCTTGCACTCATGGGCAATGGCAGCCGAGAAACGTGAATAGGATCGTGCATGTGGCGGACATCGTGCGGCGAACGGACATTGGATGGAGCAGAGGCGAGGGTCTTCGCCGAGGCATTGCTCTGCCTGCTGGACGAAGCGTTCATGGACCGGTTGGAGGACTATCCCTCGGGCGTGAACTGCTTCGATGACCTGACTTACGGGCAGAAGGTTGCGGTCCTGGTGACCGTTGGCAGAGGATTGCTCTGCCCAGACACTCCCGTAGTGGAACTGACCGCCGCGTTGGAGGGGGGCATCGCCGCTGTCTTTGAGAAGCTTCGAGAAATTGTGATGCTGGAAATCGATGAGCCTGAACTGGGCACGCCTTCCCGCAACCTGGTGGTCGCCGCCCGGCAGGCTATGGAGGGGGAAGAGATCCCCAATCCCACGTGTCAGGATCGTGACGAGTGGGACTTTCAAATCCAGGAACTGGCTGATGCAATCCTCTGGGACGCCGACTACGAAGACGGCTCTCTGTACCTGGACCGGCCCCCGGAAGAAGCACGGGCGTTACGCGCCCTGACCCGCGTCTCAGAGGACTATTACCTCTTCGTTCCTGACGATCTGAGCGATGCGGTCGCGGAAAGACAGCTTGCCGAGCTCAGGAGTCTGGCCACGCCGATCGCGGATGGCACGGGGCAGGATGCAAGGTAACGGGCTGCCTTCTCACTCGCTGGCCCCTGGGGACGGGGGCTCACGCGTATGATTCCGGTCAAACAGAATCGGACCGCCGGAGAGGTTCGCACAAGCAAAGAGGTAGTGAGGTTTACGCGTCAAGTCGATCGATATGGGCTACAGTATTGATGATTGTCTTTGATGTAATGCACTGCCGGCTACGTCGATCGTACAGGCTCATTTCCGGCTATCAAAGACAGGGCCTTTTTATAAACTTTTCCCACCACTTCAGAGTAACGACACACCTTCAGGACCTCATGGCTCTGAAAATCCGGCCCACGCGTAAACCGCACATAGTCTCTGTGACCTGCCGTAGCCACCAAGGACCCCAACACACCGAAAGGTTTTTAACGGGGCGTGTCCACACATGAAGCAATATGAACCATGAAAAGACGCCCTTGGCAGAGCCCGCGGACAGAACGACGATCCCGTCCGCCCCAGCGGACGCCTTCCCGAGTTCGTCCGTCAAACGATCCAATCCCTTCATCTGGGTCAGTTGGCTCTCCAAGCTGATGGCGGGCGAGAAGCAATGCGAATGGGCGTCCTGGTTCCGTTCCCACTACATCTGGGAGAAGGTACCCAGCGGTCTGGATCTGGCCAAATGGACCGCGGATCATGCGCAACTGCTTCGTGCCCGTAAAGCCGAACTGGAGGCTGAGGGCTTCACCGTTTACGCCGAAGACCAGAATTCTTTCACGCTCATGGGCCAGACCGGAATCGAGGTGTCAGGCAAACCGGATCTCGTGGCCATTCGGGGATCAGAGGCCTACGTGGAGGACTGTAAGACCGGGACCCCACGTCATTCCGATCACTTCCAGGTCCTGGTGTATATGCTGGCGCTGCCGCACGTGGAGGGTCCATGGAAGGGGCGGAAACTGGATGGACGTATCATCTACGGCGGCACGGTGGTGGACGTTCCCGCCTCGAAGATCGATGCCGATCTCAAGGAGTTGTTCCGAAAGACAGTCCTGACGATTGGCGGACCAGAACCCGCTCACAAGGCCCCCAGTTGGGGCGAATGCCGATACTGCGACATCTCAGGTGACGACTGCCCCGAAAGGATCGACAGCCGGACAGAAGCAGTCACCGACCACGGGCTTTTCTGAGATCACACGCCACGGTTCGCGTGCGCCTTGGGCGCCCGCGTAGATACTAAGCATCCGACGGACGGCACCCTGCGATGATGTGGGAAGGACGGGAGGTCAGTTTTCGGGAATCAACTCACACGACGATCTGGGATAATCCGGGCCGGCAGCATCTTGGATGGCGTCTGAAGTGGCCCCTCCAGACACTGCGATGCCACGCAATCCTGCCAGTCATTCACTCGTTCTCGTACCAGGCGATCTTGTCGTCTCCCGCAGAAGCCGAGAGGACGTCCAAGTCGCCGTCCCCGTCGAGGTCTGCCGCGCAGACGGAGTTTGCACCAACAGCCGCCGTACTGATTATCTGCTGGGGTCCGAAATGGCCCAATCCGTCGTTGGAATACCAAGCGATCTTGTTGTCCGCCCAAGAGGCGGAGAGGACGTCCAAGTCGCCATCACCATCCAGGTCCGCCGCATAGACACAGTTTGCCTCAAGGGCTACGGTGGTGATCACCTGCTGGGACCCGAAGTGACCCGTCCCGTCGTTGGCATACCACGCGATCTTGTCATCGTAATAAGAAGCCGAGAGGACGTCCAGATCGCCATCGCCGTCCAGGTCCGCCGCATAGACACACTCCGCCCCATCGGCCTCCGTGGTGATCACCTGCTGGGGTCCGAATCCGCCCAGAGGTCGCCCGCGTAGGGCAAATCATTCACTCGTTCTCATACCAGGCAATCTGGCCGCCATCCCAGGAACTGGAGAGCACGTCCATGTCGCCATCACCATCCAGGTCTGCCGCGTACACGCAGTTTGGACCCACCGCCGCTGTACTGATCACCTGCCGGGCGCCGAACTGGCCCGATCCGTCGTTCATGTACCAGGCAATCTCTGAATCGTGGACGATATCCATGTTGACATTGTAGACATAAGAGGCCGACAACACGTCTAAGTCGCCATCGCCATCCAGGTCCGCCGCATACACAGAGTTGGCCCCACGGGCCTTTGTGCCGATCACCTGCTGGCTGCCGAACTGCCCCGCTCCGTCGTTCTGATGCCAGGCGATCTCGCCGTCATACGCGGGATAGCGACCGTTAGAGGCCGAGAGCACATCCAAGTCGCCATCGCCATCCAGGTCCGCCGCATAGACGCATTGTGCAGAAACGGCCTCTGTGGTGATCGCCTCCTGGGGTCCGAAGTGGCCCGTCCCGTCGTTGGCATACCAGGCAATCTTGTCGTCCCCCTCAGAAGCCGACAGGACATCCAAGTCGCCATCACCGTCTAAGTCCGCCGCATAGACGCATGTCGCCCAATCGGCCTCTGTGGTGATCACCTGCTGAGATCCGAACTGGCCTGTCCCGTCGTTGGCATACCAGGCTATTGTGCTGCTCACGGAATCCCCCAGATAATAATAAGAAGCCGAGAGGACGTCCAAGTCGCCGTCGCCATCCAGGTCAGCGGCGTACACACAGGTTGCATAAGTTGCATAATCGGTGTCTGTGGTGATCACCTGTGGGCTGCTGAACTGACCCAATCCGTCGTTCGCATAGCATGCTACCCAACCACCCAATCTCCTCCCCCCCTGAGGGAATCGCATAGTGTAACCAGCTGCGAGTACGTCGAGGTCGCCATCGCCATCCAGATCCGCCGCGTGCACACAGGTGGCCGGACGGGCTTTTGTGGCGATCACCCGCTGGCTGCTGAATCGGCCTGAGCCATCGTTTGCATAGCAGGCAATCTTGTTATCCCAGGCAGAAGCCGAGAGCACGTCCATATCGCCATCGCCATCGAGGTCCGCCGCGCACACACAGGCGTCGATGGTGATTGCTGTGGTGATCACCTGCCGACTGCCGAACTGGCCTGAGCCGTCGTTCACATACCAGGCAATCCTACCGTCCCTTTTGCCAGCCGACAACACATCCAGGTCGCCATCGTCATCCAAGTCCGCCGCATAGGAGGTCGCCCCAACGGCCTCTGTGGTTATTACCTGCTGGGGTCCAAACCGGCCCGAGCCGTCGTTCGCATACCAAGCTATCTTGTACTCACGGGCCGATAGCACGTCCAGGTCGCCATCGCCGTCCAGGTCCGCCGCATAGACACAAGTTGCTCCTACGTATGCCTCTGTGGTGATCACCTGCTGGGGTCCGAACTGGCCCGTCCCGTCGTTGGCATACCAGGCAATCTTGTTGTCTCTCCAAGAAGCCGAGAGGACATCCAGGTCGCCATCGCTGTCCAGGTCCGCCGCATAGACGCACTGTGCATAGTCGGCTTCTCTGGTGATCACCTGCTGGGGTCCGAACCGGCCCGCCCCGTCATTGGCGTACCAGGCAATCTTATCGTCGCCCTCAGAAGCCGAGAGGACGTCCAAGTCGCCATCGCCGTCCAGGTCCGCCGCATAGACGCAGGTTGCCCCAGCGGCCTCTGTGGTGATCACCTGCTGCTCCGGGCGGAAATCGCCTTGGACCACGGGACATGATGTGGAGACAACCAGCAGCAGAACGAGCCTGCGCACGCTTCGGGGAGACACGACCGCAACCATTTCTGGTCCTCCATCCCCCCAACACCTGACAGAAGAACAGCCGCCTGCCTACCGGCACACAAGACAATGCTTCAAGAGAGAATTGCTGAAAGATAGTCTACCAGAAGCGAGGGTGTCGCGTCAATCTCAGAACTGCTGCGATCAGACGCTTCAGCACCTCCGCCCGGAATTGTAGGGAAATCAGGGAGCGGGATAAGATGTACTTGGCCGGACGGATGCGCGCAGGTACGACCGCGCCCTCCTTCTTCCTCATCTACGGACGCCGGAGCGGGGCCCGTTCATAGATCGATTGGGCACCGCCATCGGCCTTTCTGCCGGAGCCATAGAACCGATCCAGCCGTCCCTGGAGAATGCCTTCGATCTGCCCGATGATCCGCGTCGGCCAGTCGCCGCGGAACGATTCCTCGGTCAGGAACACGCCTTCGATGCCGTTCTCACGGTACACCTGCATCTTATGTTCCGACCGCTTCCTGTAGCCGGAATCGTCGTTCATACCGAAGTACTCGATGATCATGCCGTAGTTGGAAAGGGAGAAATCCGGGTACCAGATCTTGGTCTTGCTGCCGTCGATAACCGCCAGCGGATGCTCGTACCGGAACGCGATCCGCTCCCGGTCGAGCAGCCTGGCTATCTGAATCTCCGCCTTGCTCTTGTAGGGGGGCGTTACGCGTTGGGGGTACTCGCCATAGTCCATGACCAGACCATGGGATCGCCCTTCTTAAGCCTTTCGGTCGACCCAGAAGCCGCTCGCAACTCGGCTCTCGGGCGCCTATTGGAGGCGTAATTGCTGCTGTTCCGCTCCAGAATGTTAACATCGGCAATTTGAGAAGCTAAGTCTCTAGGAATCCGTGACTTATCGCTCGAGCTGTCGTTCCCGTTCCAGGGGTATTCACTCCCATTCCGCCCGGAACAGCAGCGAAAGCAACATTCCCAATACCCAAACAACAACACCGCCCCGCAGGCAATCACAGCCAGCCAGAACCCGCCTCTGCAATCACAGATCCAACGCCGCACATGTTAATATAGGCAGAATCTCACCCTCACCCTCACGGGCTTTTACTCCCCAATATTCTCATAGTCTCAACTCCATTTCATCCATAACTCCTTTAACCACAAGAACTTTCACCCTCAATTCTTCACGTAGTCTCAAGAACCTCAAAACACACACTCTCCTCCCACCCGATTCACAACCCTCCAATCTCTATTCCCCTCAAAATCCGACCACACCCGCACCCAGTCAACTCCCCACAACGCCCGCAGGGCGGGGGGACCACAAGGGGTTTCAATCACCCCCTAACCAACCAAAACGCCGAACCCGAAATACCCGAGATCCACTCGATCACACCCACTCACCGTCATCCATGACAACGACAACATCCGTCCTCACCGACAATGTTCACCAACACCACCGTCCTCTTCTTCATCGCGACAGCCTCCTGCTCAGCCGCCACGGACTCACTCCTCCAACAGTCCTCATTCCCGCAGAATCCACCCAC
>DATIKY010000168.1:0-3686 GCA_035476995.1 Sedimentisphaerales bacterium | reverse complement strand
TCGGATCGCAGGCACAGTAAGCAAAGACCGGCCTGCCGCCGACCCGCTCTGCGCCGAGAAGCCCCATTATCGCTCGTTCGGCCCCTGCCAGGCCCCCGCCACGTACGGGAACGCCCCTTTCCCCCCTCGGTCCCGAGCCGTGTGCCAGCTCCAACCCGCCAGAATCACCCGACAACGCAAACGGCTCTGGGCGCGACTCGGAAGGCCTATTACTGCCGCGGCCTGGCCAGCGACTCGCCCACATAGATCCGATAATCCATGATCCTGCCGCCGACGGTACTGTTGCCCGCTCGCGGCGTGTATCGCAAACCGCTGATCGTCACCGTTTGGCCCAGGTCGATCACCAGGTGATGCGGATGGGCGGGCTGGGCCTGGCTCCATTCGGTGTGCCAGAAATCGGCCGTCTGGCCATTGATCGCATTAAGGGCCGAGCCGTCCTCGCTGATGCGTTCTTCGCTGTCCACGTAAGCGATGGTCCAGATCGTGTGCGGGATCGGCGCGCCGGCGGCGTCCAGAAGATTGAGTTCCGCAACCGCGGCGTACGGTTTGCCGTCGATGACGTTCAAGGTCTCCAGGCAGAACTGTCGTCCCTGCACCGGCTTGGCGAATCGCACTTCCTGGGCGGCAGCCCCGGCGGCAAACGCCCCGACATGAACAGGTTTTACACCTTCGATCGCCAGGACGGACGGCTGGACCTTCTTCACGAAATCCAGCTCCGGCCGGAGCTGATCGAGGATCGGTTTCTCCAGCCCGGCCAGGATCGGCTCCTTCGGTCCCAGAAGGTCCAGCACGATCACCTCATTGCGGCCGGACTTCAGCCACGGTCCCGGAACGTACATCGTCTGTGTCGGTCCGATGTTCCAGAATCGGCCCATACAGCGACCGTTGACCCAGAGGACTCCCTTGCCCCAGGTGCGGACGTCGAGGAAGGTGTCCGCGGGCTTGGCGACGTCGAAAGTCCCCCGCCAGAACGCCGGACCCGCGGCCTTGCCCGGCTTCCATCGCAGACTCGCGAGCATCGCATCATCCAGAGGCAGGCGGTAGACCTGCCAGGGACCGGGCTCCACAGCCGCAGCGTCCATAGCCTTGACGATCACCGGGGTATACAACCCCTTGCGATCATGCACCTCGGGTCCGAAGTTCACGTGCCCCATGGCCTCGATCAGAATGTCGAGCTGAGCAACCGCGCGACGCTCCGGAATCTGCACGCGGTACTGACGGCTGCGACGGTCCATGGTTCCGACGAGCTTGCCGTCGAGGAATACCCAGGCAAAGTCACGGGCCTCCTTGACGCTGAGCTGCGCTGCCGGTCCGGCCGGCACGGTCGCGCGGTACAGGATGCAGCCTCGTCCCTGGTCGTAGGCCTCCATGTTGCGAGGGGCGTTGTCCTGGATCGGCGAAGGCAGGTTGTCGAAGATCGCGGCCGACTCGACCACCTCGAAGCAAGCGATCTCCGTCGTCGGGTTGGCCGCCGGCGGCTCGGGGATCGTTTCGCCAGGCAGGAGGTGCTTAGCCATCAGGTCCCGCGTGAGCTGGAACTTCTCGCCGATCCATCCCGCCTCGCTGATCGGGGCGTCGTAATCGTAGCTTGATGTGTCGGGCTTGAAGGGCCGATCCGCCCCCGACCACAGACCGAATGTCGTGCCGCCGTGGGCCATGTAGATGCTGAAGGACGCGTTGTTCTTGAGCATGTAATCCAGGTCCGCCAGATATTGCGGCGTGTTGCCCAGATGGTGCGGGAAGCCCCAGGTGTCGAACCAGCCTGGATAGAATTCGCCGCACATCAGCGGGCCCTTGGGCTGGATCTGGCGCAAGGCCTTGAACCCCTCGGCAGGGTCCTTGCCGAAGTTGACCACGTTGAAGAGATCGGCACGAAGCCCCTTGCGAAGGGCGTACGGCGGATTGCACGCGAACAGCGGGACATCGAACCCGGCGTCCAGCAACGCCTGACGAATCTCGCCCATGTACTCGGCGTCGTCGCCATAGAAGCCGTATTCATTCTCGACCTGAACCATCAGGATAGGCCCGCCGCGAGTGACCTGCATCGGTCCCAGAACGCGACCGACTTCCTGGAGCCAGGCCCGTCCGGATGCGATGAAATCGGGATCGCGGCTTCGCATCTGGATGTTCTGGTTCTTGAGCAGCCACCAGGGAAGACCTCCTCCCTCCCATTCGGCGCAGGCATACGGCCCCGGCCTCAGGATCACCCACAACCCCTCCTGTTGCGCGAGCCGGCAGAATTCCGCGGCGTCCGCCCGCCCCGACCAGTCGTATCGCCCCTGCTCCCATTCGTGAAAGTTCCAGAAGAGGTACGCGCAAACGGTGTTAAGGCCCATAGCCTTGCAGAGCTTGAGCCGGTGCTCCCAGTACTCCCGGGGCACGCGGGCGAAATGGATCTCGCCGCAGCGGATCTGAAGTCGCTGGCCGTCCAGGAGGAAGTCCTCGTCGCCGATGGCGAAATGGTGGGTCGCCCGGTCGGAGGCTGCCGCTCCGCACCCCAGGACGCATCCCATGACCACCACGCCTATCACGGTTTGACGCCACGCACGCAAGCACTCTCTCAACATCCGGACATCTCCACCCCGTTCGGGCCGCTGGTCTCACGGTCCGGCACGAGCCGGGCCTTCGGTCGGTATTGTACCGTTGGCCTGGAAACCCGGCAATCCCTCTGCGTACAACGAACGGACCGGACACTCGCCCTTGCCTTGAAGTCCTGGGCCAGATACTATGAGCCCCGCTGAACGGAACTCACATAGACAGAGTCTATTAGGGCGGCCGACATGATGACGAGACAACGGTTACAGAACCGGTGGGCGTGGCTGTTGGTTCTGGTGATTTGGATCGGCCTTGCGCGAGCCGAGGAGGCGTCTCCTCAGTATGCCCCGGACCGCCACGTCGACATCACGCACGTGACGATCGACGTCACGCCGGACTTCAACGCCGGCACCATCCAGGGCACGACGGTCATCGCCTTTACCCCTCTGGTCAAACCTCTGTCGGAGCTCAAGCTCGACGCGATCGATCTGAATGTCGCGTTCGTGGAATCCCCGTCGCCAATCGCGGGTTTCACCGTGACCGACAAGTCCATCAAGATCGCCTTCATGCCGCCGGTCCTGCCGGGCGACGCCACGACCGTCACGATCCGTTACGACGCCGAACCCCAGCAGGGCTTGTACTTCCGCACGCCCGCCCTGGGCTATCCCGAGGGCGACATGCACCTCTTCACGCAGGGCGAGTGTCATGAGGCCCCCTACTGGTATCCGAGCTTCGACTATCCCAACGAGCGGTTCACCTCCGAGGTCATCTGCCGGGCGCCGCCGGAGATGACGGTCCTCTCCAACGGCCGGCTCATGTCGCAGGAGATCGATCCGCAGACCGGCCTCAAGGCGGTCCGTTGGCTCCAGGACAAGCCGCACGTCAACTATCTCGTGGCCCTCGCGGCCGGCCGGTTCGAGAAGGTCGAGTCACGATACCGCGACATTCCCCTGGCGTTCTACACGGTCCCGTCTCAGATCGCACAGGCGGCAGACTCCTTCGCCGGCACTGCCTAGTACTACAACGCTATGGAAGTCTCCAGTGACATTTGATTGTGTCTTTGAGTTTGATGCCGATGGCGTGTAAACGAGCGATGGTTCGACGACGATGGCTGCGGGCGGCCTTGGCGTTGCGCTGTTGCGTTAACGTCA
>DATIKY010000167.1:0-3444 GCA_035476995.1 Sedimentisphaerales bacterium | reverse complement strand
GCCCCGAATCCCAAACCCATGGTACAATAAGCTGGTGGACATGCTTGACTCCTATCCTAAGTCCTTGCAAAACCTTTGGATAAGCCGGCATGTCCACTCTTCTCAACTCAAAAGTACGCAAAAACCGGATGAGCCGAAAATGAACTGGCAGTTCACCACGGCAGACGCCAGGACAAAGCTGAAACGTCTCTATCCATCAATGGATGGGTAATGGAGCAGTAGGCCCAAGTCGGGCCCAGGCAAAGAACCCCCAAGACACGCAGGGAGGTTAGGAAGTGGATGCCTTTTTTTTCTTGCCTTGCTCGGCGTGACGCGTTATCATCACGGCATGGTCGCAGGCGAAGGAGAATCGGATGTCGGGAGTGCAAAAGAGACACGCCCCAGGCACGGCAGCGGGAACACGCATGGCTGGCCCAGCGAGAGTCGAACAGGCGTCACCTGGGACCGGCGCGAAGCTGCTGGACCGGTTGCGGGAGGCCCTGCGGTCCAGGCATTACAGCCGTCGGACGGAACAAACGTATTGCCACTGGGTCAAGCGCTTCATCTACTTCCACAACGTACGCCATCCGGCCGAGATGGGCGAACCGGAAATCAACGCTTTCCTGACACATCTGGCCGTCAAGCAGAAGGTCAGCGCCTCGACGCAGAACCAGGCCCTTTCGGCGCTGCTGTTCCTATACCGTCAGGTCATCGGGCGCAAAGTCGGCGACCTGGGCGACGTGATCCGCGCCCGCAAGCCCACACGTCTGCCGGTTGTGATGACCCGCGAGGAGGTGAAGGCTGTCCTTGGGCAGCCTACGGGCGACAAGTGGCTCATGGCCTCGCTGATGTACGGCGCGGGATTGCGCCTGATGAAAGGCCTGCGTCTGCGGGTTCAGGACATCGACTTTACGCGCAACGAACTCCTCGTCCGCGATGGCAAGGGCGCGAAAGACCGCATCACAATGTTGCCCGAATCCGTCGAGAGTCCGCTGCGGGAGCACCTGAAAAGGGTCAAGGCGATCCATGAACGGGATTTGGCCGAAGGCTGGGGACGGGTGCTGATGCCCGATGCCTTGGACCGCAAGTATCCCAATGCCCCTACCGACTGGCGCCGGCAATGGGTTTTCCCGCAGGAAAACCGAGGGACGGGTTATGAGAAGGGGGGTCTTATGCCGATCCGCATAACACGACGAGCTGTACGGCCAAGTCAGATACAACCCTTTCATGTACAAAGACTTGTGACTACAGGCCCAGGGTTCCCAAGGCGTCTTATGCGGGCACGAACAGAGAACCCCGCATCTTATGTGATACATCTAATTATTGTTAGCCCGACGGCATGGTGCGTGAATCTCCAGGGGGTGGCCGTGATCCCTCGCCGCACGATACTCTCAGGCAATACAGCGTCCACGGAGCCATCATGACAAACGTCCCTCGGTGTATGAGCACCCAGCACCCCGACAACGCCTCGGTGCCGTTCTTCGCGTCGCAGGCGGTTCTCGCGGGCGAGGACGAGATTCGCGAAGCATACTACGCCTTCTCGCACCTCGGCTGCGACGAGCAGATGTGGGACGTCGAGGGCAAGGAGATCGACACCTACGTCGTCAAGAAGCTGCTCTCGCGCTACCCTGAGTATTTTCGTGAGAACGTCCTCGGCGAAGACCTGCGGATCACGCTCCGCGTGCCGAACCCTACCGTGGAGAAGGCCGAGGCGAAGATCCTCTTGGAGACCCTCGAGAGTATCCCGCGCTCGTACGATGCGGCCCGGCTGTTCTACGACCGCGATGTCCCGCCGATCTTCGAGATCATCCTCCCCATGACGACATCGGCACGCTGCATCGACCGCATCTACCGGTACTACGTGGACCACATCGTCGGTCGACAGAAGCTGCGCTTCAGCGACGACGACATCACCATCGCCGAGTGGATCGGGGAGTTCGCCCCCTCCCGCGTGCAGGTCATCCCGCTGTTCGAAGACGTGCCGAACATGCTTGCCGCCGCCGATATCGTCGCAGAGTACCTCGCCGACAAGGACGTGGAGGACCAGCGGGTGTTCTTAGCGCGCTCCGACACGGCGATGAACTTCGGGCTCTTGTCGGCGGCACTCGCCAACAAGATCGCGCTTGCGCGGTTCGACGAACTCGCGGGGCGGATAGGCGTGAGGATCCATCCTATCCTCGGGATGGGATCGGCGCCGTTTCGCGGCGGGCTCTCGCCGCGCACCGCTGAGCGAGTGGGTCGTGAGTACCCGAGCGTCGTCACGTTCACCATCCAGTCAGCCTTCAAGTTCGACTATCCAGTCGACGAGGTGCAAGCCGCGTGCGACCTGCTGAAGGCGCGCAAGATCGGACCCGCTGCCCCCATCGATGTCGAGCGCGCTGTCTCGATCATCGAACGCTATAGTGAGGCCTATCGGCGGCGAATCGTCGAACTCGCGCCCCACATCAACCGCATGGCCAAGTACGTACCCGCGCGCCGCGCGCGCAAGCTGCACGTCGGTCTGTTCGGCTACGCGCGCAAACTCGGCGAAGTGACCCTGCCTCGCGCGATCTCGTTCACGTGTTCGCTGTACTCGCTCGGCCTGCCCCCCGAGCTCATCGCATTTGACGCGCTCAGCGAGAGCGACCTCGCGTTCGTCCTGGACGTGTACCCGTCGTTTCGCGCGAAAATCACTGATGCGCTTCGCTTCACGGATCTCGATGGACCGCTGATGACGGACTCCCTGCGTTCCGCGCTGTGCGATTCGGGATCCGAATGCGCGACCAACGACGAGCATCTCGCGATTGTGAGGCACATCCGCGGCGACCTGCAGGGCGACCAGTCCGTGCACGTCGGTGATCTGGTGCTCCGTGCGGCGCTCCTGCGTAGGTTCCTTGGATAGTCAGAGCGTGGACCCCTTGTCATGCCGTCGCTGGGCTAACCAGGAGATCAACCCGATTCGCTTCGCTCACGCCCCTCTTCGACACCATGGAACTGTAATTCCTTGTGCGCACGAGACTTGCGCGTGTGACGGAAGCTCTTAGCACCACATCGGATTCTTTGCCGCCGTGGGTCGTTGGGGCTCATGACGGCTCCTTGGGAACGGGTCGGACCACCGGACCGAGGGCGACCCCCGCCGCCCGGACGGTGACTTCCTGCAGGGTGTCCAGGTCCATCTTGAGACGATCCCACTTGCAGCCCCAGCCCCGCTGCTCCAGGCGGGCCTGCAATTCCTTCAACAGGACCAACGCCAAAAAACTGCAGAAGACGTGGCCCCGAATCGTGACGTCCAGTTTGTGGTAGATCGGACGGTTCTCCAGGATCGTCTTGATCGTTCGAAAAATCTGGCTCATCCGGTTTTTGCGTACTTTTGAGTTGAGAAGAGTGGACATGCCGGCTTATCCAAAGGTTTTGCAAGGACTTAGGATAGGAGTCAAGCATGTCCACCAGCTTATTGTACCATGGGTTTGGGATTCGGGGCTACCA
>DATIKY010000166.1:0-4842 GCA_035476995.1 Sedimentisphaerales bacterium | reverse complement strand
TCGGACCCTACCATGCACCGGGATCGAAGGATCCCATAACGAGTGCGAATAGAAGCAAGGCGATACAAGAGCTCCGGAGAAAAAAAGGAGGTTCGCCAAGGCGAACTCCCCTTGACATGCCTTCTCATAGAAGGCACAGAGGCCGCAGGGAAGGCCTTTCAGAACTCCAACCAGGATCGCTCCATGTTCTTCTCCGTGTCTCCGTGGTGAAAACTTCTGCGAAACGAACCCAATTTGGGGGCCGGGACGACCTGCGCAGGGTTTCGCTGTTCCAGGATTCCGTCATTCCATTGGGTTCGTTTGGCGCGCGAGGGCTACCGGATCAGCTTGATGATCTCCTGGAGGTCGTTGGGGGCTTCGATCGGCGGGTTGCTGAAGGGGCCCTGGCGGTCTTTGTGGTAGTTGACCGTGACGTTGGGGTCCTTGAGCGTGTGGCCGGTCAGGATGCAGGCTACTCGGGCGCCCTTGGTGATCGTGCCTTCCGCGAGGAGGTGCTTGAGACCTGCGACGGTCGCTGCAGAGGCGGGCTCGCAGCCCAAGCCGAACTTGCCGATCAGGGCCTTGGCATCGCAGATTTCCGCGTCCGTCACCGCCCGGACGATGCCTTGGGTGACGTCGATCGCGCGGAGGCACTTCTTGAGGTTCACCGGCCGGGAGATCTCGATGGCCGAGGCGCAGGTGTGCGGCGAGAAATGCCGGGCCGTGAGGTCCGCGTAGTAGTCGTCGATGATCTTTTGATCGACCTGGCCGCCGTTCCAGGCGAGCTTCTTGTTGTTGACCAGGTCCGTGAGCGTGTCGGCGCCGGCGGCGTTGATGATGGCCATCCGCGGGACGCGGTCGATCAGGCCGAGTGCCTTCAGCTCGGCGAACGCCTTGCCGAAGGCGCTGGAGTTGCCGAGGTTGCCGCCGGGGACGACGATCCAGTCGGGGACCTGCCAGCCGAGCGCCTCGATGATCCGGAACATGATGGTTTTCTGGCCTTCGAGCCGGAAGGGGTTGAGCGAGTTGAGCAGGTACAGGCCCAGTTCGGTGCAGACGTCCTGGACCTGCTTCATGCAGTCGTCGAAGTCGCCCTGGATCTGCACGGTCTGGGCGCCGTAGTCCATCGCCTGGCTGAGCTTGCCGAAGGCGATCCGGCCGGAGCCGATGAAGACGGTGCACTTGAGGCCGCAGCTTTGGGCGTACAGCGCGACCGAGGCGGACGTGTTGCCGGTCGAGGCGCAGGCGCAGCTCTTGGCCCCCACCATCTTGGCGTGGCTGAAGGCGGCGGTCATGCCGTTGTCCTTGAAGGAGCCCGAGGGGTTGAGCCCCTCGTACTGGAGGAACAGGCAGTCGGGCTTCATGCCCAGGTGCTGCGCGATGGCGCAATTCTGCTGGAGGATGGTCTGGCCCTCGCCGATGGTGATCTTGTGCTCGTCGGAGCAGAGATCGAGCAGCTCGCGGAAGCGCCAGACGCCGGAGAAGTCCAGGGGCTTGTTCCGCGTGGCCCATCGTTTGCCGAAGTCGGCCAGTTTCTTGGGGACCGGGATCTTGTCCCAGTTGTACTGGATATCGAGCAGGTCGCCGCACTGGGGGCACTTGAAGATCGACTCGGCGCAGTCGAACTCGGCCCCGCAGCCGGGGTTGATGCACTTTTGAAACGCCGCACTCTTGGTCGCCATGCCGTAAGCTCCTTAAGGACCTGTTTGCCGGGCAGGATTATAGGGGATGAGCCCGTCTTCCGCAAACCCATCTCGCGAATGGAACACGCGTCGGGGTTCATGCCGTTTGAATCCACCGTGTGGTGGTGGGCTTGACAATGACCAGGGTGTTGCGAAGGCGGCGTTCCGCGTACTGACTGAGGAAAGGGAGAAGGGACTTCTGGATGTTTCGGGAATCCGTTGGATTGACTTCGAGCCGGATGACTCCGGGGTGCACAGTCAGCTCTGCCACCGTCCAGTCTCCGAAGTGCCCATCCAGGGTCACGAGAACGCGATCCTGCTTGATGCAGTATTCCAGGATCTCCAGATCGTCCGCCTTTGCCATGCCCACCGAGCGTACCACGATCGATCTATGATAGCCGATTTCGCCGAACTTCTCGATTGTTCACATCGACGCGGGCAGCGCCGCCTACGGCGTCGGGCCGCCTTCCAGGCTGGTTTCTTCCTGGATCTGGGTCAGTTGGAGGCCGAGGCGGTCGAGACGCTTTTGGCCTTCGTCGTATTTGCCGTGGGCGTTGCGGAGGTGCGAGCCGAGAGTGTCCCAGGCGGCGACGAACTCCGCGAAGGAGCTGTTGAGCCGGCCGAGGTTTCGACGGATCTCCGCGGCCTTCTGCTCGATCTGCAGGCCGTGAAGGCCCATCGCCACCGTCATCAGGTACGCATAGAGCAGGTTTGGTGAGACCGGGATCACCTTCTTCTCCAGGCAGTAGGCCAAGAGGTTCTGCAAGTCGCCCTCGCACTGGATGACCGTCTCGTAGTAGACGTTCTCGGCCGGTATGTACATCAGCGCGAAGTCCAGCGTGCCCTCGGCCGGGCGGATGTAGTCGGAGGCGATCTTGTCCACGTGGGCCGTGACGTCGCGGAAGAACTGGTGCCGCAGCTTGGGCCGCTCGCCGTCGTCCGTGCCCGCCACGATCCGCTCGAAGCTCGGCAGCGGGAACTTGGCGTCGATCCCGACCGCAAAGCCCGCCATCCGGACCAGGGCATCGACGATCCGCCCGTCCTTGAACGTGTGCTGGCAGCAGTAGCTGCCCTGGGGCAACGCCTGGGCCAGCAGGTTCTCCAGCGACCACTCGCCGATCTGGCCGCGGAGCTTCGGGCTGGCGAGGATGTCCTGGAGCCGCTTGACGTCGGCGCCGAGCCGGAGCATCTGCTTGTTCGTGCCCTGCAGCTCGCCGATCTGGGCGTTGAGCTGCTGGAGGATCTGCTGATTCGACTGGAGGCTCTGGGTCAACGTGCTCTGCCCGGCCTGGAGCGAGCCGTGGAGCGTCTGCGAGGTCCGATCCTGTGCGGCCTTGAGCGCGTCGAGCTGTTGCTGGAGCAGAGCGATCCCGGCGACCTGCCCGGCCGCCTCCCGCCGGGCCGCGATGCTGGAAGCGACCAGCCAGCCCACCAGCACCAGCACAACCAGCGTCAGAAACACAACGACAGCCACCAATCCTTGCAGCATCAGGAGATCCCCACGGAACCATCAACAACCGGATTCTACGCGATTCGGCGTCGTTCGTCAAAGGCGGCGGATTATGGAGGCGGAACGCTCGGGCGCATGTCCGTTCTCGTGCGAGCATCGTGGACCGGCCACACTCGCGACGCGCGTCTCCGGCGTGGCGAGGGCGTCCCGCCCTTGCTCTTTGTCTGCGGCGCGTGTCAGAGATTGCGGAGGCGAGGCCAGGATGGCCTCGCGACGCAAGGGCGGGACGCCCTCGCCACGTGGTTCCACTACGACCTGGACGCCATCTGCGAAGATCTCCGAAAACGCGAGAAGGCCTCCGGCCAGCCCACCGTCTCCCTGCCCCCCAAGCGGATCGGGAAGAAGAAGCCCGTGTAAGACGGGCGAAGACCATCACCTCAGACCCGCGAGGACTAACCGTCCCCACACATCCACGCTTCAACACAGCGCCCCGAGCCCACACCCCAAAATAGGTAAGCTGTCCCCCGAAATCAGAAGCCCTCAACAAAGGGCAGATCAGATGGGCGTTGGTGCGCGATATGGTGCCTCCGAAGGCCGAATGCTCCTCGCGCAGTCGGTCGGCAGACTGTGTCTGGCGAGTTCGGCTTCAAGGAATGCCCTCGTGGTTTCCTGTCTGAGCGCCGCCGCATCAGGAAGACACGGGCTCATGACGATCTCAGCTTGTCGCCAGAGGTCCGCACTCTTCAGGCTGAAAGGCACATATGGAACCAAGGCGCCGTTGGCCAGCCTGAACTGTGGGCGGTCTCCATGCGTCAGGAGTCGCACCAGGCGCCACTCGCACTCTGCACCAAAGGCGTCATGCTTATACTTCGCGACATATTGCCAGAGCGTCGCCAAGAGCCCGTCTTTGCCGGGGTCCCTGAACGGAAACTGTGCACGGAATGCTTTTGCACCGCCTGCCAATTGGAAGATGTTGTTCATGATTGGCGCGAACCCCTTGGCAAATTGGCCCGCACCTACAGTGCTGTATTCGCACTTCATCAAGCCCCATCGGCCCATACCGACGCTCTGCGTGTGTTTAAGCAACTCGGCAATCGGAAAGCCGATGGCATAACCGCCCCTGGGACAGTACGCGCGCCACTGGCTGAGGTCGTCGCCACGCTTTTCGGAAGCCGAGAACGAGCACACAAACAACTGCGGTTGTGCATCGTACAGGTAGGCCAGCAACTGGGCCGCTGCATCAGCAGCGTCTTTGTCACCCGCCAGTGCCTTTGCGCTCTCTACCAGCGCATCCTTCCCATGATTGAATTCCGTCCAATCGTTGAGATAGTAGATGCTCGTCGCCCAAAGCTCCTGGCTCTCGATGATTCCTTTGAATCCCTCTTCAGTCGTGTAGTGGTACGCGTAGCACATGCGATCTTGCTCCCTGACTGCGCGGATACTCAGAGGTCTCTGTCCATCCCCATATCGACCGTTCAAACCCTTGACTTTATCTCGAGTGCTGAGAAAGGAGATCCGGGGAGGAGATCCGGGGACGCCTTACTTATCTCTGTGTCGCGTTGAGTATGATGTCCCCAGAATTCTCCAGAATTCTGGCTCATCCGGTTTTTGCGTACTTTTCATGGTGGGTTACGCTACGAGTTCGTAGCGGGTTTCGTGCAGAGCGTAGATCTTGAGTTTGAAGAATTCCGTGTCTCTGAAACCGTAGGCTTTGCGTTGCAGGACGCGGAT
>DATIKY010000165.1:0-6961 GCA_035476995.1 Sedimentisphaerales bacterium | reverse complement strand
TGGGTTGGATGAGCAAGTGCCGTGCGATTCTGATTCGTTATGCCAAGAAGTCATGCAATTACCTCGGCCTGATCCAACTGTGCTGCGGCCTACTCTGGTATCGCCGCCAACATCGCCTGAGCCTTTTGAGATAGTTACTTACTATTGACGATTTACGATCTGGGGCTCGCCCTCGGCGAGGCTCCGATAACAAATAGTAAATCGTAAATAATCGATCACCCAAAGGCTCCTCGTATATAGTCTTCGGTCAATTTCTCTTTGGGGTTCGTAAAAATCTGCTCCGTCTGGCCGAACTCGACGAGCCGGCCGAGGTGCATCAGCGCGCTGTAGTCCGAGCAGCGGGCCGCCTGCTGCATGTTATGGGTCACAATCACGATGGCGTACTCTTTGCAGAGCACCCGCAGCAGTTCCTCGATCCGCAGGGTCGACATGGGGTCCAGGGTCGAACAGGGCTCGTCCAACAGGATGATTTCGGGCCGGAGCATCAGCACGCGGGCGATGCACAGTCGCTGCTGCTGCTCGAGCGTCAGCGACAAGGCGCTGTGGCTGAGCTTGTCCTTGAGGTCGTCCCAAAGGCCGACGTGCTCGAGGCTCTGCTGGATCGTCCGCATGATGTCGGCCTTCTTCTTCATCATGTTGTGGATGCGAAGGCCGAACTTGAGGTTGTTGAAAACCGACAGGGCGAAGGGATTGGGCCGCTGGAAGACCATGCCCACCTTGCGGCGCAGCGCAATCAGATCGGTGTTGCGGTCGAGGATGTTCTCGCTGTCGATCAGGATGCGACCCCGCATGTCGATGTGCTCGATGAGGTCGTTCATCCGGTTGAAGCATCGCAGGAGCGTGGATTTTCCGCAACCGGACGGGCCGATGATGGCGGTGACGTTCCGGGCCGGGATCTCGATGTTGACGTCGATCAGGGCGCGGAACGGGCCGTAGTAGAGGTTCAGGTCGATCGTCTTGATTTTGGCGTCGAGACTCATGGCATTGATGATGGACAATCGCTCCTAACCGAAACGTCCGGTAATATAATCGTTCGTTCGCCTGTCATTGGGCTTGGTGAAGATCTGATCGGTCTGACCCAGTTCCACCAGCTCGCCCATCAGGAAGAACGCGCAGCGTTCGCTGACCCGCGACGCCTGCTTGACGTTGTTGGTCACGAGGATCTGGGTGTAGTCGGCCTTCAACTGCTGCATGGTGTCCTCGAGCTTGGCGGTCGAGATGGGGTCCAGACCCGAGCTGGGCTCGTCGTAGAGGATCACCTCGGGCCCCACCGCCAGCGTGCGTGCGATGCACAGACGCTGCTGCTGACCGCCGGAGAGCTTGACCGCTGGCTGGTTGAGGCGGTCCTTGACCTCGTCCCAGAGCGAGGCCTTCTTCAAGGACTCCTCGACGATCCAGTCGACCTGCTCGCGATGGGTGAGGCCGTGAACCTTCGGGCCGTAGGCGATGTTCTCGAAAATCGTCACCGGCAGCACCTGCGGCAGGGCGAAGATGATCCCGACCTTCTTTCGCAGGACGTTGTCGCGGATTCCGTTAAGGTCCTGGCCGTCCAGGAGGATTTCGCCCGTCTGGGAGTAGCTCCGCACGCGGTAGTTGAGCCGGTTCAGGGCCCGCAGAAAGGTGGTCTTGCCGCTGTTGGAGGGTCCGATCACGCCGAGGATCTCGTTGCGTTGAACCTGAAGGTTGATGCTCTTGAGGGCCTGGACGGACCCGAAGAAGCAGTTCAAATCGGTGGTCTTGATGATCGCGTCGTCTACCATAGCCTCTTTTTCCGGTAGTGGGCACGCAGGATGATGCTCACGAGGTTCATCAGGAACACCAGGCCCACCAGGACCAGGGCGGTCGCGAAGCTCAGCTCCAGCGGAATGTTCGGCACCTGGGTCGAGATCACGTACAGGTGGTAGGGCAGCGCCATCACCTGGTCGAAGACCCCGCGGGGCAGCCTGGGCAGGTAGAACGCCGCGACGGTGAACAGGATCGGCGCCGTCTCGCCCGCCGCCCGGCTCAGGCTCAGGACCGTCCCGGTCAAGATGCCCGGGATGGCGTAGGGCAGCACGCAATAACGGACCGTCTGCCAGCGCGTGGCCCCCAGCGAGAGGCTGATCTCTCGGTACGTGTCGGGCACCGACTCCAGGGCCTCCTTCGAGGCGGTGATAATCACCGGCAAGCTCATGATCGCCAGCGTCAAAGAGCCCGCCAGGATCGACGTGCCGAAGTGCAGCAGGATGACGAACATCGTGAAGCCGAACAGGCCGTAGACGATCGAGGGGATGCCCGAGAGGTTCACCACCGACAGCTTGATCAGGCGCGTGAACAGGTTGTCGTGGGCGTACTCGACGAGGTAGACCGCCGAGAGCACGCCCAGAGGCAGCGAGAACAGCATCGTGCCGACGACCAGCAGGATGGTGCCGACGATGGCGGGGAAGATGCCGCCGGCCTTCATGCCCTGGCGGGGGGCCGCCATCAGGAACTCCCAACTGATCGCGCCGGCGCCGTTGACGACGATGTACACCATCACCAGCAGGATCGGCACGACGATGGCGAGCGTCAGGACGCCCAGGACCGAGAACGCGATGCGCTGGCGGATCTTGGCTCCGTTCATCTCCTGGCCCTCCGCAAGAACACGTCGGCGATGAGGTTGACGGTGAACGTGATGGCGAACAGGACCAGCCCGACGGCGAACAGCGCGAAGTAGTGCTCGGAACCGCCGACCGTCTCGCCCATCTCGCCTGCAATGGTGGCGGTGAGCGTCCGCAAGGGCTGGAGGATCGACTTGGGCATGACCGGCGCGTTGCCGGTGACCATGAGCACGACCATCGTCTCGCCGACGACCCGTCCGATGCCGAGCATCACCGCCGCCACGATGCCCGAGGAGGCCGAGGGCAGGATCACTCGCCACAGCGTCTGCCATCGCGTGGCGCCCAGGCCGAAAGCGGCTTCGCGATAGGCCTTGGGCACGCCCGCCAACGCATCCTCGGAGATGCTGATGATCGTCGGCAGCGCCATGAAGGCCAGAAGCAGACTGCCGGTCAGGCCGGTCATGCCGGTGGACAGGTGGAATGTGTTTCGCAGGAACGGGCCCAGCCAGATGATGCCCAGGAAGCCCAGCACGACGCTGGGGATCGCCGCGAGGATTTCGATCAGCGATTTGAGGACGTGCTTGAGCGGTCTGGGCGCGACCTCCGCGATGAACATGGCGGCCGCCACACCCAGCGGCACGCAGATCACGATCGCCCAGAAGGTGACCAGGACGGACCCGACCAGCAGGGGCAGGATGCCAAACTTGGGCGGCTCGGAGATCGGCAGCCACTCTCTTCCGAGCAGCACGTCGCGAACGGAGAAGTCGCGGAACAGCGACAGCGAATCGCGCAGGAGGAACAGGAAAATGAGAAACACGAAGGCAACGACCACCAGGCCGCTGGCGCGGATGCACCACTCGATGATGAATTCGCCGATCCGGCGGCGACCGCCGCCGGGGGAATCTCGAAATCCGAAATTCGAAATCCGAAACAAACCCAAAGCACGAAATCCCAATGACAGAAACGCGGTCGCCCGCCGGTCGGTCCGTTTTGAGTTTTGGGTTTTGGTCATTCGTAGTTGTTTCGAGTTTCGGGTTTTGAATTTCGAGTTTCCCCGCTTCGGGGCCCTACCGGCACAAATCCCGTCGCCATGAATCGCGTCTGGCCGACCGAGCCCAAGGCATACTCGACGAACAGCTTGACGATGCCCTGGGGCTGGCCGTCGGTGTACAGATACAGCGGTCTGGAAAGGGGATAGGTCTTGTTGATCACGTCATCGACGGTGGGGGGGAAGAACCGTGGAAGCGGAGAATCGTGGGCCGCTTGTTCCGCCTCCACGCTTCCACCCTTCCCCACCATCACCGCCTTGGTTCGGTCCGAGAGGTAGCCCATGCCGAGATAGCCGATCGCGCCGACGTTGTTGGCCACTTCCTCGACGATCGCCTGCGAGCTGGTCAGCAGGAGCGTCTCTTTGGAGAATTCCTCCGTGCTGCCTTTCTTGCTGAGTTGGACGACCACCTCTTTGAAGTACATGTGGGTGCCGGAGCTGACCTCGCGAGAAAGCGTGACGATGGGCAGGTCCGGGCCGCCGAGCGATTTCCAGTTGGTGATCTTGCCTGTGAAGATGTCGTGCAGCTCGTCGATGCTCAGCCGGTCGATGGGATTGGCGTGGTTGACGATGACCGCGATTCCGTCGTAGGCGATGACGATCTCGTGCGGATGGACACCTCGCTTCTCGGCCATCTCGATCTCTTTGGGTTTCATCTCCCGCGAACAGGTGGCGATCTCGGTGGTCTTGTTGATCAGGGAAGCGATGCCCACGCCGGAACCGCCGCCGGTGATGGCGACGAACACGTGCGGATACTGCTTCATGAACTCCTCCGACACCTCCTGCATCGCGTTGACGATCGTGTCGGAGCCTTTGGTCTGGATGAAACCCTGCGGCGCGTTGGGGTCGATGCTCTCGGCACAACCGGCCAGAAGCGACGCCGCAAGCAGCGAAAGCGAAAGGATCTTCGTTCTCAGCATAGAAACGCCACCCTACCCTGCCATTGTTAACGTTGCGTTAAGATGGCGTTAGAACTCCGTTAATGGAGTGTTATTGCGGTGTTCATGCCAGATCGCCTCGCTGGACGCCCACCTTGCGGGCGGCGTACGCGAGTGCCTTGATGTGGTCGCCGTAGGCCATTCAAAGACAGGCGTGCACCGGATGGTTCGCAGGCTTCTGCGTCTGTGCAGGGCTGTTTGCGCCGTCGGGCGTCGCGGGCTCCGGGTCGATTCTCATCGGGTCGGAGCCTGCCGGCAGGTCCTCGACCGTGAGCTTCTCCAGAGAAATTCCGCTTGTGCGCGAGATCGACTCGATCCAGGCGGTCACGGCGACGACCACCGCGGGGTCGAACTCGTAACCACAGGAGTCCTGGAGCATCGCCAGGGCCGCCTGGACGGATCGGGAATCGCGATAGGCCCGGCTGGAGGTCAGCGCGTCGAAGACGTCGGCCACCGCGATCACGCGGGCGCCCAGCGGAATGGCGGTGCGGGCCAGTCCGTCGGGGTAGCCCTGGCCGTTCCATTTCTCGTGGTGGTGGCGGATGATGGCGACCTCGCTCTCCAGGAAGCTCATCTTCTCGAGGATCTTCACCGCAATCAAGGGATGCTGCTCGATCACGCGCCGCTCCTGGACGGTCAGGGGGTCGGTCTTGAACAGGACCGCGTCGGGGATGCCGATCTTGCCGATGTCGTGGATCATCGCGGAGCGTCGGATCAGGTCCACATACCTGGGTCCCAGTTCCATCGTGGACGCGATGCCGACCGCATAGGTGGTGACATGTTCGGAGTGTTTGCGCGCGTAGGTGTCCTTGGCTTCGAGGGCCTGGACCAGGCCCCAGATGCTCTCCATGAACAGCTTCTCGGCCTTCTCGGACAGGCCCATGACGCGTCTCTGGAGTTTCTTGATCCGATCAATCTCCAGATCGCCTGCGGTGGCCAGGCGGCTCATCTCGGGCCCCCAGACCTTGACGCAGTTGCGTCCGGCGTTCTTGGCCTCGTACAGGGCGATGTCCGCCCGACGCATGACGTCGGCGGAGACCTCCGCGGGATCGAGCAGACTCTCGGCGACGCCGCAACTGATCGAGAGGTGGATGGACGAGGGCGTCGAGGCGTCCTGTGCGTCGCGGACCTTCTGCTGGGCCTCGAACCGGATGTCGCAGACCCGCAGTCTCAGGCGTTCGAGCAGGGCCTCGGCCTCCTGGGCGGTGGTCTCGGGCAGCAGCAGGACGAACTCGTCGCCGCCGTAGCGGGCCAGCACGTCGGGTCCTCGTTTCTCCTGGCGGACATACTCGGCCAGTCTGCGAATGGCCTCGTCGCCGACCGCATGGCCCAGGGTGTCGTTGACCATCTTGAAATGGTCCAGATCGATGATCCCGACGGAGAACGGTCGCCTGTACCGCACGGCGCGGTCGTGCTCTTCGTGGAGCTTGTCCTCGAGCAGTTTTCTCGATCCGACCCCGGTCAGGGCGTCGGTCAGGGACGTCAGGCGCGCCTGCTGGTAGCGGGTGGCGTTGCTGAGGTGGGCGATGAGGATCTCGCGGGTCAGTTTGGCCTTGTACTCGATCAGTTCGCGGTTGGCCAGGCTCGAGGCGGGCAGTCCGCACATGCACAGAAAGCCCGCCAGACGCTTCTCTCGACCCGAACTGAATTCGGGCAGGCCGGTGATGTCCAGCGCGAGCATCACGCGAGGGCCTTTGCCGCCGCAGCGGGCGCATTCCGGCGGGACCGCGGCGTCGAGATGGCTTTCGCAACCCTCTAAGATCTCCGATCCGGGCGCCGTTTCGACGTTCGGGATGCCTGGGAGTCGCGCGCCGACGCAGGGGCAGCGGTTGGAGCTGAGCAATTCGGGCTCGCGGTCGCGGTCGCCTTCGGGATAGAGGCACAGAACCGAATTGGCGGCGCCGAAGAGCTTGGGGACCTCGACCGCGACGATCTCCGCGGCCTCGCTCAAGTCGATGCTCTTGAGGCACTTGGAGAGCATGGCCACCTCCTGGGCGGCGGCCCGGTCCTCCTGGAGTTGCCGGGACATGATGTCGCGGGCCGACAGGATCCCGACGACGACGCCGTTCTCGACCAGCGGCAGGTGACGGATTCGGTGGTTCATCATGATCCGCGTCGCTTCGCTGGGGACGATTCCCGGGGAGCAGGAGACCACGCGATGGGTCATGATCTGGCGGACGGAGAGGTTCTGGCCGGATTTGGGGTGGACCGCGACATGGTGGGAGATGTCTCGTTCGGTGATCAGGCCGACGAATTTGTGGCTCATCCGGTTTTTGCGTACTTTTGAGTTGAGAAGAGTGGACATGCCGGCTTATCCAAAGGTTTTGCAAGGACTTAGGATAGGAGTCAAGCATGTCCACCAGCTTATTGTACCATGGGTTTGGGATTCGGGGCTA
>DATIKY010000164.1:0-9727 GCA_035476995.1 Sedimentisphaerales bacterium | reverse complement strand
ACAGTCTGGCGACGCTCGGTCGCGAGCGGGCCCCGGACGCAGGTTTCCTGTGTCCAAGCCGATGGCAACTCACGGCACAAAGGTCCCAGACGACTGAGTCCTAGAACACCAAGGGGAGGGCTGATCTTCAGCTCTCCCCTTCTCTATGGATGCAAAGCCGCCAGCCAGATCGCCAAGGCTCGCGCCCCGGACGGCGTGAACCGGTCCGGCTCCGCCAACAGACCCTTCAACTCCGTCGCCACGACGAAGCCGGACCGCAGCGGATCGACCTCCGCCGGCCTGGGCGTGGGCGACGCATCGCTTCGGACTTCATAGACCCTGCCGCAATGAGGCAGCCCGGTGAATGAACCGAGCGGACGCAGATCGCCCTCGGCCACTTCGATGCCCAATTCCTCCCCCACTTCCCGCACAGCCGCTTGTTCGAAGGTTTCGCCGGGATCGACGTGACCGGAGACGGAGATCGTCTTGCGGTCCGGCCAGAGCCGTTTGGCGCCGGCCCTGTGCTGGATGTAGATCTCCCACGCGGGGTTCACCAACGCGACGTAGACGCATGCCTGCTCGACGCCCGGCGTCTCCTCGGCCCACTCGTGATCGACCAGTTCGCCGAGCAGAACGCCGTCGTCTTGCTTGCCGATTAGATACACGTTCTGAGGATCATAGACGCGAGTCATGTCACCTTCCCAGCTTCCGTCACTCGTTCTGGAGCAGATCACAAATGCTCCGCGATCCTACCATGACCGCACCCTTTGGGAAAAGCAAAAGACGCGTTCGACAGGCTCAGACGGGAGGATGGTTTGGACGCGAGGGGGTTCTCGATTGGACGGCCCAGATGAGTTGGTAGACCACGCCCAGGGCGGCCATAAAAACCATCGACGACAGCAGGATCATGGACATCAGCAGAGCCGCCGACCGGACGACGCCGTAGGGCGCCAGCAGGGCCACCAGCGTCACTTCCCGCACGCCCAGATTGGCGACGGTGATCTGGAGTTTGCCCAACAAAAAGACGAGGGCGCACAACCAGACCAGCACGCTCGTCGGAACGACCACCGACGCGGCCTTTGCGGCAAAGAGGTACCACAGCAGCCCCACGAACAGCGAATCGACGACGTTGATCGCGGCGATCGCCAGGTGGAACCGCCAGCCCGCGGACTGGAACGTCGCGAGCTGGTCCAGAAGGGTCCGCCCCTTCTCCTGCACCGCCTTCGGCAAAGGCTTGAGAGCCGCCGCAAGCAGGCGAATCACCGGCCCGCCGGTGCGCTCGTTCAAGGCCAGCGCGGAGACCGACAGAATCGCCGCCAGGAGAACGCCGCACGCCAGCGGCAAAATCCATGAGCCTGCGGCGGCGGGCCACAAAGCCCGCGCCGGATTCACCACGATCATGCCCACAAGACCGACCGCCATCATGACGACGGTCAGGGTCACCTGGTTGTAGAGCATCGCGCTCAGGACGTTGGTGCCTTTGCCGGTCGTTCGCCTGAGGATGTACCACTTGACCCCTGTGCTGACGAATCCCGGCACGACCAGGCCATAGAGCGACGTGACGCACGTGGCCCCGAAGATCGTGTTGAGGCTCGCCTCGCAGTCCTGCTTCCTCAGCACCCACCGCAAAGCCACCGACTGCACCCAGGAGAACATCGCGGTGGAGCCCCATACGCCGATGAGAAACTGCCAGCGTGCATCCTTGACCGCCTGGCGGAAATCCGTGAGGTCCGCCTTCGAAAACACCCACGCCAGCAGGGCCGCCGCGACGGACACCTTGGCCAGGAGCTTGATGACTTGTCTGGTGCGGACGGACATCATTGCCCCTGCGTCCGATTGTGCCCCAGGATCAGGACCCGCCGGGAGAAGGTCAGTTGCAGCTTGTACAGCCTGCTGCACACCGAACAGCGAGGGAACAACGCCTCCAGCGCGCCGAACGGCATGCGGGAGGCGATCGAGGAGAGAATCACCGCGCCGGCCCCGGTGAACGGGCCGCTCATGTAGCGGCTGCGGATGTCCGCGTAGCCCGCGTTGACCAGCAGTTGATCGAGCCGCCGTCGGGTCGTCACGTAATTGTGCGAGAAATCGCAATTGAAGAAGTGCAGCCGCCAGCTCAGGTAGTCGGGGCAGTGGATCACGAACTTGCCGCCGGGCTTCAGAACACGGCGAATCTGGCAGGAGAGGTCCAGGGCCTGCTCCAAGCCGTTCATGTGCTCCATCACGTTGATCATGACGACCGCGTCGAACTGGCGATCCAATGCAGGCAACGGCGGGACCCGTGCGCACACGACGTTCGCCCCCCTGCCGCGCAGCGAGTCGGCCAATGTCGGATTCGGCTCGACCGCATGATACTGGAGCTTACGCTCCAGGCACAGCTCGGCGAACTCGCCCCGGCCCGGCCCGATCTCCAGAACGCCGCCGCCGGGCGGGATGTCCGCGAAGGCAAAAATCTGCTGCGACGCCCGCCGAATGAAGCGCATCCCCAACCCGGTCGGACGCTGCGCCTTGCCCAGGTGGTCGAAGAACGTCTCTGTAGTTTCCGGACTCACGCTGTCCTCCTTCTCGCGATCAGGACCCGCTCGTCGGCGCAGCGGTCCTTGTATTGCTCGTAGGTCGCAGGGTCGTAGATCGCCTTGTACAGAAGGTAATCCTGCCTGGCGACGATTTCGAAGCCCTCCGCCGCCAGGATCGCCTCGATCTTGTCCCACTCGATGTGGTCGTCCGGCCAGACGTGAATGTCGCCTTCTCTCTTGTATCGCGGATTACGAAGCCGCCGAAGGATGTGGACGTAACCCCGCACGTCCAGCGCCAGCCGGAGGAACCGCCGCCAGTCCACGCGAGGACGGGCCTTGCGCAGGAACTCCACGTATTCCGGCGGCCTCTGGAAATAGGTCTCGGTGGCTTCGTGGTCGATGTAGAGCACGCCGCCGGGTTTGACCACCCGGCACAACTCCCGCACAATCGCCAGGTAGTCGGGCACGTGGTGCAGGACCGAATAGGTGGCAACCAGGTCGAACTGCGCGTCCGGGACGTTGGACAGGTCCCTGCCGTTGAGCTTGAGCGTCTCGGACAGGCCGCTTGCGGAGAACTTGCGGCCGATGTCCTTGAGAAAATCTTCGGACAGATCGGCCGAGGTCGTGTGCGCTCCGAGTTCGATCAGATGCGTCGTAAGATTGCCCGAGCCGCAGCCGAAATCGAGCGCCCTGACTCGTCCGGCCCCCGTCCGGATCGATTCCAGCGCCTGTCGGAGCATGTCCCGCAGGCGCTGCTGCTCGATCGGATTGAAGATGTCGCCGTGCACGCGCTCGTACACCGCGGCGTCCGAGCCCTTGTAGTATTCAGGTTCCACGCATCAACCTCTGATAGATCTCGATGACCTGCTTGACGGCGCTGCCGCCGTCGTATTTGCCGGCCTGCTCGAACGCGTTGCCCGCCAGTCGGTTCCGCAACGCTTCGTCCGACGCCAGCCTCTGAATCGCCCCGGCGATGCTCTCGGCGTCCAGCCTGGACAGGACAATTCCCGTGTCCCCGTCCCGGACCAGTTCAGGCAACCCGCCCACGGGCGACACGACAACCGGGACCCGCATCCGCATCGCCTCCAGGGCCGCGATGCCGAACGCCTCGCGACGACTGGGAACCACGACCACGTCGAAAGCCCGCAGCAGGGCCGCCGGGTTCTCGTGCAGACCGGCCAGCGTGACGATCCCTTCGAGCCCGAGCCGGCGAATGCGCTCTTCGAGATCTTGGCGTTGCGGACCGTCGCCCACCAGATAGAAGCTCCATGCCTTCTCCTGACGAGGCAGCTTCGCAGCGGCCTCGACGAGCAGGTCCGCGCCCTTGGGCCGGTCGAGCCGGCCGACGAAACCGACGACGAATCGATCTTTCGCCAAGCCGAGCGAGGCGCGAATCTCGTCTCGATTGTAGTGGTCGGGATCGAATCGCTCCAGATCGATGAAATTGGGCACAACGGCAACGGGAATTCTCGGATTGCCGATCGTTCGTGCGATTGCGGTCGCAGCCGCCTGTGAATTGGCGATGATCGCGTCGGCCCGCGAGCCGAATCCTCGCAGGAACCACCGATAGACGCAGCCGGTCCCGTCGCGAAAGATCGGGCCGTGCTCGTGCAGGACCAGACGACCGGTGAACCGAGGTCGAGCCCAGAGACTGCTGATGAACGCCTTCTGCAGATGCGCGTGCACGATGTCGATTCCGCGATCGCGGCACAGTCCCGCGATCAGCCGGATCGGAGTCAGGCTGTACTTCTTCGACTCCAGCGTGACCACCGTTGCATCGATCGGCAACGGTCTGGGATTGGGCCGAAGCGCGCACACGACGCTCTCCACGAGATCCGGCGGCATCCGCCCGACGAGGTTCTTCACCACAAACGGCGCGCCGCCGTAGCCCAGATGATCGATCACATGGAGGACCCGGATCTTCATTTCACCTTCGCATAGAGACGCAGATACGATTCGGCAACGGCATCCCAGCCGAAGCCCTCGGACTTCTTTCGGGCCGCCAGGGCCATGGCCTTGCGGGTCTCGGGCCTCTCGATTAGGCCGCGCACCGCGTCCGCCAGGGCGGCAGCGGTCGGCTCCTCGACCACGACGCCGTTGTTCGAGATCAATTCGTCCACGCCCTCGCACCGGGTCGTGACGATGGGCAGGCCGCTGGCCATTGCTTCGAGCATCGCGTTGCTCATGCCCTCCTGCATGCTCGCGCTGACGAAGACATCGTGCTGCCGATAGAGCCGGGGCATGTCCTCCGCCCGACAATGGCCCATGACGGTGACGGCCTCGCGAAGATCCTGCTCGCTGAGGGACTGACGCAATTGGAGTTCGAGCGGCCCGCCGCCTGCGATGGTCAGGTGCACCTTGTGACCCTGGCCGCGCAGGAGCGATACGGTCTCGATCAGCAGAGGCACGCGTTTGGTCGTCGAAAGCCGGCCCACCGTCAAGAGACGCAGATCGCTGGCCTCCAGCTTGAAACGAGAGATCGCGAGCGAGGCGTCGGAGGGCACGCCGCTTGTCGTTTCGGGTTTGTGGAGTTCCGCGGTGGCTGTGCCCGGATAGAATAGCTCCAGATCGACGCCGTTCGTGATGACCTGGATGTCGGCTGAGGGCAGGAATTGCAGGGCCCGTGCTTTCAGACCTTCGCTGCACGCCACGAGAGCCGAGGCCTTTTTCCAGATCGGCTTGAACACCAGCGGCCCGAGGATCTTGTATTCCAGTTGCAGTCTCGCGTTGACGCCGGGGACGTCGGAGCCGCGAAGCGAGATGATGTAGGGCAATCGCCTTGCGGTCCGCCAGCAGAGCCAGCCGGTGGGAAAGCCGAAGAAGGCGTGGACCAGATCGTAGTTGCCCTTCTTGATCATCCCGCGATAGCACGCGCCGGCCTTGAAGAGCCATTCCAGCACTTCCCTGCGCCGCCACAGGTGCAGGTGCCTCTTGCGGACGCCGATCTTGAAGATCAGCACGTTGTTCGCCATCTGTTCCATGAACAGGCCGAGACTGGGCGCGGAGGTCAGAACATCCACCTCCAGGTCGGGCCGGCCCGCGTACCGTTGCAGCAGGGCCTGGTGGGCCTGGCCGCCGCCCCCGCCGATCGGCGGGAACTCGTAATTGAGCATCAGGATCTTCATGTTTGGAGTTCGAAGTGTCAAGTTTGGAGTTTGAAGTCAGAGGCTTCGCCCGTCGCGGCGTCGGCTCCTTCTTCACACTTCAAGCTTCCCACTTCACACTTTCCTTTCACACTTTCCTTTCACACTTCTGCGCGACAACATAGAGATTCGTCTGCAAGCTCAGCGGCAGCGTGCAGAAGTCGAGCCGCCCGATCAGCCGGCCAAACGGGCCGAACCTCTTGAGTTTCGCACGGGTGTACTCGTTGATGGGGTTCATCTTCACAAACCGCGTTTCGAAACCGTGCCTGGCCAAACGCCGTCGGATCTGTCCCGGCGTGTGCAACGACGGGTGCACCCGACGCCATTTGAGCGTCTTGTGCGTCAGCGTCTCGAACACCGCGTTGCTCCACTTGTTCGGCGTTTGGAACAGGTAATAGCCGTTCGGCTTGAGGATGCGGGCCACCTCGGCCACGTGCCGGTCGATTCGGGCGATATGCTCGAACAGATCGAAACTGAGCACCACGTCGAACGCGCCGGCCTCGTACGGCAACTCCTCGGCGGGCTGCACGTCCAGGCGGACGCCGGGATACTTGCCCCGACCGTACTCGATCGCCACCTGCGAGATGTCCGTGCCCCGGACGTCGTAGCCCTGCCCGGCCAGTTCGAAAACGATCGTGCCGATCCCGCAGCCGATCTCCAGGATTCTGTCGCCCGGCTTGAGCAGGTTCGTCTGGGCCAGGAAGTCCAGATTCGTCCGGAGGTTGCCCCGCTGCTCCTTGCCCCGGGCCAACTCGCCCTGCCAGCCGGTATCGTATAGCTCCTGCTGATCGTTCAATTGGTCATCCGCAAACTGGGGCACGATCGAGACGCTCCATCTGTTCGTACTGACGCCGCAAGGAATTATCTGTGTCGAGGGCGTCCCGCCCTCGATTCGCGGGCAGGATGCCCGCGACACATATGCCCTTACGAGCAAACTACGAACGCTATTTTCGTCTGAAAAGCACTTGGGCGCCGTACGACCCCACGATCTGGTAATTCTTCATCACGTACGACCGCAGCGGCGCCATCGCCTCGTAGCGTTGGCCCTCTGCGGCAGAGATCTGTTCTGCCAACGCCTTGGCGTACATCTGATCGAATCGCCTGGCGATCTCGTCATTGGCGGGCACCGGCCCATCCTTCGTGCTCGGCCACAACTCCAGGGGCGGCACCGTCCAGGGGAAGTGGCGCTTGCGGGTGTCCACGATGAACTTCGGCGGCTTCTTCTCGAACGCCGCGACGATCTCGCGGACGCGATCGGCAAGCTGGTGCGGCGGCAGCGTGTGCATCATCCCCTCGAAGGCCTTCGGCGCGGGACTCATCCGCTGCGCCTGCACGTAAATGCCGGGGACCCAGCCCCAGACGTAGATCGGGTCGTTCGGCTCGGAATTGGCGCCGATGGCGTCGCCCACCGCGATCCAGTCGTACTGGCCGTTCGCGGCGATCTCCTGCCATTTCTGCACGTAGCCTCGGGACCGGCTCGGGTAGGCCGTGCCGCTGTGCGGACTCTTGGCGATCCCGAAGAAGATGTGCCACGACATGACAATCATCGTGAGCAGGCCGAGCAGGCCCAGAACCACCCAGCGCGTGCCGCCGGCGTCCGTGCGGAGCCTGTGGGCGTACAGGCCGACGAGGTAGCCTCCGAGCACCGCGGCCGAGGCGTTCAACGGCAGATAGTACTGCTCATAGGAATGCGGGCTGATCCAACAGAAGGCCATGTCGAAGAACCACCATAACCCGAACAGCAGGACGAACTGGCCCGGGTCCTGGTCGGCTTGCGGCTGGGGCTTCGCCCGTCGGCCTCGAAGCGCAACGACGGCTCTGGCCCCAATCGCGCCGGCGGCCAGAGCAATGGGCAGAATCAGCAGGCCATAGTATCGGAGCACCCGCCGGAGGGCCTCCACACGCTCGGCGTGATCGAGCATCCGCCAACTGTCGCTGACGTAGCCCGGCAGCAGTCTCAGAATGAGACTGCCGTCCGGCTTCGGAACCGGCTGAGCCACAGGCGAAGACTCCTGAGTCTGCCCGGTGTCGGCGACGTACTCCATCTCGATGCTGGCCAGTTTGAACACCGGGGAGAGGGCGAACGAGTACGGCCAGTAATACAGCGGCGAGCCCATGCTCGCGTACCACGTGCAGATCGGCGTCAGGACGATCGCGGCGCCGGCGACCAGCAGCACGAGGTCCAGGCCGGCTCTCTTCCAGCCGTAGCGGCGCAGAAGGGGTTGCGCCAGCGTGAACAGGCCCACCGCCCCGATGGCGGAGACGCCCGTCTGCTTGAACATCGGCCCGCCGATCAGCAGAGCGCCGGTCAGCAGCGCCCACCATTTCCGACCCGTAAGATGATACCAGACGAACGAGCAGATCCCCAGGATCATCAGCGCGATCATGAACTGCTCTTTGACGTTGCCGAACTTGGCGATCAGCGGCGCGGACAGATAGACCGACGCGACGGTCACGCTGATCACCGCGGCCAGGCTCCCATAGAGCCGACGGACCGTGACGAACATCAAGGCCAGAGCCGCGGCCTGGAAGAGTCCCTGGAGGATCTTGGAGCCGGTCTCGTTGAAGCCGGTGAGCGTCACGCCGAGCATGTTCACCAGGAGCGTGCCGGCCTGGGCGCTGGGCTTTTCCTCGAAACCGACGCGAGCCCCTGACAGAACGTGCTGGGCGGAGTACACATACGAGCCGCTGTCGAACGGGTCCGGGCACTTGAGTTCGAAATACTTGCCCAGGACGAATGGAATGCCTGCGAAGACCGCCAGCGCCACGGCCACGAGGGTCCGCCGTCGGCTGTCCGACAGCCACGGAACGGCTTTGGAGGCACGGTCGGCTGCGGGTTTCTTCCTTCGGGGCGCTGCGCTCATTCAATTGCCTTTCTGTGGATCGGACGACTCGAGGATCTCGCGGATGACGTACGTCGGCCGGTTCTGCGACTCGTGATACGTGCGGACGAGCAGTTCGGCCAGCAGGCCCATCAGGATGAACTGGATCGTGGAGGTGATCAGCATGGCGGTCAGGACCAAAAGAGGATTGCGATTCATCGCCAGGTGCGTAGGCGAGATGAACTTCTGATACAGCACAGCCAGTCCCGAGAGCATGGCGCCCAGGGCCGTGAGTCCGCCGAGCCCCCCGAAGATATAGATCGGCTTGGTGGAAAACGAGCCGAGGAACTTCACGGTGATCAGGTCCAGGACCACCTTGAGGGTGCGAGCCAGACCGTACTTGGCCTTGCCTGCGGTCCGAGGCCGGTGGTTGACCACGCACTCGGCGATTCTCGCCCCGCTCCAACTGGCCAGGGCCGGGATGAACCGGTGCATCTCGCCGTAGAGCCGCATCTCGGCCAGGATCTCCCGGCGGTAGGCCTTGAGCGTGCAGCCGTAGTCGTGCAGGCGGACGCCGGTGATGCAGGAGATCAGGCCGTTGGCCAGACGCGAGGGCAGCCGGCGTTTGAGGGCGTCGTCATGCCGCACCTTCCGCCAGCCGCTGACGACGTCGTAACCCTCGTC
Organism: Sedimentisphaerales bacterium; assembly: GCA_035476995.1. Lineage (GTDB taxonomy): Bacteria > Planctomycetota > Phycisphaerae > Sedimentisphaerales > Anaerobacaceae > PLanc-01. The sequence continues at coordinate 586 of DATIKY010000164.1, read as the reverse complement.
GAGCTTGGCGACGAGCATGGGGATGTCGGCGGGGTCGTTCTGCAGGTCGGCGTCCAGCGCGACGACCGCTTCGCCCCGGGCATGCTTGAAGCCCGCGCTGAGCGCCGCAGTCTGGCCGAAGTTCCGTCGGAACCGGATCACGCGGACCCTCGGGTCCGCAGCCTGGATACCCTTCAAGACCTCGAAGCTGCGGTCGGTGCTGCCGTCGTCGATGAAAATCAGTTCGTACTCGTAGCGGCCCGCCAACGCGCCGGTGATCTGCTCGTACAGGACCGGCAGGTTGTCCTGCTCGTCCAGCAGAGGCGCCACCACCGAAATCTGCGGCGGCTTCTGATCGTTCACTGTTCTTGTCATATTCCCTTTGGCCATCGGATCTTGCGCAAGCCTTTATCGTACCGGTCGGGCCGTCTTCATGCAACGACAGAGCCCGCCCTTCTGGAAGAATTATGGCTCATCCGGTTTTTGCGTACTTTTCATGGTGGGTTACGCTACGAGTTCGTAGCGGGTTTCGTGCAGAGCGTAGATCTTGAGTTTGAAGAATTCCGTGTCTCTGAAACCGTAGGCTTTGCGTTGCAGGACGCGGATC
>DATIKY010000163.1:0-3950 GCA_035476995.1 Sedimentisphaerales bacterium | reverse complement strand
CCGCGTCCTGCAACGCAAAGCCTACGGTTTCAGAGACACGGAATTCTTCAAACTCAAGATCTACGCTCTGCACGAAACCCGCTACGAACTCGTAGCGTAACCCACCATGAAAAGTACGCAAAAACCGGATGAGCCACAAATCGTGTTCGATCATTCTCTCCGACAGCCTGCCCGATTTCCTCAATCAGCCGCAACACTCGCTCATTCCTTCGTCCCAGCCGCGTCCGCGGCCTGCGAAGGTCCGGCCTCCACGATCGTTCCCATGGCCCGCCGGACCGCGAGCTTGGATTCCACATGGCGGTAGATCGCCTCGTAGTAATTCACGCGGGCCGTCGTCAGAGCCGCCTGGGCGTCGATCAACTCCACCTGCGTGTTGATCCCCTGCTCGTAGCCGACCTCCGCCAGACGCAGGCCCTCGCCCGCCCGCTTGAGATTCAACTGCTGCGACTGCACGAACTCCTCGGCATTCTCCATGCTCAGCAGTGCCTGCGTCAGTTCGTACAAGGCGGTCTCTTCGAGGTCCACCAATCCGAGTTCAGCCTGACGCAGGCGGGCCTTCTCCCGGATGATCGCGCCTTCCCGCTGAAACCCGTCGAAGATCGGCCAGACGCCCTGGAGCCCAACCTGCCAGGTGTCGCCCCACTCGATCGTGGGACTGGCGAAACTCTTCGGATCGGGCTTGGCCCAGGTGTTCGTGAAATATCCGTTGAGCGTGGGAAGGTATCGGCTCCGAGCGATCCGAAGTTGTTCCCGCTGCTGGCGGATCGCAATCTCCTGGCGATACAGGTCCGGACGGTTCTTGAACGCTGCTTCGATGGCCTCGTCCATCGAGACCTTCACCGGGGCGAACACGAACTCGTCCGACAGCACGAAATCGCTGTCCTGCGAGATCCCCAGGATCTTGATCAGATTCGCGCGAGAGAGGTTGATCGCATTGCGGACCCGCAACAGGTTCGCCTCGTAGTTCGACAGTTCCACCTGCGCCCGCAGCACGTCGAAGTCGGAAACCACGCCGCCGGCCCGACGCTTCTCCACAGTCTGCAGATGGGCTCTGGCCGACCGGACGTTCTCCTCCGCGATCTGGACCAGGTGCTGGCTCAGCAGCAGATCGTAATAGGCCGACTGGGCCGCGTAGACGACGTCCTGGGTGGCCGCTCGAACCGTCTGGTCCGCATAGAGCGACATCAACCGGGCGGCCCGCACCTGCGCCGAGATCGCGCCGCCCGCGTAGATCGGCTGCGTCACCGTCAGAGCCGCGGAATAGTTGTCCACGTCGCCAAGCTGGAGTGTTTGCGTTCCTTCCGGCGTGTCGATCTCGAAGGAGGAGACCTCGTCGAGCCGCTGATATTGCCCGGTCGCGCCGAGGTTCGGCAGATAGGCCGAACGAGAACCCACGAGTCCGCCCCGCGCCGTCTCGCGCTCTTCCATCGTCTGTTGCAGCATCTTGTTGTGGGCCAGCGTCAGCTTGAGGCTGTCCTCGATGCTCAGCTTGCCGCTGATGCGAGGCTGCTGCTGGTTTTCGCGATCCGTCCGGCTCTCATACTGTCGATGCGCCTGAACCCTCGCCTGCCGGACCTCCCGAGCCATCTCCTTCTGACTGGTCGTCGCGCATCCTGCCAGAAACGCCGACGACGCCCCCACGATCGCCAGACAATGACCTGTCGCTCTCAGTGCTCTCATACCTTCCATCAATCCTACAGAACTATCGTTCCCCCACGTTCCCCACATCGTTTGGAGTGTCGGCCGACGGATCGTCGTCCAGGAGCACCTCCACCGCCATCCCCGGCAACAGCGCCGGCTGATCGGCCGAAGTCTTCAACGGCTCCGGCACCTCCACCACGATCGACGTCATCCCCGACTCCGGATCAACCCGTCTCGTCGTGCGAAGGACCCGGCCCAGCCAAGTCCGCTCGCGCCCCGCGAAAACCGCCTTGACCTCGGCAACCCGCTGCGGCGATTCCGCCCCCTGGCCCACGTCGGACAGGCCAAGCCGGTCGAGGTCTTCGCCCGACACCGGCGCTTCGATCTCGAAGGTTTCCGTGCCGTAGGCGACAGCCAGAGGCCGACCGACCTCGGCATACTGCCCCAGACTCACGGTCTCGCCTGCGATCATTACGTCGAACGGCAGCATGATCGAAGTCCGGGACAACTGCAGCTCGGCCATCGCCAGTTCCGCCTGCGCCGACTCCAGCGAGGCCACGGCCTGCCGGATCAGCGGCTCCTGCAAGACCGCCGGAAGACTCATCTGGTCCTCAGGCGGCTGGAGCCGCCCCTGCGGCGGGCGCAGGCCTTTCCCGACCAGTTCCAGGTCGAGCCGGGCCTGTGCCTCATCGACCGCCGCCCGGGCCCGCCGCACCGCCAGCTCATAGCTGGAAGAATCGATCTCGACGAGCTTTTCGTTCGCTCGGATCAGCCCGCCGGAGCGCAGTTGCGAGTGCGCGTAAATCACCTTGCCCGCCACCTCCGGCATGATCTCCAGGCGAACCTTCGGCGCAACGACCCCCCTGCTGCGAATCGCCGTCGGCATCTCTGCCGCATCCGGTTGCGAGGCGGCGCGGGCAGGGACCTCCGCTGCCGCCCGTCGCGGCGGATCTCTGCGCACCAGCAGCAGGGTCAGCGCCGCCAGCACGATTACACCCAAGACGATCAGCGTCGGACGACGAGGCGTCCGATTCGCACCAAGGTACCGTCCCTGTGTCGTACCTGCGATCATCCCTATCTCTCACTCACCTGTCCGCCCCATCCACACGGCGGCCCGCAAACCCGCGATTACGTTGTCTCCTGGTTCGCGTACGCGCGAATCCCGGCGGCGGAGAATTTCACGATGTGCTCCACCAGATTCTCAAGTTCCAACTGGAACGGCTCGCCGTGGCTGCTCTCTTCGAACAGTTCCTTGGCGCATACCGCATGGATCAATTGTCCGACCATCAACAGGATCGCCACTTGGGCGTTCGCCTCGTTCAGCCATGGGCAGATCTCCATCAACGCCTTGCTCAGCGCCGACAGCACCGGCTTTACCATCTCGGCTAGGAACACCTCCCGAGGCAGGTGTGGATCGATCATCTCTCGAGCCATCAGATTCACGAATCGGCACTGGCGGTCCCCCTCGATCAACGGCTCAATGAACGAGACGGCATGGGACCTGAGCAGGTCCTCCAGCCGGGGCTGCCCCCCCGCGGACATGACCATCTCAATGCTGGCCAGGCGGCTCTCATGCATCTGGGCGAGCCGGCGACGCCAGATCTCGAGATACAGGCTGTCCTTGCCGCCGAAATAATAGTTCACCGACGCCACATTGCAGTCTGCCGCTGCGGCGATATCTCGCACGCTTGTATCGTTGAAACCGCGCCGACAAAACAGGTCTTCGGCCGCTTCGATCAACCGATCCTGGACGCCTCGCCCATTGGTGTCGTTTCGCGTGTCCTGATTCGGTGCAGCCATCATGCCTTCTCCAAACAAGCGTTTGATACACACATTTTAAACATTTGTTTGAAATGTCAATAAGCATTCCTGACAATCTGGCGGCAGCAACAGAGAAAAGTATCGCAACATCATGTCTTATAATGACTTACATCTGAAGGCATTTTCTCGATGACAGGTCTCCCTGTGGCTCGGCAGACTGAAGAATCGCCGATGGGGCGCCCCGTCGCGCAATGACCTGGGGCGTTGTCCACGGACCGGGACCCCGTTTTTCGCCGACAGCATGGCAGCAGGGCCGTCACCCATCGACAGGACGCGGCCTGGACACGAAATCCCCGGAGGAAACCGGCACAAACCGGTTGCCGGCAATCGTCCGTCCCGTTGGTTTCTTTCGGCTCATCCGGTTTTTGCGTACTTTTCATGGTGGGTTACGCTACGAGTTCGTAGCGGGTTTCGTGCAGAGCGTAGATCTTGAGTTTGAAGAATTCCGTGTCTCTGAAACCGTAGGCTTTGCGTTGCAGGACGCGGAT
>DATIKY010000162.1:0-29638 GCA_035476995.1 Sedimentisphaerales bacterium | reverse complement strand
CTTCCTACACAAACCGCCCGAGGCGGCGTTGCCCCCTCAGGCCGTCTGGATCAATCCGCCCAAGGAGGCCCCAAAAACAACGGATTGATTAGAGCTTAATTGTGAAAAGGAACTGTCTCATTCAACTTGACAACTTCCGGGATTCCCCTTGACAAAAAGCGAGAATTGACCGCCTTCGGAACATGTGGTATGCAGTGGCGTCAGATCGGCACTCTAAGGAGATCGCACATGGTACAGACGGCATTGGCCTCTTCCGCGAGACGGTTCGCGGGACTGATCGCACTGGCCCCCATTCTGGCGTTCAGCGCCTTCGCGGGCGAGAGAACCGCCGCAGCAGGGTGCGAGACGGTCGAGATCTTTCCTGCGGTGGCAGAACATGTCCATGGCTCCACCCTCGTGGAATTGCCCAATGGCGACCTGCTTGCCGCCTGGTTTCAAGGCTCCGGCGAACGTTGGGCCGACGACGTCGCGATCCTGGGAGCCAGACGTAAGGCCGGAGCAACCGCCTGGAGCAGGCCTTTTATCATGGCCGATGTGCCAGGCTTCCCCGACATCAATCCGATCTTGTTCCTGGATTCGCAAAACCGCCTCTGGCTGATGTGGTACACCGTGATCGCCAACCAGTGGGAGACCTCGCTGCTGAAGTACCGGCTCAGCGAGGACTACAGCGACCAGACCGAGTCGCCAAAGTGGACTTGGCAGGACGTGCTGCATGTCAAACCGGGCGACCCGGCCGAACGCGGCATCCAGCCAGACGACCGGTTCTTGAAATCCATCGAGCGGCAGATCGAGGAATACGCCAAGTACGTCCAGGAAGTCCATACTTCCCAGCCCCTGCAGGCGGCGGCGACCGTCGGCCTCTGGCGGGTCTACAGCGCCCAATTGCTCTCCAAGGCCCGCGGCGAGGACATGGTCCGCAAGGGCATCCTCCGAAAGCCCTCGGGCGAATCCACGTCGGCCGAACTCGGCTATCCGTACTTCCGACGAATGGGATGGCAGACGAAGAACAAGGCCGTGCTGCTCGATGGCGGCCGGCTGATCGTGCCGCTGTATTCCGACGGCTTCAGCTTCTCGCTCATGGCGATCACCGACAACGGAGGCAGAACCTGGCAGTTCAGCGAACCGCTGGTCGGCGCAGGCAACATTCAGCCCAGCGTCGCCAGGAAGGCTGACGGAACGCTCGTCGCCTACATGCGCGACAACGGCCCCCCGCCGCAGCGACTGCACGTCAGTGTCTCGACCGACAAAGGGTTCACCTGGAGCACGGTCAAGGACTCCGAGTTGCCGAATCCCGGCTCCGGAGCGGACATCGTGACGCTTCGCAACGGGCACTGGGTCCTGGCCTACAACGACACGGAAAAGGGCCGTCATAACCTGGCCGTCTCCCTTTCGACCGACGAAGGCACGACCTGGTCCCGCACGCGCCACCTGGAACACAGCGACTCTGAAGAAGGCGCCCCGACAGGGGCCTACCCCTCGATCATCCAAGCTGCCGACGGCAGTCTCCATGTCGTATACAGCTACCGGGACACAGCAGGCAAAACGATCAAACACGCAAGGTTCACGCAAGCGTGGCTGTCGCAGGAGTAGACGCGTACGCAAATCGTAGGGGTGACGCATGCGTCGCCCGCGCGCAGCAGATAACGTGGTCACCTTATCTGCGGGTGAATGTCACCTTCTGTCCGGAGGACGTGTTCAGAAGCAGCTCTTGCCCACGCGCCTTGACCTTGTTTGCTTCAATACCGGTCAGAACATAGCCCTCTTCACCGAACGGGTTTTCGATCTGCAAAGACCCTCCCGCCTCGGCTACAACCTCGATGGATTGAACGCGGCCCTCCTTGCGTTGGGCCGAGATGACGAATGCCCCTTCGGCGCGCAGCCCTTTGAACGACGCCTCGCGCCAGGATGCGGGAATTGCCGGGAAGACGCGGACTGTCCCGCTGTAGCTCTGCACGAGCATCTCCTGCAACCCGGCCGCGGCGGCGAAGTTGCCCTCCAGCGTGAAGGGCCGGTAGCGGAAGTCCGAGTATCCCCGGTCCGTCTGGTCGCCGTTGCAGTGGAACCCGTTGCGAAGGCAGAAGGCCCGCGAGAAGATCTCCAAAGCCTGCTCGGCCTTCTGCCCATCCCGGGCTCGGGCCGCGAGATTCGCCAGCCAGGAGAAGCTGTAGCCGCACCATTGTTTTGTGCCGAGCCTGTCCAAGTCAGCCAGCGAGGCCTTGATGATCGCCTGATCGGCCGGGCCGTTCTCCCAGCGGATCGCGCCCAGCGGGTGAAAGGCCATCAGGTGGGAGAAATGCCTGTGCGAAGCCTGGAGCGGATAATCCTTCGCGACGAGCAGCCTGCGGCTGTCCGGGTCGATCGCCGGGTCAGGCATCTCAACCAGAGCTTCTCGCCAGCGACGGGCCTGCTGTTCTTCGCCCAAAAGATCGGCCAATTCGGCCGTCCGCTCGAACGTCCACCGGATCAGGGCCAGATCGTAGTTGGTGATCGACGGGAACCACGCATCGAGCCGGTTGTCGTTGATCTCGGGGGACGAACTCAAGGGCAAAGTCCGTTTGCCGTCGGGGCCCTTCTGTGCTGTCACGGCCTCCAGAAACAACGCCACGTCCTTGAACCAGGGGTACGCGCGCTCCGTGAGGAACTGGCGATCCATGCTGTACCGCCACTGGAGCCAGAAGTGATGAGCGAGCCAGGCGGCGGTCGTCGCCGAATGCGTGTACTGATGCCAGCCGCCGATCTGGTTCTGTTCAAGATCGGCTGTCATCGGCACGTTCAAGCCCGGCAGATCGAAGAACCGCTGCGTCCAGGCCCTGGCGTTCTCACGCGTGTCCCAGAGCCATCGGACGTAGCCGTAGGCTCCTTCGAGCCGATTGCCGCTGTAGGCGGGCCAGTAGCTCAGTTGCGTGTTCAGGTCGTGGTGGTAGTCGCCCTTCCACGGGGGGATCTTCATGTCGTCCGCGGTCCAGGGGCCCTGAAGCGTGATTGGCGGCGTGTCCGCTCGGGCGGCCGAACCGAACTTGTAGGTCTCCAGATACCACTGCCGTTCGATCACGGCGTTGGGCACGGAAATCGCAGCGCGATCCCAATAAGACGCCCACCACCTCTCGTGCCCGGCAGTCAGAGACTCGAATCCCTGCTCAGCGGCCTTCTCGCACCGTGTCCTCGCGGTCGCCAGAGGATCGTTCGACTCCTTCGATGTTGCGACGGACCAGACGCCGAGCCAGTCGGAGTCGGACTGCCGCCAGACCAGGGCTACGGCAAAACTGAACCCGCCCCAACCCTTCTGAAGGTATCCGGCCCACGTCTGGCCGCGTTGCTCCACGGGAGCGGCATATCGCAGGGTCGCCAGATCGCCCGCGCTGATCTTGTTGGCCCCGGCTTCTTCCGTGATCTTGCCGGCAAATGGCGGAGCGATCAGCGTCACGGCCAAAGGCTTGCTGGTCGCGACCCGAATCGCGCCCAGGGGTTCCGTGGCATGGACGAAGACCCGTGCGACAACGCCGTCGCCCAATCGCATCTCCGCGTTCGCCTTGGCGAGGTCCAGCGACGCACCTTTGAATGCACTGCTCTGATCGAACGTCAGTTCGATGCGTCCGGCGGGGATTTTCGTCGGGCCGGGATTGCCGTACGGGTCGTCGTACAACCGATGCAGATCCCGAATCCGACCTTCCTTGACCCACTGCCGCATCGTCTTGTACGAGTAGTCCGGCCCCTGGAATTCCGGCACCGGCCGCAAGTCCCAGAGGTCCGTGCGGTCCAGCGAGATCCGCAACGGCTTGCCGTCGCCCCAGACCAGCGCCCCGAGCAGCCCGTTGCCCAGGGGCATCGCTTCATCCCAAACGGTCGCAGGCTCCGCGTAGCGCAGCCCATGCTCCGGCCTGGGCCCGTCAGCATGACACAGCCCCGTTCGCTGGATTATCGAAAGCACGATCACGGACAGCGCAATCAGTCGTCGCATGGTCCTTCATCCTCCACATCAAGGATCGGGTGGCATCGACAAGCGTCCGCTTGTCGATGGTTATTCGAACCGGATGAGACCATCGACAAGCTCCGAAGACTCCGCTTGTCGATGCCACCCGGTCGCTTGTCGATGCCACCCGGAGATTCGAACCGCGTCCTCACGCATGGGCGCAGGGACAGTAGTCGTGCGGGCTGCCGACGTGATGGGACAGGTGCAACGGCAGGCCCATCGCGACCCGCTCGTCTTCTTTTCTGAAGACCGATCCGCAGCCAACGCCCATCTCTTGCAGCCTGGCGACTTCCGCCTCGGTGATCGGCCGATACGCGCGGCCCGCAATGATGGACTTTTCGACCAAATCCAGAAACGAGGGCGGAATCGCGGCGACCACGCCGGGCTGCGAGAGCGAGAAACGAACCGCCAGATCGACGTCCTCCTGGGTCTCGACCGTCCTGTACCACCAGTTGCGGCTTCGCGCAGCCCCCTGGGGCCACGCCCCGGCGCACAGCGTCTTCATCGCGAACACTGCGGTGCCACGCTCCTGGGCGCACTCGATCACCGCCTTGCCGAATCCCCACTGGAGGTAGTCCACGTAGTCGATCGGGAACATGATCGAGTCGAACTGGAATCCCTTGAGCATCTCCAGGGCGCCTCTGGTCGTATGGGCGGAGAGACCGACGAAACGGATCTTCCCCTCCTGTTTGGCTTTGAGGATCATCTCGAGGGCGCCGCCGGGGGCCAGGGCCCGCTGCGCTTCTTCCGGCGTGAAAACCGCATGGATCTGGTACAGATCGAAGTGATCGGTCTTGAGGCGGGTAAGGGACCGCTCCAATTCCTCGCGAGCCCCCTGCGCGTCGCGTTTCTTCGTCTTGCAGGCCAGGAAGATCTTGCTGCGGTCGATCCCCTGCAGACCGACGCCCATCTTGATCTCACACTCTCCGTCCCGACCGTAGGCGGGGGCCACGTCGAAGTAGTTGATGCCGTTGTCGAAAGCCTTGTGAATGCCGGCGCTGCCTTGCTCCTGGCCCTGCTGGCACAGCGCCAAGCCTGGGAACCCGATGACGGACAGCTTTTCGCCGGTCTGTCCGAGGGGCCGTCGGGGCAGTTCCGCAAGCTTCGCATCACCGCTCGACTGCTGGGTCTGGCCTCCAAGCAACGCGGTGGACGCCAGAGCGCAACTGCCCGCCGCCGCACCCGCTGCCTTCAGGAACTCTCTTCTTTCCATAGCTGCCTCCTTCATGGCTCGATGACTGCGTGACAAGATAGCCTGCACATTTCTCAAACCGGCCCGACCATGAGCCCAAGATCCGTCGTAACCCTGACCGACATTGTAGGCTTCAGCCGGAGCCTTGGCAATTCTTTGTGAGACGCGTCAGTCAGGCGACTCGACCTTCAGGGCCTCACGACACAGGAGCACCATGACCGGCTGCACCCGGGGTCCCGCGTTCCACTCGACGACGCCGCTGATGAAGGCGTCTCGCATGGCGTGCGTTCGCTCGCTTGAGACGTCACGCCATCAGGTGTTGCACGAGGATCTTGATGCCGATGGCGATGAGGAGAACGCCGCCGAGGACCTCGATCCGGCTCTCGAAGAAATGGCCGAACCGCTTGCCGATGTAAACGCCCGCGAAGGACAGGCCGAAGGCGACCAGACCGATGAGCGTCACGGCCAGCGCGATGGCCGAGGTCAACAGCGACAGCGTGATCCCGACGGCCAGGGCGTCGATGCTCGTCGCGATGGACAACGCCAGCAGGATCAGCAGATTCGAGGGGTCACGGTTCTTCTCCGCGGACTCGATCCGGAACGCCTCGTAGATCATCTTGCCCCCGACGAAAGCCAGCAGCCCGAAGGCGACCCAGTGGTCCACGTGTGAGATGTAGTCCTTCAAGCCCAGGCCCGCCAGGAAACCGATCACCGGCATCACGGCTTGAAAGAGCCCGAAGGACAAGGCCATGCGCAGAGCGTGCTTGACATGCAGTTCCCGATAGACGCTGCCGGTGACGATGGAGACCGCGAAGGCGTCCATCGCCAGGCCCAGGGCGATGAGCAGGATTGAGGCCAGATGCACATCGGAGGAGATTCCCAGCATGACGGCAGCCCCCTATTCCGGCCGGATATCGACGACCGCGATCTGCGGCCTGGCGAAGAACCGCATCTGGGGCGCGGGGCGCGGCTCCATGCCGAGCCCGCGATTGACAAAGAGAGTCGTACCACCGACCTGGTATCGGCCCGACTCGTACTTCTTGCCGAATCTGGAGAACGTGATCAAGGCCCCGTATCCAGGCAGCGTGATCTGCCCGCCGTGCGTGTGGCCGCAGAGGTACAGATCCACGCCGCAACGGCTCACGTCCTCGACAAGATCCGGCGTGTGAAAGAGAAAGACGTCGAAGCGTTCGTCCGTGAAGCCTTCGATCGGCTCTCGCGGCGCGTTTGCAGGGACATACCCCATGCCGGTGATCGCCAGGGCATCATCGCCTTTGGTCACGACGACCGTCTCGCGGTCGAGTACACGAAAGCCGCTGCCGGCAAGAGCGTCCAGCTTGGGCCAATGATACACCTCGAAATTGCCCGTCACCGCGAACTTGCCGAGCGTGGCTTCCAGACGCGACAGCATCTGGCGCAGGCGAGGGAGGCCCGCTTCATGGTTGAGGTAGTCTCCGGTGGCGACGACGAGGTCCGGCTTGAGGCTGTTGATGATCTCGACGGCACGGTCCTCGTTTCGCGTCTCTTGGTCACAGTGGAGATCGGAGATCTGGACGATGCGAAAGCTCTCGGTCTTCAGCTTCGGCGTGTGCAGAGTCATCGCGTGCACGTCGATCCATCGAGGCTCGATGAAGTAGGCATACAGCAGGCAGCCGAACATCAGAACCAGGAGCGAATGAATCACGACCGCCGGTCGGGAGAGCAGGACGCTCCTGCCGGAGAGGCCGCGAGAACGGCGATGCAGCGAGCGGGCCAGGATAACGATCTCCCAGGCGCAGACGGCCAGGATCACCGAGCCGAAGACAATCAACGAAACCTGCTCTCGAAGCGTCATGGTAATCATTGGGCTTTGATGATCCCCCTATTCGTGACATCCTCGGCGATCCGCTGTCCCGGCGGGACAACCAGAAAATCCTCTTCATTCCAAAGGCCGTCGACGAACCGCTGCATGAGACCGGGATCGCCAATCAATTCCTCGGTCTTCCAGCCGAGGAACTCGGCGCACTCCCGCGTAAAGGCCTTGTAGTCCTGCGATTCGTTCAAACCCCAGTCGACATACGTGGCCCACTGGTACTCCTTCATCCAGGTCTGCTCGACCTCCAGGAGGTACTGGGCGTTGTCGTCGCCGTATTTCTGACGGTATTCATCGAGCAGTCTTTCGTAGCGACCCCGGCCGGGCTGCTGGCCGGACTCGATCCAGCCGGGGCTGTACCAGTAGACCCCGCGATGATTGTCGAAGTACTCCTGGTAGCGTTCCTTTGAGCCCAGGAGAACGGTGATGCAGTCGTGGGCCCTGGGAATGACGATCGGGATGCTGCTGGAGAGCCCGACGACCCCATTGCTGCACAGGCCGTAGCCCAGGAGCGTCGCGTCGTACGGACGGCCCTGGATGTCGTGCGTGCGTTCGAGGGCCTTGTGCACCTCGCTGCGCAGCCTGTCCGGCTCGTTGTGCAAACCCTGCGGCATCAGGACGACGTCTACGACGTTCTTCGTTCGCGCGGCGCAGAAGTACGCCTCACGCTGCAAGACCTTGCACGCGATCAGTTGAAACCGCCTGGCCCCGCCGGGCAGGACGCTGTAGTCACTTCTGCTGATCATGCTCATGTGTAGAGTACTGCTCTGCGCAACTATTGGTTCTGAAGAACCTCGATCATGGCGGCGACGTTCTCAGGCCTGGCGTCGCCGGGAATGTCGTGCGAAGGCGAGGCGATATAGCCGCCGTCGGCGCCGACGACGTCGATCAGCCGGCGGACCTCGTCGCGGACTTCCGCAACCGTCCCGAAGGGAAGAGTCCGCTGGATGCTGATGCCGCCGTAGAAGGTCAATTCGGAGCCATACTGCTTCTTGATCTCGAACACATCCATCACCTCCGGCTGGAAGGGGTTGAAGATGTCCAGGCCGCACTCGATCAGGTCGGGGAACAGCTCATCCACCTTGCCGCAACAGTGCAGCATGACAAGCTTGCCCTTGGACTTGACGAGTTCGCACATCCGCCGGAATCGCGGCTTGATGAACTCCCGCCAGAGCGACGGGCCCATCAGAACACCCCGCTGATGGCCCCAGTCGTCGCCGAAGCGGAAGATGTCCACGTTCTTCGTGCAAGCGTTCTCGATGATCGCCAGATTGAACTCGACGATCCGGTCGAGCAAGGCATTGGCGAAGGGCTTGTCGCAGACCATCGCCATCAGGACGGCCTCCATCCCTGCCAGGGTCCAGGCCCGTTCGAAAAGCGAGAAGCCCAGGCTGACCAGCACCGCGGTGTCGCCATTGGGACCGATCGCCTGATCGAACGAGCCGTACCGCGCGGGATCGTCTGGATCGGGAAACGCGAAGATGCGAACGTTCTCCGACGTGACAAGCCGGTTGCAGACCACGCCGATATCCGTGTCCACGCGGCGATCCCATCGGACGCCGAACTCGTCGGCCCAGATGTCGGGGGCCACTTCCACAAAACGCGCATCAGGCAGATGAGGCCTGAGCCAGGTGAAGCAGTTGCCCAGACGCGATTCGAATTCCGGGTCACCGTAGTGCGCAGCCATCGTCGCGCGAGCCGTCTGGGTGAACCGAATGTCGTAAGGGACCTTGTCGGGCGACCGATGCCCGACCGCGGCCAACACACGCTCTCGATTGGTCACATCCACGTCCTTTTAACTGGGCTTGCGAAAGGCCTACATCACGGCTTGCACGACTTGCAGGGCCGCTTGCCGTTCTGGACGGCTTCTTCCCGGGTCTTGTAGCCGAGCCGGTTGTCGCCGGAGATATTCTGGGCCCATCGGCAGTCCGACCGATGGAACACGTCGCTGCTCTTGGACGCGACGAATGGATAGGCCGACTCAGACTGGGCGACCTGCGGATCTGGCGGCGAATTCACGGCTCCCTTTGCGGCCGAATCCTCCCCGGCCTCCTTGATCCCGCCCGGCAGACTGCGAGCAGCCTTTCGGGCCTCGACGAAAACGTCCGCCTGAACCAGCACGGCCGCGCGGATCGCATCGCCCGCCTTGGCCCTGGCGACAACCGCCATCGCCGGCCGGACCCGCCAGACCTCCACCTGAATCCGTCGATTGCCCTGGCCGGGCACCATCACAAGCCGGCTCAAAGCCGTCTGCACGCGATACACGTACTGGCCGGAGCCCGGCACTTCGACGCCTTCGATATGCACGAGCAGCCTTTGCGTCGATTCCGAGTTCTCCTCGACCGGCGTCATCCCGGCCTCGCGAAGCTTCTGCGAAATCTGGGCCTTGAGAACCTTCGCGTTGATCAGCCCTTCGACGCCCGGGGACTCCCGGGTCGCCAGGACCACCGCGATCCGATCGATGTCCGCCAGGACCGGATCGCCGGCAATCAGCAACGGAGTCTCGTCGAGCGCACGCGATGCATCGGAGGCCCCGCCCAGAGACGCCGCGATGATGAACACCATGAAACACGCATGGATCGCCATACTGTCTCCCTTCCCTTGCGTCCGTTCAGAATGCCGTCCGCCCGCTTCGTCGCCGGGTAGCCAGCGCGTTATGTCGTGCCGAGCGATTTCTCCACAGCCGCCTTCATCTTCGCAATGCCGATCCTGGCAACCTCCAGTGCATCCTGTTCCCAGTACTTCTGGCTGAACAACTCCAGCGAAAGAACCGCGCGGCTGCCGTTCTCACGGAGCCAGCGGAGGATCTGCGGCAGCGGAGCGACGCCGTCGCCGGGCATGACGCGATCCCGGTCGGCAAGTCTCTCCCGCGGCGGATCCGAGGGGTAATCGTTCATGTGCATCACAGGCATGGCCGCGGCGCTGAGCATCTTCAGACCTGTGAAATCCGAACCGCCTCTGAAAATGTGATATACATCGCCCACCATGCACGCCTTGGGGTGGGCGCTTTCGACGAGCACGAACATGCACTGTCCGAGGCGGTGGAGATTCTTCGATGGGCCCCACAGCTCGAGGCCCGGCGTGACGCCCGTCTGGTCGCCCGCCTCCAGGATGGCCCGGTATCGCTCGGCGACCTTCGCCAGATCGAGGATGGGGGCGTCCCCGCCATTGGCGCCGACCGGAGGTGCGGCGATCCGCTTGCCGCCGATCTGGGCCAGGAGGTCCATCTCGCGTTTGAGTTGCTCGACGGCCTCCGCCCGCCGGGCGTCGTCGTCCACGATCCACGAGGTAAACGAGATCGCGCCCTCGACCGCCAGGCCGTGGTCCTCGATTCGCTTGCGGACGTCCGCGAGCTTGCCGCCGGCCTTCATATACTCCTGGATCGTCGAGACCCAGGGCTCGATCGCGTCGTAGCCCGCCTGGGCAGCGACGTCGATCTCTTTCTCCAGGCCCAGTTTCTGGCCGCGAATCGTGCTGGTGTTCAGGCTGTACCGAAAAGGCCCGACCTTCCCCACATCGGAGTCCACGCCGGCCGCATGCGAACGATCTGTGAACCACATCGCCCCCAGGACCGCCCCTGACGCCGCGACAAATCCTCGCCGAGATAATCCATCCTGCCTCATATTCTTCTCCTATTCTTCTCCTACTCCGGGGTTCCCAACTGCTGTTCGATTTCCTTGAACTTCTCGTTCAGCAAATCCTTGGTCTTGGCCTCGACGTTCAACCGCAACAGCGGTTCGGTGTTGCTCGGCCGGCAGTTGAACCACCAGTCCTTGAAATCCACGGTGACGCCGTCGAGATGGTCGACCTTTCCGTCTCCGTACCGACGGGCCAGCTCTTCCATCCGCACTTCCTTGTTGTCCACCTTGAAGTTGACCTCGCCGCTGCTGTGATATCGCCGCAGGGGCTTGATCAGCTCGCTGACCGGCTTGCCCTTCCCGTCGATCACATTGAGCGTATGCATCAGCATGATCGCGGCCGAATCGGCGTAGAAATTCTGCTCGAAGTAGAAGTGTCCGGACAGCTCGCCGCCGAAGATCGCATGCGTGTCGCGCATCGCCTTCTTCATGTAGGAATGCCCGACGCGCTCCCGCCGGGGCGTCCCGCCGCACCGGATGATCTCTTCCATCACGACCCGGCTGCTCCGCAGGTCGTACACGACGGCGGACCGAGGCTTCTTCTCGAGGAAATACGGAACCAGCAGCGCGGTGATCAGGTCGCAGGGGATGGTGTCGCCGTTCTCGTCGACCATGATCATGCGGTCGGCGTCGCCGTCGAAGCAGATGCCCAGGGCGCAATTCTCTTTCTTCACCGTGCTCTTGAGCTGGGCCAGGTTCTTTTCCTTCAGCGGGTCCGGGTCGTGCTTGAACTTCCCGGCGTGCTCGAAGTTGATTTCGATCACCTCGATCGGGACACCGCTCAGGAGAATGGGGATAGCCTTGCCCGCCATGCCGTTGGACGCGTCGATGGCCACCTTCTTCTTCTTGACATTGGGGCTGAGGAACTGCAGGACGTGCTTTTTGTACTCGGGCCAGAGATCCCGCTGCTCGTACCGCCCGGTGGGGTTGCCCTTGGTGTGGGGCAACTGGAGGGCCATGTGCTTGATCTCCTTGAGACCGGTATCGACGCCGATGGGAATCGCCCCCCGCCCCGCAATCTTGAAACCGTTGTACTTGGCGGGGTTGTGCGAGGCGGTCACCTGGATGCCGCCGCAGGTGCCCAGGTGGTTGATCGAGAAGTAGATCTGAGGCGTGTCGATCAGTCCGATGTCGATCACGCCGACGCCGGCCGACCGAATGCCTTCGATCAACGCCTGGGCCAGCGGCTCGCTATGCGTCCGCATGTCCCGGCTGACCACCAGGGACTGGGCCTCCCGCAGACCCCGCTCGTATCCCTTGATCAGCGAAGGCAGGAACCGGGCGGTCGCCTGGCCGATTTTCCAGGCGTCGTCCTCATTGAAATCATCCGAGTATACCCCCCGGATGTCGTAGGCTTTAAAAATCTCCGGATTCATGCAAATCACTCCTTCGGTCCATCGAACCAAAAACACCAAAGCTGATTTACTATACAGCGAGTCTCCAGGGTGTCAATTGTGCAATCCTTGCTTGCCTGCTCCGACTGGGTAGCATAGAATTGGACGTGATCCGGTTTCTCGTTGAAACCGGGCTCCAAACGGGTTGTTCGCCCTGCGCGACAACCGGTGAAAAGCGAGGTGAGGAATGAAGAAAGCATGGATTTCTGTTCTATGGCTGGCGATTCTGATGGCCGCAGGCCCTGCGACCGGTCCGCTCTGGAGCCAATCCTCCGCGACCGGGGCCGACCCAGGCCAATCGCCCGAGACGATCGTGTTCGATCTGAAATACCGGCCGGTGACTGGCCAGAACGACCCGCTCAACTACCGATCGTTCTGGGGATTCGGCAACTCGCCCGCCAAGGGCGTCGCCTTCGTCGACGCGGTCAAGAAGTCAGTGAAGGACTGCGACGAGGTCTTCAACAGCGCGTTGCCGAAAGCCCAGCAGTGGTCGGTGGTCGAGCTCAAGGACAAGAAACCCGTCGCCTTGTACTTCGACCTCAACGGTGACGGCAAGCTTTCGGACGACGAGCGAATCCTGCCGGGGCCGGCGGCCAGCCCGCAAACGGGCGGCTATCAGTTCGGATTCGTCACCCCGGACTTCATGATCCGTGGCGAAGACGGGACGGAGGTCCCCTTCCGAGTCCTGCTGGTCGCCGACTCGTTCGGAGGCGACCTGATGAACTACATGTGGAGCCCCGGTTGCGTCCTGGAAGGCCAGGCGACCTTCGAGGGCGAACCGATGCGGCTGTTCCTGTACTGTAACGGTTTCACCGGCTCGTTCAACGCCTTCGGCTCAGGCTCTTTCGCCCTGATCCCGGCCTCGCAGGCGTTGGAGGGGTATATCCCGCGGGATGTCTTGAGCAGCCTGATCTGCCGCGACGGCAAGTACTACAAGCTCCAGCTCGCCGGCGCGCATGAGAAGGACAAGACCCTCCAGGTCAAACTCCAGAGGGACACATCCCTCACCGGCAAGGCGGCCGTGACCCTCAAGGGGAAAGAGGCACTCAAGACTCGATTGACCCGTGCGAGAATCGCGGGCGCCAACGACAACACCATTCAATTCAACACCGGCAACGCCCAGACCGTGATTCCGATCGGTCCGTACAAACTGGAATCCGGCTCGGTCTGCTACGGCGTCGAAAGCGACGATCAGTGGCAGGTCAATTTCAGCCAGGGGCCCGCGTTCACGATCGCGGAGAATGCGACCACATCTGTCGACATGGGCGAGATGGCCTTGATCGTCAAGGTGGTCGCCGAGCAGGAGCGGTGGAACAGCGACGTGAAAGCCAAGACCACGTACGCCAAGAGCACGCCGCTCTACGTGTCGCTGGAGATCAAGGGCAAGGCCGGCGAGGCCTACACCCGGTTCTCCCAGAAAGGCGACGGAGACAACCGCTGGACGCCCGTCAAGCCACACCTGACAATTCTGGACGACAAAGGAAAACAGGTGGCGTCGACCGATCTGGAGTATGGCTGAGGCGGTCGCTGCGGGTTCTCGTGGCGAGGACCAGAAGTCAAGACCGGAAAGTATACGGTTGTCATGACGCAGGAAACCGGCCCCTTCGGCGGCAAAATTGAAGGCAAGCTGGAGTTGACGATCGAATAAGCCGGACAAACAGACAACACGCCTTTCTCACGCCCCGGCCTCCCTGAAAGAAGAGGTCGGGGCGTGTCTGTTTTCTCCGGCCGTCGACCGCCAACGCGGATTGCCTGCCGCAGCGTTGGCCGCACTTGCGGAAACGCGCCCGCCATGGTATTCGTGCTCGCATGACACAAGAGATCCGGACAAACACAACACAGACCGAGGGCCCGTCGAGCGGTTCCTATTCGGACTGGCTTGCCGGCTATCGCAGCAGGTTGGGCGACGACCTCGCGAGGTTCCGTCGTTTCGAGACGCGATGGTCCTGGCTGCGGCTGATCGCTTTCGTTGCCGGCTTCGCGGCTGCAATCCTTCTGCGACACAACCTCGCGATCGTGGCCGCAGCGGGATCGCTCGGAGTCCTGGCTTTCGTCGTAGCCGTCCAAAAACACCTTGCGTGGGCGAACCAGCGTGCGATGGCCGAACGCGCCTCGACCGTCGCGAGCGAGTCCTTCCACGCCAGCACCCGACGCGACAGCCCGGCCCGGGCGTGGCAGCGACCGGAGGATCTCCCCGACGCGTCTGCAGTCGTTCCCCCGGCCATTGACTGCGGTCCCGCCTGGCCGCTGACGGACCAGGAACGCGACGACCTCGACCTCTACGGCCCCCCGGTGGGCATCTTCGGCCTGCTGAACCGAACCTCCACGGTCCTGGGAGCGCTCCGACTGCGGGACATGCTCGATTCGCCATGCCTCTCGCCCGAGCAGATTCGCAATCGCCAGGACGCGGTCCGCTGGCTGGCGCAGCGAAACGAACTACGCATGGAGATGATGGCCGCAATCACCCGGCTCCGCGGCCACGACAAGCTCCTGGACCGACTCGTCCGGCTCGTCCACCGAACCGACTATCCCGCCCGATCGCGTCTATCCGCCGGCCTGCGACTCTGGTCCGCGGCCGCCGGGCTGCTTGTTCTCTACGCCGTGCTCCAGATCGCCAACGGCCAGATCCAATGGGCCCGGATCCTGGTCGCCCTACTGCTGGCCAACAGCATCCTCCTGGTTGCAGCGCGCCCCCTGTTTCGCAGACTCGACGCAGTCGTGTCCGACTGGGCGATTCTGCGGAACACCCTGGGCTGCCTCCTGGAGATCGCCAGGCGCGCCGGCCGGGACCTGCCCGACCAGACGCAACTGAGCCTGCTCAAAAACCGGTTCGCAGACATCGCATCAAACGCTCACATCCCCTCGCTGTGCGGATGGCTCGACTGGGCCGGAATGCATGGGATGATGCGCGCCGTGCTCAATGCGTTGGTGTTCTTTGATTTCCACGTCGCCGAAGCGGCGATCGCCCGCATCGTGCCGAATCGGAGCATTCTGCTGCAAGGGCTCTCGGCCCTGGCCGAGTTGGAGGCGATGTGCAGCCTGGCCTCGTTCTCCGCGGAACTGCCGGTCGCCTGTTACCCCGAGCCGGACGCGGAGAGGACCCTTCACATCGAAGACGGCCGCCACCCGCTGATCCCGGCCCCGGACGCCGTGCCCAACAGCATTCACCTGACGCGGGATCTCCGTACGTGGGTCGTCACCGGCCCCAATGCGGCGGGCAAGAGCACCTTCGTACGGATGGTGGGAGTCAACGTGCTGCTGGCCCAGATCGGCGCTGCGGTTCCAGCCCAAGAGATGAGGGGGTCGCCCATCCGACTGATCACGGATGTTCGCATCCGCGACGACCTGGCCCTCCACGAGAGCTACTTCCTCTCGGAGGTCCGCCGGCTTCGACGGCTGGTTCTGGACGCCGAATCGGGCACGCCCCTGCTGGGGCTCATCGATGAGCCCTTTCGCGGCACCAACTCCCAGGAGCGAGCCGCCGCGGGCGTTGCTCTCTTGGAGCACCTGATGGCGTCGAGCAATCTGTTCGTGATCGCCACGCACGAGGAGGTGCTGGCCCAGACGGCAGCCCGCGTTCCGACAGCCGCGAACTGCCATTTCCAGGAACGCCTGCACGACGGGGGCATTGAGTTCGACTATCTCCTGCGCCCCGGCCCGGCCGGCACGAAGACCGCGATCCGCATCCTCGAACGAGAAGGCTACCCGCCGAGCCTGTTGCAGAGAGCCAGGAATCTCGTGACGAAAGACACACCAACCGCCCGATCCGATTGATGCGAAGGCGTCTTTGGGACTGAGCACAGGGCCAATCAAGGACCATGCTGCGCAGAAGGAATCCGGCGTGCCAACGCAGTCGAGCATTTCACGACGGATACCCCTATCGGCTCTTGTAGACGCGGACGTAATCGATGAAGTACTTCTGCGGCAGAATGGAGTCGGCTACGCCCTTCTGGCCGCCCCAGGAGCCGCCGTAGGCGGCGTTGAGGATCAAGTAGTGCGGCTTATCGAACGGCCAGGTGTCGTTGCCCGTTCGCTCGTTCTTGAAGGTGAAGTACTTCGTCTGGTCCACGAAGAAATCGATATGGTCCTCGAACCACTCGATCGCGTAGATGTGGAAGTTCTTCGAGGGGTCGGCGACCTCGATCTTATTGCCCTTGTTCGTGCCGATCATATGGTTGTAGGACTTCGTGTGCACGTTGGCGTGAATCATCCGCGGATCGAAACCGACGTTCTCCATGATGTCGATCTCCCCGCAGTCCGGCCAGCGGCGGTGTTCCGGATTGATGCCGAGCATCCAGATCGCAGGCCACATCCCCTTGCCGGTGGGGAGCTTGGCGCGGACCTCGATCCGACCGTACAGCCATTCCGCCTTGCCTCGCGTTCGCAGGCTGGCAGAGGTGATGGGGTGGCCCTCGAAGTTGTCCTTCCGCGTTTCGATGACGAGCATGCCGTCTTCGACGCGGGCGTTCTCCGGCCGGGCTTTCGTATAGTATTGCAGTTCCCTGTTGCGGATGAACCCCACCTCCTGGTCCCATTTGTTCGGGTCCGGCAGGCCCGCGACGCTGAACTCATCGGACCACACCAGTTCCCATTTCTCGGGCGACGGATTCGCCCCGGCCAGCATCGCAAGCATCGTTACACAGCACATCAATCCGGTCATAACCACCCCTTTCCGAATATCACGAAGACACACTTTGCGGGCGCAACGATACCTCATCAAACCGATTCCGTCCAGGGACAAATCGCAGCAAGAGGGAAGCACGAAATCCGAGACCAGCACGAAAGCTCAGAAAACCAAACGACCGGAACGGAGCGTGGTATGGGCGACAGCGTTTCGGTCATTTGGTTTTCGTGCTTTGAATTTGTTTTGGATTTCGAGCTTCGGAATTCGAGTTTTCCGCCCACTACCGGGCGATGTAGATGACGATCCCGACCAGGGCGCAGACTACCGCGGCGCAGACGCCCATCGAGATTCCGAAGACCCACGCGTACCGCTTGTTGAGTTTGTTGACCACGTACTTGAGGTAGCGGTCGCTGGCCGCGAAGGTCTTGCTCATCTGCAGGATGCCTTCGGTGTTGCTGACGGTGTTGTTGTTGAGCCGGTCCAGGGTGTCCCTGAACTTCACGAAGCTTTGGGTCATCTGGACATCGGTGTCGGCGGCCGCTGCCAGTTGATGATCGATCGAGACCAGCGCTTCGGTCTGCCGGGCGGTCTCCGTGGGAATCCGCCCGACCACCTCCAGGAACTGCTGATCCTTGGCCGCCGTGCTGTGGAGCTGGTCCAGCAGTTGCGTGGTGAGTCTCTTCTGGGTCTCCACCGCCGACGGCAAGCTCTCCAGAACCTGCGGAAGCTGGCGCACTTTGCCCATCAGCTCCTGGTGCTGGGCGACCTGCTCGTTGAGATGATCGTTGATCTGCTCGAGCTGGCCGATCAGGCGGTTGAACCCTTCCTGGAGCTTCTCGATGGGCTCGCGTCGCTCCAGCGATACGACAGAGCCGGATTTTGCGGAGCCACCCGGTTTGCAGGTGGACGTCCCCCCGAATGCGTCCTCGGCATCGAGCGGCATCGTCAGAAGGCCGTCGCCGTCGAGGCTGGTCTCGCAATGCCCTGCCGGCGCATACCGATGCGACCGCAGCCAGTTGCTCGTTCCGCTCAAGATCTCTCGTAGCGTCATTGTGAAAAACCCCTTCACACAGGAACACTCCTTGTCACAACCCGGCGCACTATACTTGGCTCGCGGACGCCACCTGCGTCGGAGAGCCCATTCACCGGCATCTTTCGCATCGGATCGCGGGCCGTTTTCCCTTGAGAGAAACGCCCGGACGATCCGCATGACATCGCCGACCCTCAATTCTTGGGGCTGGCAGAGCGGTTTTCGACGCAAATATGTCCATCAACCGCCGCTTTCGCCCCACATCCGGCCTCATAGGGGCCGCCACTACGTCCGGGCCGTTCTTTATAGGACACTGAATCCTGCCCCGCGTTGGGACTTGTATCCGACAAGGCGGATGATAGAATACGCTCGAAATCCGTAATCCCTGAATTCTCGGAGAGATACGAACATGAAGCTGGCGACGTACCTGCGTGATGCAAACGTCTCGTGCGGGATTGTGACCGACCGCGGCGTGGTGGACATTCCGTCTTCCTGGGAAAATGCGAACCCACCAAGAAGCATTAAGGAAATCCTGGACCGGGGCCCCGCCTGTCTCGACCGATTGCGACAGATCGCTCGGTCCGCGACGCAGGCAACGCCGCTGGACGCCATCAAGCTCCTGACGCCGATCCCCAGGCCGGGCAAGATCCTGGCCCTGGCCGGCAACTACAGCGAGCACATCAGGGAGGCTTCGCTCCACCGGGGATTTCAGCTCGGCCTGTCGGACTCGCCGCGACAGACGACCACGCCGCGGCCGTTTCTGATGCCCTCGACCTGCGTCGTCGGTCCGGACGAAACCGTCGCCTGGCCGGTCTACAGCGAGCAGATCGACTATGAGCTGGAGCTGGCCGTCGTCATCGGCAGGAACGCCAAGTGCGTCACGGCCCAGGACGCGCCGGACTGCATCGCGGGATACACCATCGCCAACGACATCTCGGCCCGCAGCGTCACCTTCAAGAAGGGCCGCCAGCAGCGTCCGTGGGACGAGTTCTACGACTGGCTCAACGGCAAGTGGGCCGATGGCTTCTGCCCCATGGGACCCTGGCTGGTCACGAAGGACGACCTCGCGGACGTCCAGAATCTCAAGATGGTCCTGAAAGTCAACGGCGAGGTGCGTCAGAACGCCAATACCGCCCAGATGATCTACTCCATCGCGGACATCGTCTCGTTCCTGAGCCACCTGATGACCCTGGAGCCGGGCGACGTAATCTGCACAGGCACCCCCTCCGGCGTCGGCATGGCCACCGGCAACTTTCTCAAACCCGGCGACCGAATCGAGTGCAACATCGAAAGCCTGGGAACCTTGACCAACACGCTCGGCGACCGCCCCACTGCTTTCTACGAGCCCCTGGCCTGAGGTTCAGAATTAGGGTTGTGGTGGAATCGGGACGCATTGGAGCCGCGGCGTCGGCGATGAACTGCGAACGATGAGCCGCCGTATCGGTGACCGCAGGGATTGAAAGTCGTAAGGAGAATCGATGCACTATCTCGACGAATCGAACATTCTTCTGTTCCTCGTGCAAACCGCCCTTCTGCTGGGACTGGCGCGCGGCTTTGGGGAACTCTTTCGACGCTTCAGGCAGCCCACCATCACCGCTGAGATCCTCGTCGGCGTCGTCCTCGGGCCCACAATCCTCGGACGATTCTTCCCCGACGTTCACCGGCTGATCTTTCCGGACGACGCCACGCAACAGAACATGCTCGACACGCTCGCCTGGCTGGGCATCCTGTTCTTTCTGCTCAAGACCGGTCTGGAGACGAGCCTGGGCGCCGCGGTCCGTCAGGGAAAGCAGGCGGTCTTGCTTTCCCTGAGCGATCTGATCTTGCCGATGGCCATCGCATTCATCCCGGCGGTGTTCCTGCCGGGACAACATCTGGGCCCGGAAAGCAGCCGGATCATCTTTGCGCTGTTCCTCGCAACAATCATGACCATCAGCGCGATGCCTGTCACCGCCAGGATCCTGCAAGACCTCTCGGTCTACCGCACCGATCTGGGCCTGCTGACCATGTCCGCCCTGACGATCAACGACGTCACAGGCTGGATCGTCTTCGCGGTGATCCTGGGGTTCGCCACAGGAGGCGTCCTGAGCCTGTCGGGGATCGGCTTCGTCGTTCTGACTACGCTGGCGTTCGCGACGATCTGCCTGACGCTGGGCTGGCGACTGGCGGACCGCATGCTGCGATGGATGGCCAGGACCGCGATCCCCGAACCCGCGGGCTCTTTGACTTTGATCGCGGTGGCCGGCATGGTCTGCGGCGCGGTCACCACGTGGATCGGGATTCACGCCCTGTTTGGGTTTTTCATCGCCGGGATCATGATGGGCGAGGCCAGGGCGCTCTCCGAGCGGACCCGTCACATCTTCGACCAAATGGTGCAGGCAATCCTGGTCCCCGTCTTCTTCGCAACGATCGGTCTGAAGGTGGACTTCCTGGGCCGATTCGATCTGCTCTTGCTGTTGTTCGTCCTGGGCATCGGGATCTTGGGCCGATACCTGGGGGCGTGGGTCGGATCCCGACTGGCCGGCGTGAAGGGACTCAGTCGTTCGTTCATCGCAGCCGCTCACGTCCCCGGCGGAGAGATGCAAATCGTGATTGGCATTCTCGCGCTGGAGTACGCGGTCATCGGGGAATCGGTCTTCGTGGCAATTGTCCTGGGCGCGATTCTGTCCTCCGTCGTCGCAGGACCATGGATGAGTCGAATCCTGCAAAGACTCCGACAGTTCGACTGGACGCAGGGGTACTGCGCCGCAGTAGCGAACCTTAAGGCCAGCACGCCGGAGAAGGCGATACGCGAGTTATGCGGATGGGCGGCGCAGTTCGGCGCGGTGCCGCCGGCCGAAGTGCTGGCCCAAGCGGTTCTCGAACGGGAGAACACGATGACCACCGCGATGGATCAGGGGGTCGCGGCCCCGCATGCAAGAATGGAGGCGATCACGCATCCGATCGTCGTCATCGGACGCAGTCTCCACGGGATCGACTGGAATGCGCGTGACGGTCGGCCCGCTCAGTTCATTTTTCTGGTGCTCACCCCCTCCGATGCCGCCGACGTGCAACTGCGCATCCTGCGGGACATCTCGCAGACGATGCAATCCGCGGAGAACCGCCAAGCTCTGCTTGAGGCACACGATCCCGAAGAGATCATCGGGCGGATTCGCGCGTCCCTGCAACAGAGCCCCTCGTCCGCGCCCTACCCGTGTCCCTGACGAGGTGCACCCTCCCCGGCAAGAGGGATAGTCGCATCCCACAGAGAGGGTGGACAACGCTCCGGAAAGCGAGTAAGCTCGCAAAGTCTGGCAACAATCGCTTGGTTCTTGCGGAAAGGATAACCCAATGAGTGATTCCCACATCAGAGTGTTCAAGACCGCCGCCTTTTTCCTGCTGCTTCTGTGCTTCGCCGCTTCGGCGCAGATTCCGCTGCCGGAGCATCCAAGGCCCGATTTCCAGAGGGCCCAGTGGCTGAACCTCAACGGCCCGTGGGAGTTCCGCTTCGACAAGGAGAATGTGGGACTCGATCAGACTTGGGCGGCCGGCAAAACCGAGTTTCCGCTGTCGATCACGGTTCCGTTCCCGTGGGGCTCGAAGCTCTCGGGCGTCAAGAGCGAAGCGGACATCGCGTGGTACCGCCGGACAGTCCGCGTGCCTGCCGAATGGAAGGGACAGCGGGTATTCGTCGTCGTGGGGGCCTGCGACTGGCTCACCACCGGCTGGCTCGACGGCCAAAGAGTCGGCAGTTTCCAGGGCGGATACACGCCGTTCGAGTTCGAGCTGACGCCGAACGTCAAGTGGGGACAGGAGCAGCAGCTCGTGCTCCGCGTGGACGACACGCCCCACCCGTTCAAACTGGAAGGCAAACAGGGCTATGGGCAGGCCAAGGGCATCTGGCAAACCGTCTACCTGGAAGCGCGACCCAGGATCGCTCTCGATATCGTGCACTTCCTGCCGGACATCGACGCGAAGAAGGTCACCATCAAGGCGACGTTGAACGAGCCCGCGCCGGGCGAAATGCAGTTCGAACTTCAGTTCAAGCATCAGGACCGTTCGCAGGCCGCCGGCGCGAAGGTCGCCAAGGGGCAGCAGGAGATCCAATTCGAAGCGCCCCTGCCCCGGATGCGGCTCTGGTCGCTGGAGGACCCGTATCTCTATGAAGTCAAAGCCGTGCTCTCGGGCGAAGGTGTGCAGGACGCCGTGGACACCTACTTCGGCATGCGGAAAATCAGCGTCACGAAGCTCCCTGGGTCGGAGCATCCCTATATCGCCCTGAACAACAAACCCGTCTACCTGAAGCTGTCCCTCGATCAGGCCTATCATCCCGACGGCTTCTACACCTTCCCGAGCGACGCCTTCATGCGGGATGAGATCCTCCGCTCTCGTCAGATCGGCCTCAACGGCCAGCGGATTCACGTCAAGATCGGCATCCCGCGCAAACTCTACTGGGCCGACAAGCTGGGCATCTTGATTATGGCCGACGTGCCCAATAGCTGGGGCCAGCCCGACGAGAACATGCGTTCCGAGACCGACGTTGCCCTACGCGGCATGATCAAGCGGGACTTCAACCATCCTGCCATCTTCAGTTGGGTGATCTTCAACGAGACCTGGGGCCTCCGCACCGGCGACAAGGGCTACACGCCCGAGACACAGGACTGGGTCGCCTCCATGGTCAAATTGGCCAAGGGCCTCGACCCCACGCGACTCGTCGAGGACAATTCGCCCTGCCACTACGACCACGTCCTGACCGACATCAACAGTTGGCATGCCTACCTGCCGGGCTACAAGTGGACCGAGCATCTGGACCAGGTCTGCAAAGACACCTATCCCGGCTCCAAGTGGAACTACATCGGCGGCCGCACGCAAGGCAACGAGCCCCTGCTCAACAGCGAGTGCGGCAACGTCTGGGGCTATAAAGGCAGCACAGGCGACGTCGACTGGAGCTGGGACTACCACATCATGATGAACGCCTTCCGCCGGCACCCGCAAGTCTGCGGCTGGCTCTACACCGAACATCACGACGTCATCAACGAGTGGAACGGCTACTGGCGGTTCGACCGCTCTCTGAAGTTCACCGGAATCGAAGAGCTGATGCCCGGCATGAGCCTACGGGACCTCCACAGCGATGTCTACATCGCACTGAACGAGGAGCTGTGCCAGGAGGTCAGGCCGGGCCAGCAGGTCCAGGTGCCCCTGTACGTGTCGATCCTGACCGACCGCATCCCGAGCCAGGAACTGACCCTACGCAGCAGCATGAGGGCTTGGGACAGCCTCGGTCGCGTCCGCAACGTGGGCGTACGAGGATCGACAAACGCGACTCGCGGCGGCGGGGCCGGAGCGGGCGTGCGGGTCCCCTGCTCGCCCTGGATGTGCAAGGCGATCGAGCCGCTGGAGGTCACGATGCCCCCGGAGCCCGCGGTGGTCGTGCTCTCGGTCCAGCTTGAGGACCGAACCGGTGCCGTGGTGGCCCGGAACTTCACGACGTTCGCCGTCCGAGACGGCGTGCAGCCTCGCGACCAGACCCTCGGCCAGCGTC
Source organism: Sedimentisphaerales bacterium (assembly GCA_035476995.1). Classification (GTDB taxonomy): domain Bacteria; phylum Planctomycetota; class Phycisphaerae; order Sedimentisphaerales; family Anaerobacaceae; genus PLanc-01. The sequence goes on along the minus strand of DATIKY010000162.1, from coordinate 6,417 downwards.
AGCGACGCACGAGGGTCCTGCGCATCGCGCCGAAGGACTTCAAGAAAGCCGAGTGGTCGGTCAAGCAGTGGAACGTCTTCGACGGTCTGAAGGTCAACGGCGCCGGCGCGGGGTACTTCGAGTACCAGATCGCGTGGCCGGCCGATCTGAAGGTCGAGGACATCGCAGCCGCGAGCTTCCGCGCCGAGGTTTCCGCCAAGCAACTCTTCGGCAAGGACAAGCAGGGCGCCGCCAAGCAGGAAGGCGACTTCATGCGGGGCGAGGGCACCCACGACCCGAGCCTGAACCCGAACTCCTACCCGATGACGGACGAGCAGACGTATCCGAGCGCTGTTCGCGTACGAATCGGCGGCGAGGTCGTCGGCGTCTTCGAGCTCCCGGACGATCCGGCGGACCATCGCGGCATCCTGTCCTGGCACGCGCAGAAGCGCGACGACACGCTCACCGAGGCCGGTTCCTACGGTTACCTGATCACCGCGGAGATCCCGGCCCAGATCCTCCAGCAGGCGTCGCAGGCCGGCACGATCACGCTTCGCCTGGAAGCCGACGAGGCCCTGGCGGGCGGCCTGGCCATCTACGGCGAACAGTTCGGCCGCCACCCGCTGGACCCGACGCTGGCCTTCGTGCTCAAGTAAGACGGAATCGGAGCCCTTGCCGGCCGGTGGTCTCGAAGAGTCCGCCGGCAGGCAGGGCGACCGTCCCGCGCCAATCACAGCACCCGTGCCGAGAGAGACTTCATGGGTCTCATGCAAGTACGAGGAAGACGATGGCAGTGATCGTTGGGGCCCTGCTCCCACTGCAACCTGGTCCACCACGAAAGCGACGCCGGCTTCTGCAAGCACTGCGGGACCAGGCTGCCTTGAACGCCATCCCCCTTCAGCCCTTCTGTTTTCCAGGTTGACAACCCGCGCGGGGATTGGCCTACTGTGCTGGAATCGTTATGCAAAGGCACAAGTTCATCAGACGAGTTCTCGTTGTCGTCCTGTGCACGGCGATCGGATTGGGTCTGGGCCTGTGGAAGGCAGGATTGGCTCCGGTCTGGGCCGGGCTGGTTAGCCTGAACGCCATCGCTCTGACGCTGTACGGCTTCGACAAGCGCCAGGCGATCGCGGGCGGCGTGCGAATCCCTGAAATCGTGCTGCATCTCGTCGCGTTGTTCGGCGGCAGTCCCGGCGCGCTGGTCGGACAGCAACTATTCCGGCACAAGACCTGCAAGCGGAGCTTCCGACTGGTCACAGCGGCCATCCTGCTGTTGCAGGCCGGAGTAATCTACGGCTACTGGCGATGGACCCGAGGTTGAGATTCGATGGACGCATTCCCGCCCGGCATCCAGTTCCGCAAATCCTGGCGAAGCTACCAGCAGCGGGTCCTCACGGAGCTGGAGCGGCACCTCGACGACAACCACCTGCACGTCATCGCCGCGCCGGGTTCGGGCAAGACCGTACTGGGCCTGGAGGTCATGCGGCGGCTCAACCGCCCCACGCTGATCCTGGCCCCCGGCATCGCCATTCGCGACCAGTGGGTGGATCGATTCGTCAACCTGTTCCTGGACGCCAGGCAAGGCACGCCGGAGTGGATCTCGAAGGATATCCGGGCCCCGCGATTTCTCACAGTGTCAACTTATCAGGGACTCCACGTCGCGTATTCCCACGATCCGGACAAGAAGTCGAAATCTCCCGGACGGGACGCAATCCTCAAGCAGCTCAGGCAACTGGGCGTGCAGACGCTCGTCCTCGACGAGGCCCATCACCTGCGGAACGAATGGTGGAAGTGCCTGGCCGATTTGAAGAAGCAGCTCGACGGGCCGACGATCGTCGCGTTGACCGCGACGCCCCCGTTCGATGTGTCGCCCCACGAGTGGGAGAACTACATCGGGCTCTGCGGGCCCATCGACGCCGAGATCTCCGTCCCCGAACTGGTCGCCCAGAAGAACCTCTGTCCCCATCAGGACTACGTGCTCGTCTCGGCGCCGCTGCAGGCCGAACAGCAGCAGATTCGCGAGTTTCGCGCGGAGGTCGAGAAGTTCGTCAAGGATCTCTACGCGAACGAGTCGTTCATCGCGGCCATCGAGAGCCATCCCAGCGTCGCCAAATCGCAGGAGCACGTCGAGGAGATCCTGGATGATGCGAACTTCTATTCGAGCGTAGCTTTCTTTCTCAATCACGTGCGAAAGCGTCCTCATCGAGAGTTGCTCAGTGTCCTGGGCCTGCCGCGGAGGGGACGCCCCGCGTTGGACGCCGAATGGATCGAGATTCTGCTGGCGGGTTGTTTCCATACGCACGCGAAGTCCTTCGAAGGACACAAGGAGACGATCTCTCGCATCCTCCGCGAGGCCAAGCGGATCGGCATCGTCGAGCGGCGGGAGGTCAGCCTTCGCAGCGTCGCCAAGATCGCCAAGCTCCTGATCCGAAGCGCGTCGAAACTCAAGAGCGTCGAGGACATCGTTCAATTGGAGAGCCGGTCTCTGGGCGCTGAACTGCGGATGGTGATCCTGACCGACTTCATCCGGCGGGCCGACTTCCCGAGCGACCCGGGCGACGCCAAACCGGTCAGGAGACTGGGCGTCGTCCCCATCTTCGAACACATCCGGCGAGGCGACCCTGCGAAGCTGGGCATCCTCGCCGGGACGTTGACGGTCGTTCCCACTGATTCGCAGGAGGTGCTGCGATCCGTCGCTCCCTCGCTGGGCATCGACCCGACCGAGATCGCATTCAAACCCCTGGCTCACGACCCGCGGTTTTCCGAGGTGACGATCCGCGGCGCGGACAAGCAGAAAATGGTGGGCCTGATCACCGCCCTGTTCAACCGCGGCGGCGTCAACATCCTGGTCGGGACCACCTCGCTTCTGGGCGAGGGCTGGGACGCGCCTTCGGTGAACTCGCTGATCCTGGCCAGCGTCGTCGGTTCGTACATGCTCTCGAATCAGATGCGGGGCCGCGCCATCCGCACGCAAGAGGGCAGGCCGGACAAGACAGCGAACATCTGGCACCTCGTCTGCCAGGAACCCGACGCCCCGCAACTCAACGAGGACATGGAGACCCTGACGCGGCGATTCAAGTCGTTCGTCGGCGTCTCGTTCACGAAGCCTCGAATCACGAGCGGCCTGGGCCGCCTGGGCCTGGGACGCCCGCCGTACACCGCCGCGAGAATGCGGCACATCAACGCGGTGATGGAGCGGAAGGCCTGCGACCGCCCGGGGCTCATCCGCAAATGGGAACGCGCCCTGGCCTGTGCCAGGCGGGCCGATATGGTCGAACAAGTGGCGGTGTCCGAAGCCGCCCTGCCGCGGGACTTCGTCTTCCGCAACGCGATCCTGGCCCTGCTGTGGCAGGCGTGTCTGTGGGCAATCGCCATCTTCTCTTTCCTGATGCGCTCGCGCGGCGACGAGTCCAGGGTCCTCCTGCTCATCCTCTCGATGGCGTCGGCTCTGGCGGCGCTCGCCGCCCTGCCCAGGTGTGTGCAGGTCCTGTGGCGGCTCCTGTGGCATGGGCCTGCCGCATCGAGCCTGCGTCAGGTGGGCAAGGCCGTGCTCCGATCGATGATCCAGGCAGGATCGATCGAGACCGACTTCGCCAGGCTGCGGGTGACCGCCCGCCGGCTGGACACCGGGCACGTGGGCTGCTCGCTGACCGGCGGCTCGACGCGGGAACGATCGGTCTTCCTGGAAGCCCTGCAGGAGCTGTTCGGTCCGGTCGAGGACCCCCGCTACGTCTTGGTCCGAAAATCGTCCCGCGGATGGTTCGCCCGCAAGGACTACCACTCGGTGCCCCAGGCCCTCGGCAAGAACAAAGAGACCGCCGAGCACTTCCGAACGATGTGGTCCCTGCGCGTCGGACCGGCGGACCTGGTCTACACCCGCACGCCGGAGGGCCTTCGCTTCCTCCTGAACGCCCGCGCCCGCTCGATGGCCACGGGATTCGAACGCCGGGCCGAGCGATTCAAATCCTGGCAGTAGAAGATCCGTAGACAGAATCACCAGGGATCGACCGTCTCTTCTGGTGAATAGACGGCACCAGCGTTCCCCAGCAGCCCAGGGCCAGGCCCAAGCAGAAAGAAGGCTTCGACCTCGTCTGGCGGTTTCCAGGCGAAGGATAGTCCTGTATCGGCGGCAATCTACAGTTTCGCGACGGCGGCCTGGATCGCATCGAATTTCTCCTCGGCCAACCACCAACCATAGTCCCGCATGACGCCGAGATTGCGCCAGGCGGTCCAGACAACGTCCTTGCCCCTCGGCGCGGCGAGTTGCTTTGCGGCAAGGGCTGCTTCGGCTTCGACGAAACGATCGATTGTCTCATGGCTCCACTGGGGCATTTTCTTCGAAAGCGTCGCAAGCCGCGAGACGATCGCCTCCGTGAGCCTGCGTCCATCCTCCGCGGACGACTCTTTCGGGTCTCGCCCGCCCACGCCTTGATACGGCGGATCGCCAAGCCTCGACAGGTCCACCGTGTCGGGGAACAGGTGCATCATGAGCGAGGTTTCACCCCAGGCCGCGTGGTCGCCCATATAGCCCTCGTCCAGTGCGAGCCAATATTCCGGCGTGCCGAGCACAGGGATGCCTAACGCCCGGCTCATGCGAACCGAGGTCTCGCGAACGACGATCTGCTGGGCGGCGCCGTAGTGGCCCGTGAGAATGATGATCGCCTTGAAACCGTCGCGGGCCATCTCCCGGCAAAGCTGCTCCAGCCACGGACGCAGGAGCCGTGAGAAGACGTCGTTCTCGGGGTCCATGATGAAGGTATGGGGTTCATTCATGCCGCCGATGCCGCCGTAAAGCGTCGGCGAAACGACGCCTCCACCTTTCTGCGCCGCTCGCACACAGAGCGCATGGGCTTTGACCGCATCGACCCCGACGACGTTGTGGACGCCATGCCATTCAATCGTCCCCAGCGGCTGAAAGATCGTCGCACAGGCGGCCCGCGTCTTCTCGATCTCTCGGGGCCGGAGGAACTCCAGCCGCACTTCCCGCAAGTCGTCACCTGGCCCATTCTGCGCCTCTGCCGAGGACAGACCGAGCAATGCACCCGTCGCTGCGGTTCCCAACAACTGTCGCCGCCCGAATTGTCGTGCCATGACTCATCCCCTTTCCGTTCCGGCCCTTGATCGTCGCCGCCGATCATATCCGATTTGGTGGACGAATGTAACCTTTCCGCCCGAGTCCGCGTAAGAGAACAGTAGATGCCTGATCGCCAGGTGAACGCAACGGAATGGTTTGGTGGCTCTTCCGGCTGGCAAGACAGGCTCTCATGGTGTAGACTGCTGAAAGGAGTGAATGATGAGCAAGAGAGCATTGAGGATCATCCTGATCGCGGCCTTGTGCCTCGCGGCCGGCCCGGCGTTCGCCGCCCCGCTGCAGAAAAATGAGGTCAACCCGGCGGCCAATTGGGTCGCCCACGTCGATCTGGAGGCTTTCCGCGGTTCCGCGATCGGCAAGCTCGTTCTGACGGAGATCGAGAACCAGGGCTTGAACCAGAAACTTCAGGAGTTCGCGGCCATTTTCTCGTTCAATCCCCTCCGCGACATCCGCGACGTGACCCTCTACGGCAAAGGGCAGGACCGCAACAACGCGGTGGTTGTGGTTGAGGGGCAGTTCGACACTCAGAAGCTCCTGTCGCTGCTGCGGATGAACCCGCAGTACCAGGAGATTCCCTACAAGGGTTCAACCGTGTATCGCTGGCAGCAGGAGCCGAAACCCGGCCAGCAGCAGCCCGCCGACCCGATGATGTACGGATCCGTCTGCGACGGCAACCGCATCGTCCTGGGCAGCGGCCTGGAGGCGGTCCAGCAGGCGGTGGACACGATCAAGGGACAGCCTGTGGGCGCATCGACCGGCCTGCTCAACCAGATCCCCGAGGGACGAGGCAAGGTCTTCGCACAGGTCGTCGCCACCGGGGTCGGACAGATCGTCGGGCAAGACCCGAAGGCGGCCCTGCTCAAACAGACGGAATCCCTGACCCTGACCCTGGGCGAAACCCCGGACAAGGTCTTCGGCGAATTGAGCCTGCAGGGCCAGTCCGCCGAGACAGCCGACAGCATGACCAAGTTGGCCCAGGGTCTGATCGCGATGGTCCAACTGGGCGGCGATCAGCCTCAATTGGCCGAGCTGGCCAGGAACCTGAGCGTGTCCCAGACCGGCAAGACGACCCAGATTCGCTTTGAGACCCCCACGCAAACCGCATTCGGATTCCTGAAGACCCAATGGGAGCAGCAGAAACAGAAGCAGGGCTAGTGCTGCGTTACGCGTGATTTGATATAGAGTTTCCGGTCTCTTTGCCGATGGGATGGTTGTACCCAGGTAAGGAGACCTATCATGAAGAAGAAGTATACTGTCACCCTGATGGAAGAGGAACGGCGGATGCTGCAGGAACTGCTGTCGCGAGGCAAGGCGGCGGCACGAAAATTGACGCACGCCCGGATTCT
>DATIKY010000161.1:0-5599 GCA_035476995.1 Sedimentisphaerales bacterium | reverse complement strand
GCCGCATCGAGCCACGGGTCCTCAAACGCCGTCGCCACCGCTACCCCCTCATGCAACGACCCCGAGAGCAACTCCGTGAGCAACTGCAGAAAACATAAACCCCTGGTATCGCACGCCTTGTGGACGGCAGTGCCATTCGGGTCTGCGACCTCGCTGAAATCGCCACGGGCAAAAGAGCCGAAGTCGCCCTGCGATCTGACGAGCGGGCCCGAGAACACAACCTTCAGATCATCCGTCCGAATCACCTCGAACCGATCCGCCGGACCCTCTTGGAGCACGCAGAACTTGGCGGCGCCGGGCCCAAAGCCCACCTGGTTCACCCTCACATCGACCTGTACGTCGCGGGAGAAGGGCTGACCCAGGAGAGGAGCCTCCACACACAGGATGATTGCGAACAAGGAGAAACTACGCGTAAGACTGGCTTGTTTCGTCATGATGCTTCCTACAAAGACAGGTTTCCATGGACTTTCGGTGCTCTTGGGGATGGAGCGGCGTGTCCGCCAGCCGCTGGACCCATCCGCAGACCAGGTATCGAAGAATCGACCCGGCGCATCCGCCGAGCCCGACCAAACCGACCGAAACCAGTTGTTGCGCGATCTGTCGCATGCACAATCCTCAGGCAAAATCACCCGCGCAGTGTAGAAGCCGCACGGTGGAGCGTCAAGTCGAATGCCCCCGCCTTGTCCTCCGCGCCGACGCCCCGGCCCAAAATGGTCACAATGCCGCATTGGAGACGACGAGCAAATCCGATAGAATCTCGTATAGTAGAATGCAACGCTCTTTGAAACTTCGATCGTTCTTAGTCGATATTCAATTCCAAGGTCGGTCGGGCGGTCGCTCTGCGTCGTGTCATGCGTCGCGGGGAGGAAAGTCCGAGCAGGACAGCGGGTCCCCAAACGCGAATGCGTTTGGAGACCCCAGGGCACGGTGGTGGCTAACGGCCACCGGGAGCAATCCCAGGGATAGTGCCACAGAAAACACACAGCCGACGGCCCGGCGTCGCTCTTCGGAGTACCGTCGGGATCGGGCAATGGTGAAAAGGTGCGGTAAGAGCGCACCGCGGCGATGGCGACATCGTCGGCAGGGAAAACCCCACCGCCTGCAAGACCAAGCAGCCGGTCGGCAACAACGGATTCCCTGGGCCTTGTGTTCAGGGGGTTCGGCCGTACTCGGCCCGGGTATGAGCGGCTCCGGCCGCCGGACCGGCGGGTAGGTCGCTTTCCGCAATCTCGTGACGAGCAATCGTCGCGGGATGGAAGAGCCAGTCGGCAACGGCTGGTCCAGATAAATGATCGCCACCCGCCATTCGGCGGGGACAGAACTCGGCTTACAGACCGGCCTTGGGATTGACTATCGACTACGGACGTCCGAAGGAATCGGCGATATTTGGATTCGACCCTGTGACCTTACGGGTGTGATGGACTGGCTTATCCCCCGAAAGCCGTGCCATTGACGCGGTTAGGATTTCCCTGAAAGGGGAACTGGAATTGCAGGAGAAATCAGGATGAAGCAGCAATTCAGTGAAGAACTGATCGTGCGGATGCCTTGCCAGGCGGAGACGGCGAACCGGACGGTGGCGGAAGCGTGCAAGGAGCACGGAGTCTCGGAGCCGACGCGGTCTGCGGCTGCGCCAAGCCGACCATCGCGTCCAACGGGTTGTCCCCGTCGGCCCTGCTGACGGCTTCAAAGGAAGTGCCGAAGTATCCATCATGGCTTTTCGCAAACGGAGGAGCAATCCAACTCAGGACCCCATCACGGGGCACACGAAAAACTGGGAATCGGGGGTAAGGACATGAAACGCAGATCATTTCTGAAAGCCGTTGGAGGAGTGACCGGGAGCGTGGCGATGGGCGTCGCCCCCCTGCTGGTCAGCGAAGCGGAAGCGGCCGCCGGCGCGGCCCGCGGCGTGATGCCCAAACGCAGGTTGGGCCGAAGTGGACCGGAGGTCTCCGTGGTGGCCTTTGCCGGCCTGGCGCTGACGCATTACGAACAGGAGGAATGCACCGCCGGCGTCCACAGGGCCTTCGACCGAGGAGTGAATTACTACGACGTGGCGCCCGCCTATGGCAGAGACGGCAGTTGCGAAATCCGGCTGGGCGTCGCGCTGCAAAGCCTCAAACGCAGCGACTACATACTCACCTGCAAGACCAAGGCACGCGATAAGGACGGTTGCCGGCAGGAATTGGAGCGGTCGCTCACGCGGCTCAAGACGGACTACTTCGACCTGTACCAGTTGCATCACCTCGTCAGACCCGAAGACGTGGCTCGTGCTTTGGGCCCCGGAGGCGCGATGGAGACCATCCTCAAGGCCAAAGAGGAAGGAAAGGTCCGCGGCATCGGCTTTTCCGCCCACACGACCAAGGCCGCGCTCGAGGCACTGCGCGGTTTCGACTTCGACACGGTGATGTTCCCCATCAGCTTCGCGGAGTATTACACCACCGGCTTCGGCAAAGAGGTGCTGGCGCTGGCCAAGGAAAAGGGCACGGCGGTCCTTTCGATCAAGACCATGCATTCGGGCGCGTGGCCCGAAGGGGCAGAACGCACTCGGAAGTGGTGGTATCGTTCCCTGGAGAAGCAGGATGAAATCGACCTGGCTTTTCGCTGGACGCTGTCGCTGCCCGGCATGGTGGCCGGTTTTCCGCCGTCGTTCCTCGATTTGCAGGACAAGGCGATCGAGGCCGGGCTGGCCTACCGTCCTGCCACGGAGGCCGACGCGAGGAAGCTCGAAGAGATGGCCCAGGGCACAGGATCGATCTTCAAACGCGAACAGGATTCCGTGGCATTCCACTCGCCGTATCCGCATAACCCCGCGGAGTGGACTTGAGCCCATCGTACGCAAATAGTACCCCCATGGGCACGACCTGCGGTTGGTTCCGGGCCGTCACCCGACAGAAGCGACTGCCCGCCGCCCATTGGCGGCATTGTGGGTTGTCACGAACGGCACGGAATGAGCCTTGAAGCGATCCCCCTCCACAGGGGGATCGACTTCCCTTCTGCCCGCCGGCTGGCTGAGTGCTTTGGCAGAGCTCTGTAGCCGCGGGTTTTTTCGTCCGGCAACCACCGTCGTATTGAGCCCCCCCAGTCTCGGCCACGGCTCCTTCACTCGCCCTGGCGGGCTTGGACGCCAGGTTCTGCCGACTCAAAGTGGCCCCGTCGCCGCTTGACAGGTACAGGTGGACGGTTTCGTCTGGCGGCTGCACGGATTCGGCGGTAGGATGTACTCCCGACGGCGGCTTGCACCCCGCGCGGTTCTCTCGCATGAACGGAGTCGGATCATGGTGATTGCTGTACTACTCTTGTTGAGTATTCTCCTTATCGTGGTTTCTACGACCCGATTCAATCTCCATCCTTTTCTGGCCTTGATCATGGCGGCCCTGTTCTTCGGGATCTGTTCCCGTATGCCTTTGCATGAAGTGGTTTCCTCCATCGAACGGGGTTTTGGTGAAACGATAGGAAAGATCGGTATCGTGATTATTGCGGGAGCCATCATTGGTGCGTTTCTGGACAAATCCGGAGGCGCCCTGGCCCTGGCCGAACGCATTTTGAGGATCATCGGGCCCAGGAACGTGACGCCTGCCATGGCACTGATCGGTTACATAGTGGCCATTCCTGTGTTTGCGGATTCCGGTTTCGTGATTCTGACCCCCTTGAACAAGACGCTGACCAAACGTGCGGGGCTCTCTCTCGCGACAACCGCTATTGCCCTTGCCCTGGGGCTCATGGTGGCCCACACGCTAATCCCTCCGACTCCCGGCCCGATCGCGGCGGCCGGCATTCTGGGAGCGGATCTTGGCTGGGTGCTTCTGCTCGGGATTCCCGTGGGTATCCCGACTTTGCTCTTCTGCTGGTTCTGGGCGGCGAAGGTGGCGGGACATGTTCAGATCGATCCGAATCCGGAATTGACAGAAGAGCAGTTCGCGATCCGGCAAGAAACGGCTCCCTCGGCTTTTCATGCCCTCCTTCCCATTCTCATCCCGATCGTGTTGATCGTCTTGAAATCGATTGCGGATTATCCCACCCATCCCTTGGGACAGAACGGTTTCTCTCAGGGCATCAGCTTTGTCGGCACTCCGTTGATCGCCTTGCTGATCGGCATCGGCGTCGCCCTGACACTTCCCAAGCCATTTCACAGGAGCATGCTCTCGCCGTCCGGCTGGCTCGGTGAAGCGGTGCAGACCGCGGCCATGATCATTCTGATTACCGGCGCCGGGGGAGCGTTCGGCATGGTGCTGCAGAATTCCGACATCGCGGATATGATTGGCAAGGGCATCTCCTCGATGCCGATAGGATTATGGCTGCCCTTCACAGCGGCGGCGGCGATTCGCGCGGCCCAGGGATCGTCCACCGTGGCCATCATCATGACCGCCTCGATTCTGGCCCCGATGCTCGCCTCGATGGGACTGGATTCGCCACTCGGTCGCGCGCTTTCCGTCCTGGCCATCGGCGCGGGTTCCATGGTTGCCTCTCATGCCAATGACAGCTTCTTCTGGGTGGTCACGCAAATGAGCGGCATGGACGTCAAGACTGGCTATAAACTCATGACCACCGGCACGATTTGCATGGGGGTCTTTGCCTGTACCATCATCTGGATCATTGGTTTGATTGTGCTTTAGAGACCGACGGATGATCACATAAAGGGTATGATTCATGATCCTGGCCAAACACCGATGTGGAGATGTCGAACGCTGGGCACTGGATGGGCTGTTGCTGTCGCCCGAGTTCGACTTCAAACGGTTCTGTGGCGTGCATTCAAAGGAAGTCCACCGCTGTCTGAGCTCCCTCCAGACAGAGGAGCGGGCGGTGGGACAAGCGCTGGCTCCGATCGAATACGATCAGGAAGTCTGGGCCTGCGGCGTCACCTATGCGCGCAGTCGTGACGCGCGGGAAGCGGAGACCGACGTCAAGAGCGTCTACGACATGGTCTATGAGGCCAAGCGTCCGGAACTGTTCTTCAAGGCCATCGGTTGGCGAGTCAAAGGGCCCCAGTCGGCTATCCGCGTCCGGAGGGACAGTCACTGGAACGTGCCGGAGCCGGAGTTGACGCTGCTGGTCAACAGCCATGGCGAAATCCTCGGGTATTGCGCGGGCAATGACGTCTCCTCCAGGAGTATCGAGGGAGAAAACCCGCTCTATCTGCCGCAGGCCAAGATGTATGACGGGTCCTGTGCGATTGGACCGGGAATCTGCATCGCGGATACGGATTCGATGAGGGATCTTCCCATCGCGCTGGCGATCGAACGAAACGACCAGGTCATCGTCACGGGAGACGCGAGCACGTCACAGATCAAACGTTCCTTCGAGGAACTGGCCTCCTATCTGACCATGGAAATGACCTTCCCCTTCGGAGCATTTCTCATGACAGGCACCGGGATCATTCCCGAAATGGCGTTTTCACTGTCCGCAGGCGACAAGGTCACCATTACGATCGGCGCCCTGGTTCTCGAAAACCGGGTCGAATCCTAGTGTAGTGTTCTATTCTGATGCGACATTAAGCGTATCCCACGCGCGGGCGACCTTGGCGAGAATCTCTTCGGCCTTGGCCGTCCAGACGAACGGCTTGGGGTTGTCGTTGTGCTGTGCTATGTAATCCATGATGGTC
>DATIKY010000160.1:0-2956 GCA_035476995.1 Sedimentisphaerales bacterium | reverse complement strand
AGCCGTCCTTGGGTATACTCGTCCATGACAGACCTCCTTGCGAATCGATTGTCGTAACAACCATCTTTTCGACTTGGAGGTCTGTTCTTCTATACTCTTATCGGTCCTTGGCTTACAGCTTATGGAAGTGCCATTCGGGTCATCCCTTCGTTTACGCTTTAACGGTGGTCACGGCGACATCGCAGTACTCGGGGCCGGTTTCCTTCATCCGGCCTTCCTCTCGGCTTCCCAACTTCTACGTCTATCGCAATCATTGTGACCTCTCCACATACGAACAACTTGTCTCGGGCTTCAATTCGTTTGGCGTTCGTCCTCGGTGCAGCGCTGGGGATAGTGTAGGGGAACAGGGCAGAAATGGCAAGGGGAAATTCGTGAAGCCGGACTCGTGAGGCGTGAAGCGGTTGCGGCGGGACGCGCCAGGCGGGATCTCACGCAAAGCCACAGAGCCACAAAGGTCGGCCGGATGGTGGTTGGTTTTCACTTCCTTCGTGGCTTCGTGCCTCCGTGTGAGCCGATTCGTTCGCATTTTCTGCCGTGTCCGGCGGCTGCCCCTCCTCGTCCGTCGCAATCTGCGGGCTGCCCATTCCTCCCTTTCGCATGGTTCGCGGCCGGCGTCTTGTAGAGCCATCGGATCTCGCAGGCCCCTCGAACCCCTGTCGGTGTCGGTGGGGCAAGCCCCACCCTACATGCTGAAGCCTGGGGCCTGCGGCTCCTTCGCGGTTCCATGGATCTTGGTGGAGCGGTGTGCGGAGCACACCCTACCGCTATCGCCATGTCCCGGCGTGTCTTTATGTTATTCTGGGCATTTTGGGACAGCATACTCAACTCAATGCCGAGATGGGCAAGCTGTCCCCGGAACTGGCAGCTCATCCATGACGATGGACGATCCACGCTCTGTGCCGGGCTTGCCCACCTCCCCGCTGGTATCCGTAAAGCGCCAAACGCACGCCACGAACGCGACCGGACCACCATGCTCATGCAACCACGGACATGCACCCCGGGCTTCGGCCTTGGCCAATCTGGCGTTGATCTTGCCGTGGCGAGGGACTACAATGGGCCCGCTTTTCAAGGAGCCCTATGGCCGAAATCGTCGCACCGAAACATCATCGTCATGAGCTCAGCCGCGAGCTGGGCCTGATCGCCGCCATCGCCTGCGGCGTGGGCTCGGTCATTGGGTCCGGCATCTTCAAGAAACCTGGGCTGATGGCCGCACAGTTGGGCTCGCCCGAGCTGCTCATCCTCGTCTGGGTTGTCGCGGGCGTCATGACGCTCTTTGGGGCGCTGTCGATCGCGGAGATCTCGGGCATGTTCCGCGACCCCGGCGGCCAGTACATCTACTTCAACAAGGGCTACAACCGGTTCGTCGGCTACCTCTACGGCTGGGCGGTGTTCGTCGTCATTCAGACCGGCTCCATCGCCTCGATCGCCTACGTCTTCTCGGATTCGCTGAGCTATTTCGTCCCTCTCCCGCGACTGCCGGAGGCCTGGGAGCAGTGGAGCATCCCCATTCCTTTCATCGGCGCGATGACGCCGTTCAAGTTCATCGGCCTCAAGCTCTGCACCATCGCCCTGGTGATGTTCCTGACCGGGATCAACTATCTCGGCGTCAAGCTCGGCAGCGCGATCCAGGTCGTCTTTGCGGCGATGAAGGTCACGATCATTCTGGGCATCGTCGTGCTGGCCTTCGCCCTGGGGCATGGCGACCTTGCGAATCTCACCCAATCGGCAGACTTCGGCTCCGGCGGCGCCGGCTCGTCCTCGGTCTTCCTGATGATCATCATGGCGATGGCGGGGGCCTTCTGGGCCTACGACGGCTGGATCAACGTCACGTACATGTCCGGCGAGATCCGCGACGTTCAGCGCAACTTGCCCAAGTCCATGGCCATCGCGGTGATGATCGTGGTCGGCGTGTACGTCCTGGTGAACCTGGCGTACATCTATGTGATTCCGGTCCCTGAGATCGCCCAGAAGTATCGGGCGGCCGAGGCCAGCGGCGGAGGCTACATCGTCGCCATCGACGTGGCCAACACCTTCCACGGCCGCTGGGGCGGCGCGATCATCGCGGCGGCGATCATGGTCTCGACCTTCGGCGCCGTCAACGGCACGACGATGATGTCGGCGCGGGTCTACTTTGCCATGGCCCGCGAGGGTCTCTTCTTCCGCAGCCTGGGCGAGGTGCACCCGCGGTTCCGCACGCCGGGCCGGTCGCTCCTCGTCCAAGGAGTTTGGGCCTCGATGCTCATTCTGAGCGGCACCTTCGACCAACTGACGGATATGCTGATCTTCGTGAGCTGGATCTTCTACGGCCTGGCGGCGGCCAGCGTCTTTACGCTTCGCAGGCGCATGCCCGACACGCCGCGACCGTACAAGGTCTGGGGCTACCCCTGGACGCCGGTTCTGTTCATCGCCTTCGCAGCGACGTACGTCGTCTTCACGCTCTACACGGACATCCTGAGTTTCCGAAACGGCCAAACCCCCCTGATCAACTCGCTGATGGGCCTGGTCTGGGTCGTCCTGGGCATCCCGGGCTATCTCTACTGGAGCTACAAGAAGAACCGCCAAGCGGCGTAGGCGCTGCCTATCGGCTGACCGTGAGTGTCCGACCAAGTTTCGTGGCGCTGTGACTGACCTTTGTCATGCTGAACGAAGTGAAGCATCTGGCGTGGGCGTTATGACGTGCGCTCGTTCCCTTCGCGAGCCAGATTCCTTCATTTCGTTCAGGACAGGCTCTTGACTTCGCTGCGCTGCGTTCAGAGCCTGCCCTGAGCAACGCGAAGGGATGACAAGACCTGTGCACAAGTCAACCCGAATCCAATCACACAGTGCGCCGTGAAAGGTGCTGATGTCTAACGGGTGCAAGTCCCGTCCGGGAAGTTGAGTCATTCCACCCGGTAGCAGTCGAAGCCGTCGTGGAGGTAACGAAGCGGCGGAAGCCTTCGACGTAAAAGGGCTGTTA
>DATIKY010000159.1:0-4794 GCA_035476995.1 Sedimentisphaerales bacterium | reverse complement strand
AGATCCGCGTCCTGCAACGCAAAGCCTACGGTTTCAGAGACACGGAATTCTTCAAACTCAAGATCTACGCTCTGCACGAAACCCGCTACGAACTCGTAGCGTAACCCACCATGAAAAGTACGCAAAAACCGGATGAGCCGTGAAGATGCAATGGGTGCGTCTTGTCCCGGGCCTTCTGCCGCATTTGCCGCGTATCGCATGGCACGTCGCCATGCACCGACGGAAGCGGTCCAGGAAGCACGCGAGACAGCGAGCCCAGCGAGTCGCCTCATCTAAGATGGGCTGACGAAAGGCCCTTCCGCAGATCCAGCGGCAAGGGCGTGTGGCTGCGCGGGACGCGGACAGGTCTTCTGGCGGCAGAGGAAGGACGTCCGACCGGGAAACGTCAACGCGGTTCAGGCCCCCACCTGCCTCCAGGGGGGGCCTGAACCCGGCATTTCCGGCCTATAGATGCCAGAAACTCCGCATCGGCCGGGACAATCGGAAAAACCGCCTTCTTCGTTTTCGTGGCGCGCTGCGAGGCGTGTCTTACGAGGGGAGGATCAGGAAATCGAGCATCGCTCTTGTACGGACCATTGCCCTCTGCTATAATCGGAGTTGTTGTGTGGTGTGGACCGCCGGGGGGGGCCCGGATGTCGCGAAAGAACGGGTTCATCCCGGCGGCAGGAAACAGGAGTACCGGTCCATTCAGGAGCCTGGCGTGAGGCAGTCAGGGCACAGGGTGGTTGCGGGACGGTGGCTGCATTTCCACAATGCTTGGGCAATTCTTCTATTCCAGTCGGCCCAAGGTCCATCCTGTCGGAAAGGAGGTGTCCGGCAAGTCCATCGACATGAACCGGTGTGAGGGCACTTCCCCGATTCAAACCGAGCGAGAACACGTCGGCCTGCGCACCACCAGCGGCTGGCGTACGGCCAAGGGCGAGGGCTTCCGAACGGGCCCATCTCGATGAGGGATCGACGTACTCTGGCTTGTGGCCGGACGGCGTCCCCTCTGCCTTCAGTTGCAGTGTATATAGGAGGACACGAAGATGAAGAAAGTCATATTGGCTCTCGGCATCCTGCTGGCGTTCAGCACCAGCGCGATGGCCATCGACATCGCAATCTCCACCAAAGCAGGCTGGTGGGGACAGGCGGCTGCGGACCAGGAAATGCAGGACATCGTGAAAAACGTGAAGGGCGCGTCCGTTGAACTGTCTACCGTGACGGATCTGGATGCCCTCGCCAGTTGGGTCATCGCCCACACCGGGGACGGCGTCCCGGATCTTCTGATCCTGTGCGGCAACTTCCCGCAGACGATCTATCCAGCGGGCAACGCGCAGCCCAACGGATCGTTGGCCGAGCTGTTCCTGGACGATGGGAACACGATCATCAACACCGGCGACTACATCTTCTACGTGGGAACCACAGCCAACAACGACGCCGGCGGATTGCAGAACATGATGGACGTTCCCGCCGCCGGGATGTGGGGGGATGACTCCCTGGCCACACTGTTCGTTCCCACCGCTGACGGCCGGTTGTATACTCCGTCTTTGCCGACAACATCCTGTAATCGCCCCTGGTTTCCTGCCCAATTCGTCGGTACGGACTGGCATGTCGAACTGGTTCTTGCTCAGAATAGTGATGGTACGCAGATCATGCCGGGGATTCTGCGCAATTCCGTTACGGGCGGCCGCGTCGGCGCCTTCTTCCAGGTGGCCGATCGATTCACGGACATCCGTGGCGAAGTGATCAGTGAATGGATCAACAACTGGTATCTGAAAGTCGCCGCCAGTCCGAGAGGAAGCTCGAACCCATCGCCCGCGGACGAAGCCACCGACGTGCCCTTCGACGTCGTCGCAAGCTGGAAGCCGAGCGCTCTGGCCGTGGCACGCGATGTGTATTTCGGCGCCAACTTCGCGGACGTCAACGATGCCAGCCGGGCCGACCCGAAGGGCGTCCTGGTCAGCGAAGGTCAGACGGCAATCGAATTCGAACCTGCGGACCTGCAGTTCGGCCAGACCTACTTCTGGCGCGTCGACGAGGTCAACGGAGCCCCCGACAACACAATCTTCAAAGGCGAGATCTGGAGCTTCACGGTCGAGCCGTTGTCCTATCCGGTGACCCCGATCGCGGCGACGGCCTCCAGCTTCCAGCAGAGCTACGTGCCGCAGAACACCATCAACGGCTCCGGTCTCAACGCCACCGACGAGCATTCGCTTCTGCTGGCGGATATGTGGATGAGCGGCCCTGTCGGGCCCCACTGGATCCAGTACGAGTTCGACAAGACCTACACAGTGGACAAGATGTGGGTCTGGAACGCCAACCAGATCGTCGAGGCGTTCGTGGGCTTCGGCGCCAAAGACGTCACCGTCGAATACTCTGTCGACGGCGCAACGTGGACGACCCTGGAAGGCGTGCCGGAATTCGCCCGGGCGACCGGAACAGCCACCTACACGGCCAACACGACCGTCAACTTCGGCAGCGTCACCGCCAAGTTCGTCAAGCTGACGATCAACAGCAACTGGGGTGGCGTCGCGCCGCAGACCAGCCTGAGCGAGGTGCGGTTCTTCTATATCCCGGTGCAGGCCTTCCGGCCTCAGCCGGCGGTCGGCGCCACGGACGTCAGCGTCGCGACCGACTTGTCCTGGCGGCCCGGACGAGAAGCGACCTCGCACAAGGTCGCCATTGGCACTGACAGCGCCGCGGTGGCCGCAGGCACCGGCGCCCAGACGGTGACCGAGCACACCTACACCCCAGCGGATCTTTCCTTCGGCACCCAGTATTTCTGGAAGGTCGATGAAATCGGCGATGGGAGCGAATACCCAGGCGACGTCTGGGACTTCACGACCGAACTGTATGTGGTCGTCGACGACTTCGAACGCTATGGGGATAACGTCGACGCGCAGAACACGATCTGGCACACCTGGATTGATGGTTTGACCGATCAGGCCAACGGCGGCTCGCAGGTCGGCTACGATCAGGCGCCGTTCGCCGAAAGGACGGTCGTCCGCAGTGGGTCGCAGGCCATGCCGCTGCGGTACGACAACAGCAAATTTGCCTTCTCCGAGGCCACTCGAATGTTCGACTCGGCCCAGAACTGGACGGCTCACGGCATCAAGAGCGTTTCACTCTGGTTCCGCGGGGCGACAGGCAACACCGGAACCCTGTACCTCAAGCTCAACAACACCAAGGTCGCCTACGATGGTCCTGCCACCGACATCGGAATCGCTGGTTGGCACAAATGGAACGTCGTCTTGGCCGACACGAGCGCAAACCTGAGCAAGGTCACCTCTTTGACCATCGGGGTGCAAGGCGCCGGTTCCGGTACCGTGTATGTCGACGACATCCACCTGTCCTCCACGATCTCCACACCGCCCACCTCGAACATCGGCATAGCGATTTCCGCCCAGGCAAACTGGTGGTCGCAAACCGCGGCCAACCGGGAGATGGAGGAGATCGTTGACAACGCGCAGGCGTCTGTTGTCGTGTTCAACGCCAGCGACAAGGATGGACTGGCCGATTGGCTGAGCGCCCACACAAACAATGGTGTGCCCAACCTCTTGATTCTCTGCGGGCAGTTGCCGGACACCATTTATGCGCCCGGCAATACACAGGCTGATGACTCAATCGTCGAGAAATTCCTGGATGCCGGCAATGCCGTGATTAACACCGGCGACTGGATATTCTACGTTGTCAATAGTACTGGAACAAATGGCGCCGCAGGCCTGCAGACAATCATGGATATTCCCGGTGTGACCGTTGCAGGCGGGGACAATACTGCCGTGACCGTGACGGCCCGAGGCCAGGAGCTCACACCGTCTCTGCAAGCCTTTGCAACCGACCGCCCGTTCCATCTGGATACGCTTGCAGGCGATTGGTCCATTGAACTGGTACTTGCCCAAAACGCTGACGGCACGCTGGCCGATCCGGTTGTCGTGCGCAATTCTGCCACCGGCGGTCGCATAGGTGTCTTCTACCAAGCCGCCAACGAGGACAATCTGCCTCGCGGCGAAGTGATCAGCGAGTGGATCAACAACTGGTATCTCGATGCCGCCGGCGGAAACTGACGAGCAGGTGGTCTCCACACGGATGGCAGACGACTTCTGTATCCGGTGAACATCAACACCAGGGTCTGTGCTAATGCAGCACAGGCCCCTTTTTATGCGAGATCCTGTATTCGTCAAGCGCCAAGGAGACTACCCGACGAGATCGCCTGGCTCGCAGGCAGGAGGCTGCCCGTGCCCCAAGCGCAGTGATTCGACGCTCTGAGGCAGAAGGTTGAATTCCGGCGGGACCCGGATCCACAAGACTTGGGTCCTGCCTCTGTTTTGAAGGACCAGTTCGCGTCTTGGGTTACGTCCACCAGCACATCAACTGCGTGACGTCGCTGGCCGGCTGCGGTACGCGCTGCCGCCGTACGGACGGACGTTCGGCCAGCGGCCCAGGTATTGCACGGCAGTCACCCGCGTTGTCTACCGGGTCCGACCGAGGGCAGTCCCCAACCGGACGCCGGGGACGGGGCCTTGGGGATAGCAGCCCATGGTGACAGCCAGGCGGTCCTCCGGAACGCGGAGATCGGGCGATGCGAAGGCTTCAACTGAAAACACGGCGACTCGGCTGTGTTGATCCAGTGACCACTCTTCTTGAACCGCTTCGAGAGTCTCGTACCTTCGGTGCTGTGAAGGGCGGAGCAAAAGTGCGGCGGGTGGCGGGGCGGAGTAAAAGTGCGGCACTCCCAGAAGCTTTCTGTGAGAATGGGTGGTCATTGACGGCGTTGGAGGCCGTGTTGATCACGCGGGTCTCAGCAGAAAGGAC
>DATIKY010000158.1:0-11749 GCA_035476995.1 Sedimentisphaerales bacterium | reverse complement strand
ACTCAGCCGTCCTTGGGTATACTCGTCCATGACAGACCTCCTTGCGAATCGATTGTCGTAACAACCATCTTTTCGACTTGGAGGTCTGTTCTTCTATACTCTTATCGGTCCTTGGCTTACAGCTTATGGAAGTGCCATTCGAGTGGGGGGTGGTTTGCACGCAAAGCTATATTAGTGTCCGCGACTTGGACCGCAATGGTGCGAACATCAAGGCGGCGTGGTTGGCTTATAACAGTCTGCTTGCAGCCTATTTTCTTACTGCCACCAGCAGTCGTATCCCGCATTATCGACAGGAGGGACTTGTCGAGGAAATGCTGGACGTGCCTTTGCCTCCGTACTCCGAGGGAATGCTGGACGACATTCATTCACTTGCGGATGTGGATGCTCATATCCGTGATGCAGTCAGGTTGACCGAAGCTCAATGGGTTCTGGTGGAGGACTTCGTGAAGTTTGTCATCCCGGAAGCGATGCGCGGGAGGGCATCCGAAGGACGGTTAGCCACAACCCGCTCACGAGGGATATCCAGGGAAGTCTCGGAACTTTCTGAATACGCCCGTTTCTTCACACGTGTCCTTAAGGCAACTTTTGGGAAAGACAAGGCAGTTTGTGCCACCGTCTTTGAAGAGTCGGACATCGAGTATCTTCCCGTGCGCATGCTTGCTGTTCATCTGGACTGGCCAGGGAGAAAGCCGCTAGAAGTAGAGACCATGGACAAGAGCGGTCTCTTCACAAAGTTGCGTCTCCTCTATCAAGATGCGCTGTCGCCGAAGAACCGTGCATCATCCGGCGAAGGCTTGGGCTTCCAGCGCGTCGCGTTTCTCTTCCATTCGCATGTTGAGGGCAAACGGCGGATTCCATCGCTCTACATCATCAAGCCTGATCAGCGTCGGTACTGGACTCGTTCGCTCGCGATGCGTGATGCTGATCAGTTGGCGGGTGCCATCCTCCGTACGGCGAGCCCAAAGAGGGCCACGTCATGACCCGTCGCGCTGCCTTCAGAGAACAGGCTTGGCCCGAGGAACCTGTATTCAAGGAACTCGCGTTGCAGTGGGCCGACAGCGTGTCAGAGCGGGTACTCGATTGGGTGTGGCGTGCCTTTGATACACTCGCCGCTGGCCCAATGGCCAGGGTAGACCTCAGTGAGCCCTTGGTGCAGTTGGAGCGGGACCTCACGAATCTGCACTTCCTCGAAATTCAGACCCTATGGGCCAGAGAGACGGACGACTTTCCGGCACTTCGCCCTTGCCCTGAGATCCCTGAGCTTGAGAGCCGCCATTCTCCATCCGCCAGACCTCCGGCATATGACTTCGGCTTCGTTCATCGGGAGAACCCCCGCATTGTCTGGCCGATCGAGGCGAAGATCGTGCAGAAAGCGTCCGTCCTTGGTCGCTATCTGAAGGATGTCCGGGACAAGTTCATCGCAGGCATCGCCGCGCCATTCGTTGGGCAAGCTGGGATGATCGGTTACCTGTTGGCCGGTACGGCTCGCGAGGTGTTTGATGGTTTAGAAACTGAGTTGGGACAATCGCTCACACATCCGTCGGCCTTCGCCTCGCGCGATCACAGGACGAGTTTTCACACACGCGGCAGATCGCCTTTCGGACGAGACTTGCCGGATTTGCTGCTTCATCATCTTGTCATGAGGTGTTCCTGAGAGCGTCCTCGGTGGCAGATGGATTCGGACTCATCCTGCGAGACGCAGTCCAATGGCAGGGCTGGATGTCAGGGAAGAAGAGCAGGATCAAGTGTGAAGGGGCAGGTTTCAAGAGTCAAACGCATGGGCACGCTCTGACTTCAAACTTCACACTGCAGACATCAAACTTCCTTCCGATAACGCCTTACGGCGTCACTACGAACAAGGGCTGCCGTGTGAACCGGGGTGCCGCCGGGCCGTACATAACCCTTGACAATCCGTCTGGGATTTGGCATTGTTTATTCTGTGCCGTGCATTGTCGCGGCACGACCCTGGTCCGTCCCGGGTGAAGGGACGGTTACGCAGTTGCGGCAAGGGCTTGCAACTTCGGTCAAATCGGCCGCTTTCGTATGCCGGGAGCGGTGGATTGGCTGAAAAGGCCCATAAAAACGCAACTCGTCGGAATTACCAAAGGGTCCTCAGACTGCGAGGACCCGACGCGTTGATCAGGAAAGGAATTGGTCCATGCAGACCCGCCCGTCGTCCGCAGCCTCCCCGGCTGCCTCCCCAACCGCCAGAACCGGCGCCCAGATTATCGTCGATTCGCTCATCGAGCATGGCGTCACCGCCGCTTTCGGGTATATCGGGGCGTCCGTACTTCCTTTATTTGACAGGCTTTACGACTCGCCCATCCGCTTCATCGTGCCCTGCCACGAGCAGGGGGGCTGCCACATGGCCGACGCCTACGCCCGCGCCAGCGGCAAGGTCGGCGTCATGATCGCCACCAGCGGACCCGGGGCCTGCAACCTCGTGACCGGCCTGGCGACCGCCATGATGGACTCGATTCCCATGGTGGCCATCACGGGACAGGTCCGAACCGATTTGATCGGCGACGACGCCTTTCAGGAGGCCCCGACGACCGGGATCACCCGGTCCGTGACGAAGCACTGCTCGATCGTCATGGACATAAAGGATTTGGGCAAAACGATTTATGAAGCGTTCCACATCGCCTCGACCGGCCGGCCCGGTCCGGTCCTGATCGATGTTCCATCGGATCTGGAGTTTCAGAAATACGCCGGCAATGGGCCGATTCGCGTGAATCTGCCGGGCTATCGGATTCCCAGGAACGGCCACGCCAGGCAGATTTCCGAGGCTGCGGAGGCCATCAACCGCTCCGAGAGGCCGGTTGTCCTGGCAGGAGGCGGGATCATCACCGCCAACGCCACCGACGAGCTTCGAGCCTTCGTCGCCAAGGCCAATCTGCCGGTGACGATGACTCTGATGGGCCTGGGCACTTTCGATCAGGCCCGGCCCGAGTCCCTGGACATGCTCGGCATGCACGGGGCCGCCTGCACCAACTACGCCGTCCAGGAGTGCGACCTGCTGATCTCGATTGGAGCCCGGTTCGACGACCGCGTCACCGGCAAGCTCTCGGCTTTCGCCCCCAAGGCGAAGGTCATCCACGTGGATATCGACCCGGCGAGCATCTCCAAGACCGTGCACGCGGATATCCCCATCGTGGGCGACGCCAAGGCGATTCTGGCGGCCTTGGCCGGGGAGGTGGAGCATCGGGACCGGGCGGCGTGGTTCGCCCGGATCGCGGAGCTCAAGGGCCAGTGCGGATTGGCCTACGACCGCAACGCGACGAGCATCAAGCCGCAATACGTCGTCGAGGAGCTGTCTCGTCGGACGACCGATAATACCGTCGTCACCACAGGTGTCGGACAGCATCAAATGTTCGTGGCACAATTCTATAAGTTCAGTCGCCCGCGGCAGTTAATCACTTCCGGTGGCCTGGGCACGATGGGTTTCGGGTTGCCCGCGGCCATCGGGACCCAGATCGCGCGGTCGGAGGCGACCGTTATCGATATCGACGGCGACCACAGCTTCAATATGACCATGGCCGAGCTGAGCACGGCGGTTCAGCACGAGCTGCCGATCAAGGTCTGCGTCTTCAACAATGGGTACATGGGCATGATCCGCCAGTGGCAGGAGCTGTTCTACGCCAAACGGTACTTCTACAGCTACTTGCAGAACCCGGACTACGCGGCGTACGCAAGGGCGGTGGGGGCGGCGGGCATCACGGTCGAGTCGAAGGACCAGGTGGGCCCGGCCATTGAGCGAATGCTGGCGGAGGACAAGCCCTGTCTGGTCGATTTCCACATCGATCCGGAAGAATCCGTGTGGCCGATGGTCGCCTCCGGCAAGAGCCTCAACGAAATGGAGGGCCTGCGAATCCTGCAGAACGCGATGTGAGCCGGGCGGTGCGAGGTCGCATAGGTCCCATAAGTCCTATCCGTCCCATTGCTCGCCCACCCGAGAACGATTGACAACGGCAACGCGGCCGCGATAAGATTCGTGGCCCTCGATTGCTCAAGAAAGGATAACCGATGCCAGCGAAACCAGAGATCTCGGCTCCCGCAGCCGAGACGTGCCCCGTCAAGACCGGCGCCCAGATCATCGTCGATACCCTTATCGATCTCGGCGTCGACACCATGTTCGGCTATGTCGGCGGGGTGGTGCTGCCCCTGTTCGATAAGCTCTACGACGCCCCGATCCGATTCATCATCCCGCGGCACGAGCAGGGCGGCTGCCACATGGCCGACGCCTACGCCCGCGCCAGCGGCAAGACCGGCGTGATCCTGGCCACCAGCGGGCCCGGAGCCTGCAACCTCGTCACCGGCCTAGCCACCGCCATGATGGACTCGATTCCGATGGTGGCCCTCACCGGCCAGGTGCGGACCGACCTGATCGGCAACGATGCGTTCCAGGAGGCCGACACCACCGGCATCACCCGTCCGGTGACCAAGTACAACAGCATCGTCAAGGATGTCCGGGTTCTCGAACGGACCATTCGCGAGGCGTTCCATATCGCCTCGACCGGCCGGCCTGGCCCGGTTCTGGTCGATCTGCCCGTGGACGTCTTGGTCAACAAATGCCCCTGCAACGGCAAGGCCGAGATCGATCTGCCCGGTTACAAGACCCGCACGAAGGGGCATGCCCGCCAGATCTCCATGGCGGCAGAGGCGATCAACAAGGCCGAGAAGCCCGTGCTCTACGTCGGCGGCGGCGTCATCATCGCCAACGCGGCCGAGGAGCTTCGCGTGCTGGCGGAGAAGGCCCACGTGCCTGTGACGATGACCCTGCTGGGCCTGGGCAGCTACGACCAGCGAAAGCCCGAATCGCTCGACATGCTCGGCATGCACGGTTCGGCCTACGCCAATTACGCGGTCCAGGAGTGCGACCTGCTGATTGCGGTGGGGGCCCGGTTCGACGACCGCGTGACCGGCAAGCTCGCGACGTTCGCCCCGCACGCCAAGATCATTCATATCGACATCGATCCGTCGAGCATCTCCAAGAACGTCCATGTCGATATCCCGGTCGTCGGCGACGCCAGGCACATTCTCACCGAGCTGACCAAAGAGGTCGAGCATCGCCCGCGCGAGGCGTGGTTCAAGAAGATCGCCGATTGGAAGCAGAAGTTCCCGTTCCGGTACGACGCCAAATCGCCGAACATCAAGCCGCAGTACGTCATCGAGGAGGTCTGCCGCCAAACCCATGGCAACGCGATTGTCGCCACGGGCGTGGGACAGCATCAAATGTGGTCGGCCCAGTTCTACAAGTTCCAGCGGCCGCGGCAGTTCATCAGCTCCGGCGGCTTGGGCACAATGGGTTTCGGCCTGCCCGCGGCGATCGGGGCCCAGTTCGCCCAGCCCGACGCGACCGTCATCGATTTCGATGGCGACCACAGCTTCAATATGACGATGACCGAGCTGTCCACCGCCGTGCAGAACGAGTTGCCGATCAAGGTCTGTATCTTCAACAACGGCTTTATGGGCATGGTTCGCCAGTGGCAGGAACTCTTCTACGGCCAGCGTTATTCGGGCAGCTACCTGAAGAATCCCAACTACGCCGAGGTCGCCCGAGCCCTGGGCGCCGTCGGCATCACCGTGGATAAGAAAGAGGACGTCCCGCAGGCGGTCGCCCAGATGCTCGCCGAGAAGCGGCCCTGTGTTGTGGATTTCAGGGTCGAGCAACTCGAAAATGTCTGGCCGATGGTCCCTGCCGGCAAGAGCCTCAGTGAAATGGACGGTCTGACGATTCTGGAGAGCATGGCGTAAGAGAAATCCGAATCTCGAAATCCGAAACTCGAAACAAGCACGAATGATCAAAGCTCAGAACTCAAGACGAGTGCTCCGACGGGCGACAGCGTTTCTGTCATTTGGGTTTTCCACCGTTTTGGATTTGTTTCGGATTTCGATATTCGTGCTTCGTGCATGACTTTGAGTAGATGTGTGCCTAGCACACGATAGGAGCGGATACCTTATGAAACACATCATCAGTGCCTTGGTCGAGAACAAACCGGGCGTTCTGGCCCACGTCGCGGGCATGTTCGCCGCCCGCGGCTTCAACATCGATTCGCTGGTCGTCGGTCGCACCGAGGACCCCAAGTTCAGCCGGATGACCATCGTCGTCATCGGCGACGACCGCATCGTCGAGCAGGTCCGAAAGCAGCTCGCCCGCATCGTCCCGGTCGTCAAGGTCCAGGACTTCGTCGACAAGCCCGTCGTCGCCCGCGACCTGATGCTCGTCACGATCGCGGTCCCTCCGGAGAAGAGGCCCGAGGTCTCCACCCTGGTCGACATGTTCCGCGGCCACGTCGTGGACATCAGCCCCAGGACCCTCATGGTCGAGGTCAGCGGGCCCGAGACGAAGATGGAGGCCTTCCTCGACGTCTGCAAGCCCTACGGCATCAAGAGCGTCGCCCGCACCGGCACGATCGCCATGCCCCGCCAGGGCAGCGGAGAAGACTGAGGCCTGTGCCCCGTCGCTTGTGACCCGTGGCGAGGGCGTCCCGCCCTTGCGTCTCGCCGGCATCCGGCCGGCGTTCCACCGGAGTATTGGAATGGTGGAATCATGCGGAGTGCCCGAGGCCGTCAGACCGCTGACTGAGAGCGAACTGCCAAGGAACGCGGGAGAATCGTCGGCATATTATCCCACTACGCGGATGTTGCGGCTTGAAATCTCTCCACTCTTGTGACACAATAGATCCATCGGGAGTCGGAACGGTGGTGAGTGTGCATGAGTCATGTGACACGCATTCTGAATGCCATCGAACGGGGGGACGCAAAGGCTACGGACGAACTGCTCCCTTTGGTCTACGAAGAACTACGTATCCTGGCCGCCCAGAGACTCTCCCACGAAGCCCCCGGCCAGACCCTCCAGGCGACAGCGCTGGTTCACGAAGCCTACCTGCGTCTGGTCGGAACCGCGCCGCAAAGCTGGGAGAACCAGGGGCATTTCTTTGCCGCCGCCGCGGAGGCGATGCGTCGGATTCTGGTGGAGAACGCCCGACGGAAGAGACGCCGCAAGCCCCAGGCCAGCGGCCAGGAAGAGAACTTCCCCGATGCCGATAGAGCCGGCGAGGCCGCCTTGAATGACGTGCTTGCCCTCGATGAGGCCTTGACCCGCCTGGCGCAGGAAGACCCGGTAAAAGCAGAACTGGTGAAGCTGCGCTACTTCACCGGGCTGACCATGGAACAGGCCGCCCGGGCGCTGAACATCTCACGGGCGACGGCCTGCCGGTACTGGTCCTACGCCCAAGCCTGGCTTCTCCACGAGGTCGACGGTCACGATTGACCGGGCTCTTGCAGGGGTTCTCGGTTTCCGGGTTGATTTTCCGATTTCCTCTGAGGCGCGCCGGCTCCGAGCGTCGCATTGTCTTGCAGAACCTTGTTCGAGGAACTCCGGCATGTCGACCGAACCCAACAATATCGAGGCCATCTACAGCGAAGCCCAGAAGAGGATCGACAAAGCCGCCCGGTCGGCCTACTTGGAGTCGGTCTGTGCCGGCGACCCGGCCTTGCGTGCCCGCCTGGAGAGCCTGCTTCGAGCCCATGACCGAGCCGGTCAGTTCCTCGATACCCCGCCCCCCTTTGTCGGAATACCCCTGCCGGACGAAACCGTGGCCGAAGGCCCAGGCTCGGTCATCGGTCGCTACAAGCTCCTGGAGAAGATCGGGGAAGGGGGGATGGCTATCGTCTATATGGCTGAGCAGGAGCATCCGATCCGGCGGAAAGTCGCCCTCAAGATCATCAAGCTGGGCATGGACACCCGCCAGGTGATCGCTCGTTTTGAGGCCGAGAGGCAGGCTTTGGCGCTGATGGACCATCCCAGCATTGCCAAGGTCCTGGACGCGGGGGCGACGGAGACCGGACGACCCTACTTTGTCATGGAACTGGTGCAGGGCGTCTCAATTACCGAGTACTGCGATGGGAATAATCTGAACACCAAGGACCGATTGGCTTTGTTTGTTCAGGTCTGCCACGCCGTGCAGCATGCCCACCAGAAGGGGATCATCCATCGGGATATCAAGCCCTCGAACGTCATGGTCACGCACCATGATGGCAAACCCGTGCCCAAGGTGATTGATTTCGGCATCGCCAAGGCGACCAACCAGCGTTTGACGGAGAAGACGCTTTTCACCCGGTACGCTCACCTCATTGGTACACCCGCCTATATGAGCCCCGAACAGGCGGAACTGAGCGATCTGAATATCGACACCCGCACCGACATTTACTCGCTGGGCGTTCTCTTGTACGAACTCCTGACCGGGACGACGCCCTTCAGCGAAGAGGAGCTTCGCAAGGCAGGCTACGTCGAGATGCAGCGGGTCATTCGCGAGCAGGAGCCGGTCAAGCCCTCCACCCGGATTCGGACGGCTCAGGTAGCCCAGCCGCCCTCGGCTGGGAAATCTGAAGGATCACCCCCGAGGGCGGGGGTGCTACAAGGACGGCCGGGGGCCCGCTCGGTTTACCAGCAGGTCCGAGGCGATCTGGACTGGATCGTGATGAAGACCCTCGAAAAGGACCGTTCCCGGCGGTACGACACCGCCGGCGGCCTGGCCGAGGATATCCGCCGCCATCTGGAGCATGAGCCGGTCCTGGCGCGAGGTCCCGGCGTGGCGTATCGCGTAGAAAAATTCCTCCGGAGGCACCGCTCCCAGGTTCTCGCGGCTGTTGCACTGGCGGTGATCGCGGTCGCGGCGGTCGTGATCCTGTCCATGTGGAACCGCGACCGGGCGCGCCTGGCGGAGGCAGAAGGCTTCAAGCACAGGGGCATCCTGTCCCAGGCCCGCGAGCAATACGCCAAGGCCGAACGCGAGGCGGCCCTGGCAACGATCAACCCGATCCGCGAAAGTAAGCACGTCGGCCCAGAGGCCCGCCTCCTGGAGGCGACGATCCTCGTGGACAATCGTCAACCGAAAGAAGCGATGGCGGTGCTGGGCGGCCTTCTCAATGAGAAGCCTGAAGTCGCCGGCGCCGCCCATTCGCTGCTGGCCCGCATCCTCTGGGAGAGTGGCTCGCCGGACGCTCAGAAGCTCCAGGAGATCGAAGAACATCGTAAACAAGCCGAGCTGATGCTGCCGGAGACGGCGGAAGCCTATTTCCTGCGGGCCATGACGGCCGTCACGGTGAAGGAGCAGCTTGTGTCGCTCGATAAGGCTCTACAGCTTGACCCCCGTCACTATGAGTCCCGCCGACTGCGCGCGTTCACGTACCACGCCTCGCGTAAGTACGAGAAGATGAAGGACGATGCCCTGGCTATGACCATCCTGCGAGATCGTGATCCGCTCGGGTTTTCTCTGCGCGCGATCGCATGGCGGGAGTTGAACCGCTACCAAGAGGCGATTGCGGACTACGATAGTGCGCTGTCGCTCACGCCCCAGGCGGATCCTCAGCACATTGATTTGCGTATCCAACGATGCGAGATGCTACTGCGGATGGAAGAGTTCGAACGCGTCGTTAGGGATGCACAGGCGTGCTTTGCTCTGTCGCCCGACAAAGCGGTCTTCCAATACGATATATTCTGTGGGTTGACCGCTCTGGGCGAATACGACGCAGCGACGGTTCTTTTTCGCGAGATCATCTCTCAGGGAAACGAATCCCGCCAGAAGTTCCGCGACTGGTGCGCCAAGTACGTCTTCGAGACCTTGGACGCTAGGCGTTTGTGGCACCCGGCGGACCGCGAACCCACCGGTGCGGCCTTCCTGCCGATGGTAGAGGCCGAGGAGACCTATCGGAGCCTCTCGACCAAGGGGCGCCGCCTGACCACAGATGGATTCAGCGCAAACTGGTCACCGGATGGCAAGAAGCTCGCCTTCAGTCTGGGGGTGCACGGCTACAGCGGGGTGGCGATCTTCGATCCTGCCACGAAAGAGACTGAATTACTGATCGTGCCTGGCAAGGACCCGCGATGGTCGCCCGATGGCAAGCACATTGCGTTCGTGCGGGATTGTCAGAGCCTGAGCATCCCGGAACTGGTCATCTCCGATCGCAGGAAGCAGTCTCGGACGTTCATGGACGAAGAAATCTGGGTAATGAGGTTCGACGGCACGGCGCCTAAGCGACTGGCCTGTGGTGGCTGGCCATCCTGGAGTCAGAACTCATCGCGGATCTACTACAAATCCTGCGTAGACAATGCGATCTATGCGATCCCGATCAGAGGCAAGGATGCCAAGCCCGAATGGATCATGGCGTCTTTGGACCGGTTTCCATCGGTGTCGCCGGATGACCGCTATGTAGCATATGTGGATGGCGCTTCTCTGAAGATCGAGAACCCAGCATTGCAGGGTTTGATGGCATCATGGCCGACGCATTGCGGTTCCTGGTGCGAAGCCCCATCCTGGTCCCCCCGCGGCGATGAGTTGTGCATGGGTGGT
Organism: Sedimentisphaerales bacterium; assembly: GCA_035476995.1. GTDB lineage: Bacteria > Planctomycetota > Phycisphaerae > Sedimentisphaerales > Anaerobacaceae > PLanc-01. The sequence goes on along the minus strand of DATIKY010000158.1, from coordinate 1,394 downwards.
GGTGGAGTTCGGGAAGATTGGGACGGGTTATGGGTTTATCGCTTGCACAGAACGGAGCCTGTGAAGATCCTGAAAGGTCGGATTACGGCTGGCTCGTGGGCCCCGGATGGAACTAAGCTTGCTTTCGAATTGAATCCGCCATCTTGCGAGATCTGGACTGCCAATCTCGACCCGAATAGGTCAGTCATCGAATCCCTGGGCCCGGGCCGCACACCGGGCCAGCACTTGCAGGAGATGGTAGCGCAGTGGACCGGCCAGATCGAAGCCGACCCCAACGATCCCTATGCATATTTTGTTCGCGCCGAGTACTATGACAGTCTGCACGAGCAGACAAAGGCCATTGCGGATATGAGACGATGGTCAGTTCTCGTTGGCGGCCTCCAACCAGATTCCGACGCGCCGGCCGAGCACCCGGGCTTCATCTTCGGCCAAGTCGAGAACTTGGGATCACCGATCAATACATCCTTTGATGAATTCGGCCCTTCCATCTCCTTCGATGGCCGGGAGTTCTACTGTTCTTCCTATTTCGAAGGATGGGATATCGGGACTCTCAGAAGGGCAAGACGCCAGACCGTGGACGATCCCTGGGGAGAAACAGAGAGTTTCACCTGGCCGCTGAAACGTATTTTCACATCCTGCATCTCGCCCGACGGGCTGTCGCTCTATGTCGATTCGGACCAGATGCCCGGGGATATCTGCGTCAGCAGGCGGGCAGGCATTGCCGACCCGTGGGGAGCACCCGAGAACCTGGGACCGAACGTGAACAGCCCCGCGCATGATTTCGCGGCCTGTATTTCCGCCGACGGACTTGAATTGTACTTCAGTTCCAATCGACCCGGGGGATTCGGGGATTGCGATATCTGGGTCAGCACGCGGACGACGGTGTCCGGTCCCTGGGGTAAGGCGGCGCATCTCGGGTCCGGAATCAACAGTCCGGCTTTCGATGGCCATACGTACCTCACGTCCGACGGTTTGACCCTCTTTCTCAGCTCCCGGCGGCCCGGAGGCTACGGCGACCTCGACATATGGGTCACCAGACGATCCACTCGGGACGGCCACTGGGGAGAGCCCGTCAACCTCGGGCCGGCAGTTAATACTGCGGCGGGAGAATGCGAACCCTGCGTCTCGTCCGACGGACGGACTCTTTTCTTCAGTGACGCCGACGTACCTCGGCCCGGCGGATATGGCGGCACCGACCTCTGGCAGGTGTCCATCATTCCCCTCGCAGATCTCACGATCGACAACAAAACCAAGGCTCATCCGGTTTTTGCGTACTTTTGAGGCTCATCCGGTTTTTGCGTACTTGGAGATAGGGCAACGGCCGGCCGCCGTGGACGCTGTCCCCGGACCCCTGGGATTTTCCGCGTTAAGCCAGAAACATGATGGCGGAGGAT
>DATIKY010000157.1:0-14390 GCA_035476995.1 Sedimentisphaerales bacterium | reverse complement strand
CCGCATCGAGCCACGGGTCCTCAAACGCCGTCGCCACCGCTACCCCCTCATGCAACGACCCCGAGAGCAACTCCGTGAGCAACTGCAGAAAACATAAACCCCTGGTATCGCACGCCTTGTGGACGGCAGTGCCATTCGTCGCAGGGCCTTCTCTTGCAAGGCTGGGTTTCTGTCGTACAAGCCGAAGGCATACAGTTCGTACGCTCCGCCGACGGCGTTGGCCGCCCAGCCGGGCCCTTCGAGATTGCCGAAGTCGTGCCAGCCCATGATATTGCCGTCTTTGTCCACGAAGCTGGACTTGGAGCACAGATTCCCCTTGTACTCGACGAAGGTCCGTTCGACGGTGAAGCGGACCGAGTCCCTCGCGGAATCCAGGATCGTGTAGTTGGGGTCCTCCGGCAGGAAGAAGGCGTTTTGGCGCCCATCCTGCGTGGCGAGGGCGTCCCGCCCTTGCGTTCCGAGGCCATCCTGGCCTTGGTCTCCCTGGGCGACTGCGCCCGATAGAAGAACGCACAGCGGAATCAAGATCGAACTCACCACGTGGGCGAAGCCGGGCAAGACCATTTGCCGTCGAATCGCGGGCAAGATGCCCGCGGGATGCAAGGGCGGGACGCCCTCGCCACGTTGAAGACGATCCCCGAGCTTGTTCATCAGCAGCTTCCTTTTCAATCCAGGCGTCCGGACAATCCCGGATCATGGAGTGGTCAGTCCCGCCGGCGCCACTACTCCAGCTTCACGTAGTCCAGGCCGAACATGTAGCTCTTGACGGCTTTGTCGTTGGCTCCGATGATCTCCACCTTCAGCACATGCCTGCCCTGGGCCAGTTCGTGTGTGCCCAGATTGATCGGCCCCGTGGCGATGACGCCGTCGTTGTAGAGGTCGATCGGGCCGCCCAGTATCTTATCGTCGAGCGAAAGCTGCACGATGCCGTAATCGACCGCCTTGGTCAGTTGCATCGAGAGCCGGTACGTTCCGGCCTTCTCCACAGGCAGAGCCAGTTCGAGCGTGTTGCCGGGCTTGGCGCCGGTCCACCAGAGTTGCGCCTCGTTGCTCCAGACCTCGCCCCAGCCCGACATGTCCTGAGTGGTGGTGTTGCCGCCGGTCCTGGAGAGGATCGTCAGAGCTTCGCCTTCGATCGCTCCTTTGATCTTGAAGATCTCGATGGGCGTCCAGTATCCTTTTCGCTGATCGACCGCCACGGGCTCATAGGGGTCCTTCTGTCCCGCGGCCTGGTACCAGTAAACCGTGGACGCGTACAGTGTGGGCCTGGTATTGGGATAGTACTTCTCGATAGCGGCTTCGAACGACGTCTGGAAGGGCACGTTGTCGGTGATGTGCCACCGGTTGACGGAGATATGGCCCCTGTTGTTCATGCTGATCGTCTGGTTGTGGTAGCAGTTCTGAAAGAGGGTGGGATCGCACCATGCGTAGCCGAAGTAGTCCTCGGAGCCGGTGCCGAAGGTGGAGGGGAACTTCTCGCCGTCGACGAAGAACTTCTCGTCGCCCTCGCCCCACCAGCCGCCGCGCGGGTTCCAGACGTGCAGCATGACGCCGCAGAAGCGGCCCCGGCCTTCGGTCATGAGCATCGTCCAGTCGATCTTGCGTCGCTCGGGGTCCGTCGGCAGGAAGGCGTCGCGATGCCATTTCGCGTGGAACCGCCCGAGGGTCTCGATGGGCCTGGTCAAGGGCGCATGGGCGATCACGAACTTGATCGTTCGGGGTTTGTCGCCATCGTTGGTGACCTTCATCTGAGCCCCTTTGCCAAAGGGCATGTACCAGCGGCTGTAGAACCCTGAGTCGGTGACGCCCAGCGGGAGCGACTCGTACTTGTTCACGCCGGGAGCGGTGCCGAAGAAGTCGCCCAAGGGGGCCCATACGCTCGGCTGCGATTCGCCGTCCCAGTACAGGTGCAGCGTCAGTTCGCGAAGGGTGTCCAGATCGCCCTCGGCGACCGGCAGGCTCGCGTCGATCCCGGTGATCGCCCGCTGGCCTTCAAACTGCGCGACGGTGACCGTCTGGCCCGGCGCGACCTTCACCCGTTTGTTGAGCTTCTCCTGTCCTCGCCGCCGGGTCTCCAAGCCGTTGCCCTGGGGAGACAGCACGGTGTTGGCTCGCTCCAGCGCGTGCAGTTCTTCCTCGGACAGCTCCATCGTGAAGGTCGGCAGGATGGTGCCCTTGGGGTAGGTCGTGTAGGTGAAGTGATAGTAAGCGCCCCAATCGCCGGAGGCGGTGATCTTGCAGGATTTCTGGAAGGGGATGGGGACGTAGCAGTTCTGTCCCCGGGCGGCCTCGTGCACGAGCGCGGGGAACACGAACGGCGAGTTCTCGCGGTTGAAGTACCCGATGAAAGGCAGGTCCACGACCGGTTTGGGCTGTCCGTCGAGGTAGATCTTCACGTGGCCTTCTTTGGCCAGCGCCGACCAGGTCCGCCAGATGACCGCGGGACCTTCGATCTCCGCGAAGACCAGCTCGTCGCCTTCCTTGCGGATGATGCCGTCGCCGTCGCCGTTGGCGTCCCATTGGATGTACCGGCCCGTTGCCTCGTCGTACCTGCTGGCGCGATCCCAACTCGCCCATTGGAGGCACTTCTCGCCGGGGGCAGGCAGCGTGGCGGGATACTCCAGGTCCGTCAGGCGATTGACCAGGTCGATATAGGTCAGCTTCAGCGGTCCTGCGGTTTGCGCAGTCGCCGGGAGCGAGAACGCCAGACTGCATCCGATCAACACGTGGATGAATCGTGCGGTGTTTCGTGAAGTGATTCCCATGCAGTGCCTCCTTTCATGGTTTCGGGTCGCGACATCCGGCGGGAACAGCGCGGGACTTCCTGTGCCGGTGAAGGTATTCTAATGACGAAGGCTCTCTGCCGCCAGCAAGTTTCCGTGATGGGGGAACTCGCCGGCAGGAGAGAGCCTTGCGTTTGTCGCGGTATGTCGGAGGGGGTTATCCGCCGTACTTGACCGTGCAGCCGTAGGGCGGCGTCGCGGGCGTGCCTACCTTCTTGCCTGCCAACAGTTCGGAGACAGCTTTGTCCACGTAGTTGACGGTCCCCGCCCCCGGCTCCGATTTGCCCAAGGGTGCATTGTCGATCGCGCCTTCGTAGGCGATGGCGCCGGTCTGGTCGATTACGAACATGTGCGGCGTCGTTCTCGCGCCGTACAGCTTGCCGACCAGGCCGGACCGGTCGTCCAGGATCGGAAACGGCAGCTTGTGCTTCTCGGCCCACTGGCGATTGGCTTCCGGCGTCGTGTTGTGGGTACTGTTGATCGCCAGCCAGACGACCTCCTTGTTCTTGTACTTCTCAGCCAGGTTCGCCATCGTCGGAGTGGTTTCGTAGTGATACCGAGAGAAGGGGCAATCGGGATTGATCCATTCGAGGACCACGACGCGTCCTTTGTAGCGGGACAGCCGGACGTTTCTGCCATCGAAGCTGTCCAGGGCAAAATCGGGGGCCTGCTTGTTCTCGGTTTGCTGGCCCACGGCTTCCGTCCGCGCCGGCCTCGTGCGGGCAGGCCTCTGCAACTGCTGTTGCTGCTGTTCGAGCTGACGCAATGTGCTCTGGAACGCCTCCTGACGCTTGCCGATCAGGGTCTGGATCTGGCCGGCGGTTTCTTTGGCCTTTTCCTGGGTCGCCACGGCGTGAAGGGCCTGCAACTGGTTCACCAGGTCCTGGTGGGCAGCCTTGAGTTCGTCGATTTGCTGCTGGAGCCTGGCGTATTCCTGTCTCTGCACGGCAGGTCGCTGGACCTGCCCATCCGGGGTAGTCGACGAAGCCGCAGCCTGTCTGCGCGTGGGTGATTGGCCTTCCGCTGAGCTCTGCGCCAGAGTCGTCGAAGCCAATGCCAGGATGGTCCATGACGCAATCATCGAAATCACGATCCGGTTCATTTCGCTGTCCTCCTAAACTGACGGTTACCATTCTCCAATTCGCCAGGCACAGGGGGATGAACCACGCAAATCCTCAATCACCCCATGGTCTGGCGGGTTAGTGTACATATTGCTACTGGCGCAGGCCGCAGGAAGTTCGAAGAATGGTGTGGACTTGCGATCCTCGCTCACTTCGCAGCCAGCGTGTTCCTGACCTCGGTGAGGAACTGCTTGATTTCCCGGATCGCCTGCGAGGGTTCGTCGAGGTGGTCTTCGATCATAGCCACGAGCCGAGACCCGATAATCACCCCGTCGGCCCCCGCGTCCGCGATGGTCCTGGCGTGCTCGGGCTTGCTGACGCCGAACCCGACGCAGATCGGCACGTTCGTCAGACTCTTGAGCCGCCGCACCAGCCCGTCGGCGGCGCCGGAGAGGGCTTCCCGACTGCCGGTGACGCCCAGCAGCGAGACGGTGTAGACAAAACCCGTCGTCTGGGCGGCGATTCGCTCCATACGCTGGGCTGCGGTGTTCGGCGTGACCATGAAAACCGAGTCGAGCCCCGCGGCCTTCGCAGGGATCAGGATCTCGTCCGCGTCGTCGATGCTCAGGTCCGCCACCAGGACGCTGTTGACCCCGGCCTCGTGGAAGTCCTTGAAGAACCGTTCGACGCCGTACTGCTGGATCAGATTGTAGTACATCAGCAGGCCGATCGGGATGTCCTTGTGACGTTTGACCTGGCGGATGAACTCGCAGGCTTTGTGCGTGTTCATGCCGCCTCGCATGGCGCGGACGTCGGCCTTTTGAATCGTGGGACCGTCGGCGATCGGGTCGGAAAAGGGGATGCCCAGTTCCAGGACATCCGCGCCGGCGTCGATCGCGGCCTTCACCACGGCCAGACTCGTGTCGAAGTCGGGATCGCCGATGACAAAGAAGGGGATCAGGGCCGCGCGACCCTGGCTCTTGAGATCTGAAAACACTTCACTGTAGCTTTTCATTGCGGGCTCCGTGGAACGGGAGGCGATAGGACAATGGGACGTATGGGACCAATGGGACGAATAGGACTTATTCCGCCTTTCGCGAGTCTCTTAAGGGGCGGTGCTTCTCTACGATACCGACGTCTTTGTCGCCTCGGCCGGAGAGGTTCACTACAACCACCGTCTCCGGGGGCAACTTGCCCTTGAGGCTCACGACGTGGGCCAGGGCGTGCGTGCTCTCCAGGGCCGGGATGATGCCTTCGATCCGCGTGAGCAGGCCGAAGGTCTCCAGCACGTCCTCGTCGTCGGCCGGAACGTATCGCGCGCGGCCGATGTCTTTGAGCAGCGAGTGCTCGGGTCCCACGCCGGGGTAGTCGAGTCCCGCGCTGATGGATTCCGTGTCGATGATCTGACCGTCGTTGTCCTGGAGGAGATAGGACTTGGCTCCGTGCAGGACGCCGGGCCGGCCGGCGGTCAAACTGGCCGCGTGTTTGCCGGTGGCAACGCCTTTGCCACCCGCTTCGACGCCGATGAGTTGAACGTCCTTGTCGTCCAGAAAGCCCGCGAATACGCCGATGGCGTTGCTGCCGCCGCCGACGCAGGCGACGACCATGTCGGGCAATCGACCGATCTGATCGAGACACTGCCGGCGGGCCTCCTTGCCGATGCAGCTTTGGAAGTGCTTGACGATCGTCGGGTAGGGGTGCGGGCCCGCGGCCGTGCCGAACAGATAGAATGTGTCGGACACGTGCGAGGTCCAGTACCGCAGGGCGTCGTTGATCGCGTCCTTGAGCGTGCTCGTCCCGCCCACCACGGAAACGACTTCCGCGCCGCAGAGTCTCATCTTGTGGACGTTGACGCTTTGACGCTCGACGTCGACGGCGCCCATGAAGATCTTGGTTTCCATGCCCAGCAGCGCGCCGATCATCGCGGTGGCCAGGCCGTGCTGGCCCGCGCCGGTCTCGGCGATCAGCTTGGTCTTGCCCATGTACCGGGCGAGCAGGCCCTGGCCGAGCGTGTTGTTGACCTTGTGCGCGCCGCCATGGAGCAGGTCCTCGCGTTTGAGATAGACCTGAAAGCCTACGTGCTCGCTCAGCCGTCTGGCGTGATAGAGCGGCGTCGGCCTGCCTGCGTAGTTGCGGTACAACTGATCGAGCTCGGCGACAAACTCCCGATCCACACAGAAGCGGTCGAACGCCTCCTCCAACTCTTCGAGCACCGGAATCAAGACCTCCGGCACGTAATAGCCGCCGTAATCGCCGAATCTGCCTGTATGTTTCATATTCGTCCCATCTGTCCCATTGGTCCTATGCTCTCAAATGCCGGATGCTGTCGAACAAAGCCTTCATTTTGCCATGGTCTTTCTTGCCGGGCGACGCCTCCACGCCGCTGCAGACGTCGATTCCGTAGACTCCCAGACCGACCGCGGTCGCGGCGTTCTCCGGCGTGATGCCGCCGGCCAGGAAGACCCGCTTGGCGACGTGGCCGATGATGTTCCAGTCGAAGGTCAGACCTGTGCCGCCGTAACGCTCGGTATTGTAGGTGTCCAACAGGACCGCGTCGGTGAAGTAGTTATCCACCCGCTGAAGGTCCGCGACGTCCTTGACCCGCAGGGCTTTCATCGTCTTGACGCTGTCGTACGCCAGCCACTTGCAGAAGTCCGTGGTCTCGTCCCCGTGCAGTTGGATCCAGTCGAGCTGGCACAGGCCGGCGATTTCGCGGATCTCTTCGAGCGTGCTGTTGACGAAGACGCCGGAGACGTCGATGAAGGCCGGGAGACGCTTGATGATCTCGGCGGCCTTGGCCGGCTCGATGTAGCGGGGGCTCTTCGAATAGAAATTGAACCCCAGCAGATCGGCCCCCATGTCCATGGCCGCTACGGCGTCTTCGTAATTGGTGATCCCACAAATCTTGACCTTGGTTATCATCATTGTCTCATCTCGATTCGGAGGCTAGGCCCGGTTGGAAACCTCGACCAGCCTCTCCAGACACTGTAACGCCTTTCCTTGGTTGATAGAAGCCTCCGCCAGGGGAACGGCCTGGGCGAAGCTGTCCGCCAGGCCGGAAACGACGATCCCGGCGGCGGCATTGAGCACCACGATGTCCCGGCGGGGGCCTTTCTCCCTGCCCGCCAGAACGTCGCGAATGACGGTTGCATTGGCGGCGGCGTCCCCGCTGCCGAGGGCTTCCAGCGGAGCGAGGGCGATCCCGTACTCGGTCGGGTCCAGTTCGAAGGACGTGACCCAGCCGTCGCGAAGCTCGACGACTCGCGTCTTGCCCAGCAGGCTGATCTCGTCCATTCCCTGGCCATGGACGACCATCGCCCGCCTGGCGCCGAGCATCTTCAAGCTCTCGACGATTCGGTCGAGCAGCAGAGGGTCGGAGACGCCCATCACCTGGGCCTTGACGCCGGCGGGATTGGCCAGGGGGCCCAGGATGTTGAACGCGGTCCGGAAGTCCAGGCTCTTTCGGATCGGCTGCACGAACTTCATCGCGGGGTGGTACTTCGGCGCGAACATGAAACCCACGTGCGCCTCGCGGATGCACTGCGCGACGACATCCGGGCCGGGATCGATATTGACGCCGAGCTGTTCGAGCACGTCGGCCGAGCCGCACCGGCTGGTGATGCCGCGGTTGCCATGCTTGGCGACGTAGGCGCGGGCGCCCGCGACGACGAAGGCCGAGGCGGTGGAGATATTGAACGTCTTGACGCCTGCGCCGCCGGTGCCGCAGGTGTCGATCATGTGATCGAAATCGACTTTCACCCGAACCGCGTGGTTTCTAAGCGACTGCGCCAGGCCTGCGATCTCGGCCGATGTGGCCTTCTTCATTCTCATCATGGCCAGGAACGCCGCGATCTGGACCTCCGTCACCTGGCCTTCGAAGATCGTGTCCTGCAGGGCCTTGGCCTGCTCGAACGTGAGGTCTCCGCCGTTGAGGATGATCTCGAGAAACTGCGTGATGTTCGCCATGTTCAGCTCCCTACCGGTTGTTTGGGGTCCCCGCACGCAGACGATTGCGTGTGGGAGCCCTTTCGATTGGCCGCGATCTGGAGAACGTTCTGGATGATCTTGCCGCCCGCGGGCGTCAGGATGCTCTCGGGATGGAACTGGACTCCGAAGATGGGCAGTTCCTTGTGTTGGATCGCCATGACGACGCCTTCGAACTGCCCCGTGACTTCCAGGCAGTCGGGCATGGTGCGGGCCGCGAGGCTGTGGTACCGTCCGGCCTGGAGCGGGTTTTCGATGCCCTGGAAGAGGTCTTTGCCGTTGTGGGTGATCCGCGAGGGTTTGCCGTGCATGGGCTCGGGGGCATGGCTGACGACCCCGCCGAAATACTGCACGATGACCTGATGGCCCAGGCATACGCCGAAGATCGGCAGGCGAGTCTTGAAGGCGTCCACCGCCTCCAGCGAGACTCCCGCGGTGTCCGGATTACCCGGTCCCGGCGAGATCACCAGCAGGTCGGGGTCAAATTCGTCGACGACTCCTATGAGATCCGAGAGACTCGTGTCGGCCCGGTAGACCCGGGTCGTGCACTGTCGCTTGGCGAAATCGTCCACGAGGTTGTAGGTGAAGGAGTCGAAGTTGTCGATAAACAAGACTCTGCTGCCGGTTGGTTCCATTGGTGTTCCCTTCATGATTCAGAACCGCGAGGTCCAAATCCGAAACTCGAAATCCGAAACAAATCCAAAGGACCCAAACCCAAATGACCGAAACGCTGTCGCCACGTCGGATAATCCGTTTTGAGATTTCCTGGCTTTTGGTCATTTGCGCTTGTTTCGGATTTCGAGTTTCGGATTTCGGATTTGAAACCTGATTCTCATCTATTTCCCGCGAATTGCCCTCAGACACGACCGCGCCTTGTGGTCGGTTTCTTCGAACTCGGTCTTCGGCACGCTGTCGTGGACGATGCCGGCGCCGACTCGGATGTAGGCGGTGCGGTCCCGCACCTGGAGGCTGCGGATCGTGATGCAACTGTCGAACTGGCCGTCCACGGTCAGGTACATCACGGCCCCGCCGTAGTAGCCGCGTTTGTTCTTCTCCAGCTTGCGGATGATCTTCATCGCCTCGATCTTCGGGGCCCCGGTCAGCGTGCCCATGTTCATCGTCGCCAGATACGCGCTGAGCGCGTCCAGATCGGGCCTCAGCGTTCCCTTGACGTTGCTGACCAGGTGCTGGACCGATTCGTATTTCTCCACGGTCAGCAGCTCGTTGACGACCCGACTGCCGGGATTGGCCACGCGGGCGATGTCGTTGCGGGCCAGGTCCACGAGCATCATGTGCTCGGCCAGTTCCTTGCGGTCGAGCTTGAGCTCCGCCTCGTAGCGGAAGTCCGTGTCGGTGTCGATCTGGCCGTCGATGCGGCCGCGGGGCTTGGTGCCCGCGATCGGGCGGATCTCGACGTTTCGCGGCCCGGTCCCGCTGACTCGCAGGTTCAGCTCGGGACTGGAGCCGATCAGGGTCGTATTCTGCGTATTGAGGTAGAACATGTAGGGCGAGGGGTTCAGCTCCCGCAGTCGCTTGTAAACGTCCAGCGGCTCGTCGGGACAGGGCTCGGTGAGCGTGCGGCTCAGAACCACCTGGAAGATGTCGCCGTCGAGGATGTGACGCTTGGCCTGATCGACCATGATCTCGTATTCACTCTGGACGGTGTCGGTCCCAGCCGCCGGCAGGGGGGCGACGTGCTTGCGTCCCTTCGGCGGGTCGAAGCGGGCCATGTTGAAGTAGAAGTCGAAGCAGCTCTGCGCCTCGGCGATCACGGCCTGTCGGTCGCCATTGGTGATCATGCAGTTGACGACGACGTAGCCCTGGTTGCTCTCGTGGTCCATCAGAAAGATGTTGTCGGCGAAGTACAGCTCGTAGTCGGGATTGCCGAGCAGGTCCTGGCCGCCGGCGGGGAGCTTTTCGAACTGGTCGATGAAATCGTAGCTCAAGGCCCCGAGCAGGCCGCAGGTGACGCGGAAGGGTTTGCTCGCCAGGCGAAAGGCGAAAGCGACCGCCCGCAGGACGTCCATCTGGTTCGTGGCCTGGAGCCGGGTCTGCTCGTCCACGGTTCCTTCCTGCGGCCTGATCCGGCCGGTGATGACTTCGGCTCCGAAGTCGATGGACTCGCAGAAGGCGAACCGCTCCGGGTGGGCGGCGAAATAGCTCAGCATGCGCCGGCCGGGCTTGGTGAGGGCCTTGATCGTGAAGTCCACGCCGGTCCCGGTTACGTACAGGGCAGGGCGCGCGGTCCCGAAGCTCAGAGCGGTAGTGCCCGCCAGGTACTCGCGGGACTCCAGCAGGCAGCAGTCTTTGGCCCGGCCATAGTCGCTGAGCTTGGCGAAATACTCGAGCGGATCGGCCACGTCAATCCGCTTGACGATCGGGACGATCTGGCCGGGTTCGGCGTTCTCGATGATCTGGCGATAGTCTTCCATAGTCCGCTTTTCACCTCAAGGCTCGGTCACGCCCATTCTCACAGGCTTTCGACCGCTTGGTCCACAAAAAAAAGCAGCCCGTCGTTTCCGACAGGCTGCTTCAAAGATCCAGGTACTTCAGTTGTTACTTAGGGCAATATCTTCGCACGCCTGCCGGATTTATCCTGCAGGCCACCAATAACCAAAAAAGCCGAAGGTATTGCTCAAGTTCTTCACCATAATCCATCTATTAAATCGGATGGCGACGGTTCTGTCAAGAGGAAAATTCCGAAAAAAAGTCTCAAGTGTCAAGTTTGAAGTTTCAAGTGTGAAGTCGGAGGACGGCGCATGCCGCTCCCCACTTCAAACTTCACACTTCGAACTTGAAACTCCCTCTACCATTCCGCCTCCGCGAAGGGATTGACGCCGCCCTCGGGTTTGGGTTTGGGCCGCGACTTCAGGATCGCCTCGGCCAGGGGGATATCGCTGGGGCGAGTGATCTTGAGGTTCGACGAGTCCGATTCTACAATCGAGACCCTGTGCCCGATCGCCTCGACCAGGTACGCGTCGTCGGTGACGGCCGATTTGTCCACGTTCGGGAGATTGGCGTAGGCCTTTCTCAGGAGTGCGATGTCGAACACCTGGGGCGTCTGGGCCTCGAAGAGGTCCGATCGGTCCACCGTCCTGACGATTTCGCCCTCTTTGACCTGCTTGATCGTCGCGGTCACCGGCGCGGCGGGGATGGCCGCTCCTGTCTGTGCGGCCTTGGCGATCACCTCTGTGACGAGCTGATCTGTCGCGCAGCACCGGCACGCATCATGCACCGCGACCAGGTCGATGTCGTCCTTGATCAGTTCCATCGCGTGAAGGATCGTCTCGAACCGCTCGGACCCGCCCAGGAAGGTCTTGACCCCGAAGAACGAGAGCTTTGTGCCCCAGTTGATCTTCACCGTCTCCTGGTCGTCCTTGGAGATCCCCAGGAGGATCTGCTTGACGCCCTCGCGCTCGGAGAACAGCTCGATGCTCCGCAGAAAGACCGCCCGGCCGGCGACTTCCACGAACTGTTTCCTTCTCTTGCCGCCGAACCGGCTCCCCGGCCCGGCCGCACAGATGATCGCTGCAACATTCTTAGCCACCTTCGTCTCCTCTTGTCCCATGTGGCACCGCCGCCCTCGGCGGTGTTCAGTTCAATACTCCATCCCTTCTCTCGCTACTACACCCTTGTCAAACGGGTGCTTGATCTTCTTCATCTCCGTCACGAGGTCCGCCATCGCGATCAATTCCGGCGTCGCGCCTCGGCCGGTCAGGACGATCTCGACCGCCGGGTCCCGCTGCTCAATGAGCCGCCTGACATCGTCGAACCGGCCCAGGCCCAGCGACAGGCAAAAGACGATCTCATCGAGGATCAGCACGTCATAAGCTCTCTGCGCCGCCAGTTCCGTCAGCCTGGCCAGAGCATCCCTGACGGCGGCCCCCGCCGCGGTGATGTCCTGCTCGCTGCGAAGGGATCTGAACAGGTGCCACTGTGCCTCCAGCGACTCGACGCGGATGGACAGACCCGACCGCTCTACGCCCAGCCGCTCGCCCAGCTCGAGCGAGGGGGGCTTGAGGAACTGGTAGATCAGCACGCGGTTTCCGCGGCCGGCGGCGCGGACCGCCAGACCGAAGGCAGCCGTCGTCTTGCCCTTGCCGTCGCCTGTATAGATCTGCACCAGTCCTTTCTCAAGCATCTGTAGCATCTTATAGGGATTGGCCCGCCGCTTCAAGCGGCTGTCTTGTCCGGTTCCGGCACGTGGCACGATAGGCGCGAGAGCCTCGGAAAAGCCCGTTCTCAGGCCCGAAAACGCTATTGTGCCACGTGCCACATGCCGCGTGCCACAGGGGGGGTGGCAGGATAGGCCGCCGACGCCGGCCTCACGATCCCGGACAGGCCGCAGCCGGGAGGGCCTTGCCGGCCGCATTCTCGGCCGCGGGCAGTCGCCATATCCACGAACCCCCGAATTGATCCCGGAAGGGACAGATTCTCAAGTCGTCCTTGGCCCGGTGTACGGTTCGCCAGGCGAATCCGGCGCTCTTGGCCTCCTCCTGGACTTGGATGGAGGACAAGGGGCCGTCCCTGAGCAACTCTCGCAGCCATTCCACGGCACGGCCGCGGGGCGGCGTCTTGTCGTGGCCTTGCGATTCCTGCCCCGTGCCCTCGGCGGCCAGGGCGTCGTTGGCGGTCATAGAGACGACCCCGTCCTCCCACCGGATCGCGGGGGGCGTCCCCTCGATCGTGAACGCCAGTCCCTGGCCTTCGGCCGCCAGGTTGTTCTTGCCCGACACCAGCAGCCGGCGGGCGTGGTTGTGCGGATCGCGGGTCAGATGCCAGACCGCGCGGGCCACGCCGGTGAACGCGCGGCTGCCCATCGCCAGGTCGTCGGCGTGCCCGGTCGTGACGCTCTTGCGTCGATGGGCCACGAGCAGGATGGCCGGACCATACTCCTGGGCCAGTCGGCCCACGGGGTCCAGAAGGGCCCGCACGTCGCTGTCGCGATAGGAGTCGGTCCCGTTGCCCAGGAACGAGCCGATGGGATCGACCACGACCAGACGGCATTCCGGCTGGCGGCGCAGGGCCTCCTCCAGACTCGGGACGTCGGCCAGCGTGAACGTTGTGGTGTACGAGCGGCCGTCGGGGGCGACTCGGCGGACCTCCGACAGCAGGTGGACTGCCGTCACGTCGGCGCCGTGGGCGTCGAGGCGGGGACGAATCGTATCGGACGGATCGTCCTCGGCGCAGATGTAGAGCACCGAGCCCTTCATGCCCGCGCTGCCGTCGGGCCAGGGCCGGCCCGTGGAGACCCGGGCGGCCAGGTCGGTGGTCAGGAACGATTTGCCCTCGCCGGGGCGGCCGACCAGCAGGGTGATGCGACCCAGCGCCAGGCGGCCCGGCCACAGCCAGCGGACCTTCGACGGGACGACATCGGCGAAACACTGTACGACCGGGCCCTCCTTCGGAGGCCGCACCGGCGCCGGCAGGGTCGGGGTGTTCACGAACCAGCCGTCGAGATCCGCCCACAGCAGGTTCGGCTCGAACCCTGCCACGTAATCGGTCCATTGATCCACTTTGCCGTCGGGCCCGTCCTCCGGGACCGGCATGATCCGCACGCAGGCCGGAGGTTCCAGCGCCTGCAGAATCGACGCCAGCTCCTTCGCCCACGAGCCGCCCGCGGGGCCGCGGTCCGCCAGAATCGCCACGTTCCGTCCGGCCAGCGGACGCCAGTCCGTCCCGGGCAGGCCGGTGGGGCCCCAGGGGCCGGCCACCGCCAGCATTTCCGCGTCACTGACGATCGCAGCGGTCATCTCGTCGCCGGCGACGAAGACCCTCTCGTCTTTCTCGCTGCGCAGCAGGTCTGGCAGGTTGAACAGGGGTCGGGGATCCGGCATCGGTCCGATGCGCCACCGGCCGTCCGGACCGGGATGGAGCGACACAAAACGCCGCGAGCCTTCGATCTTCCAGTAGACGATCGCGCCGACGAGCCGGCTCTCGGCGCCGCGGTACACCCAGTGCTCCAGGCACACCCCGAGCTTCTGCTCCAGCGACCAGATTGCTGTTGCACAATCGCGAAAGGTTCCGGGTTCTTGGGGGGGCTTCTCAGCTTCCATTCTCATACCTCCGAATAGGGTTATCCATCATCGATCACTCCGTGAAGTGTACCAGTCTGGGGCAATGTGTCAACTATTTTGTTCGTAATATTAACAACTTTATTTGTTTATATCCAAAATTAGGTACACCCGCGGGTTCCGAAAGCACGCCGGAACCGGATGAGCCCAAAGAAGCAGCCTGCCTGCGGATCGTCGAAGCGGCTATCGTGCCACATGCCACGTGCCACCGACAGGCCTGTGTTGGCACGTGGCACGTGGCACGACAGGCCCCCGTCAGCCGGCGGATGTCCAGGCCCTCATCGACTGGAAACGCCCACGATGTCCGCGGCATTTTCACTGATCTGCGAGCCGTTGACAGCCGATAATTCTGGCTCATCCGGTTTTTGCGTACTTTTGAGTTGAGAAGAGTGGACATGCCGGCTTATCCAAAGGTTTTGCAAGGACTTAGGATAGGAGTCAAGCATGTCCACCAGCTTATTGTACCATGGGTTTGGGATTCGGGGCTA
>DATIKY010000156.1:0-18436 GCA_035476995.1 Sedimentisphaerales bacterium | reverse complement strand
GGGGTGACGATCGCGACCGTCGCCGACACGAACCGGGTGGTCGTTTCAATCCACACCCCCCCGTGAGGGGGTGACTGAAAGGAGGTCCAGTTATGTCGCGTAGCTCTCGTTTCAATCCACACCCCCCCGTGAGGGGGTGACTGTTACATGTGTAAGTATAGCAGGAACCGCAGGTTAGGCAATAGAGATCGCGAACTCCTGCGGATTCGGTGCCAAGACGCGGTCTCTGTGTCCCTTGCATTCTCCTATATACTTGCCAATGAGCCACTTACAGCAATCGCGAACCTCCCTGGGAAATCTCGGGCGCTTGGGGTTCGCGGCGGACCTCTCAGACCAACAGCGGCCCATCGGGATCATAGCCGGCTTTGGCTCCGAAGTGCTCCACGCGTCTGTGCCAGTTCTTTCCGAGATAGTAAAACCGCAGGCTGTCCTTTTCCGGGTCGGCGATGTCGAGCAGGCCGTGCTTGAGCTGGACCCACTGGGCCGGATCGACCAGGCACTCGAAGACCGAGTTTTGCACCCGCTGGCCGCGATTCTCGCAGAGCTTGGCCACCTGCCGGAGCCTTCGCTGGCCCGCGGGCGTTTCCGTGTTCACGTCGTATGCTACAAGAACCATCATGGCTACACCTCCTATCGCCACAGAAACGGCGGATAGCCTTCCAAATCGCCCCGCAGGTGCCGGGCCAGGAGTTGGGCCTGAATGTGCGGCAGCAGGCCCAGCGGCACCGATTCCTGAAGGAACAGGTGCGTGATCTCCTCCTGTTTTCGCTTCTGCCAGGCGATGAGGACCGCCTTTCGAGTCTCGTCGTCCATGGTGACGGCCCCGGACTCCGTTTTGGTGAACCCCTCCGGCTTGATCTGCTGGCGATTCACCAGCGACAGGGCCAGGCGGTCCACCAGATAGGCCCGGAACTCCTCCATCAAGTCCAGGGCCAGGCTCGGTCGGCCCGGCCGATCCCGATGGAGGAAACCGACCGCCGGATCAAGCCCGACGGCTTCCAGGGCCGACTCGACGTCGTGGACCAGCATCGTGTACAGGAAAGAGAGCAGAGCGTTCATGTTGTCCAGCGGCGGCCGCCGAGATCGCTCCTTGAAGAAGAACTGCTCTTTGCTGGCCGAAATCAACAGGTCGAAGACAGAGAAGTAGGCGTTGGCGCCAGTGCCTTCAATGCCGCGGATACGGTCTAAATCGGTTTCGTCCTTCACAACCTGGATCAACTCCCAGAGACCGTCGAGGGCCTTGCCAATGGCGGGGCTGTGCTGGAGATCCTCGCGGTCCCGCTGGGCCCTTTGCAGGACGATCCGGCTATTGGCCAGCTTGGCCGTGATGAGGGAGCGGGCGATCAGGGCGCTCGCGGAGGCGTCGTCCGAGCGACGGTACTGCTCCTTGCGAAGCAGAACGTTGCCGCTGACCGGGCCGTGGACGCGGGCGAGGAAGCGGCCGTTCTCCGAGAGAAACGAGAGCGTCACGTTCTGCTCGCCACAGAAGCCCATGAGGAACGGGCTGCACCCGACGTTGCCGAAGCAGACGACCGAGCCCAAGTTATGGATCGGCACGCGGAGCTTGGTCTCTTGCTCGATGTTTACGCAGACCGTGTCGCCCTGCTTGGCGAGGTAAGCCCCCTGCGTGGTGACGAACAGCGTATTGAGCAGCCTCTTCATGGCTCTTTCTCCAGGGCCTTGGCCAGGTAATGGGCGATGTCCTTGTCGGGCCCGGTGATCTTGGGCAGGCAGACCTCCAACAACGAGCAGCTTTTGCACTTGGGGCCGTAGCGGGCCTTGGGCGTCCTGCCGGCGGCGTGCAGTTCATGAAGTCGGAGGGCGAGCAATTCGGTCTCGTTGCGAAGCTCCGGCGTGAACTCGACCGTTTCCCGCCGACGGGGCCGACCGTAGAAGAGAGCCCCTGCGAGGATCTCGGCCCGGAGCATCTCTTCCAGGCAGATCGCTTGGCCACAGAGTTGAACGCGATCGCAGTTGTCCGGCTTGGCCTTGCCCCGCTTGTACTCGACGGGAAACGGCCGCCAAAGCCCTGCAACCCCGTCCAGCGGTACCCCGGCCTCGGCCTTATGAAACTCGACCACGTCCGCCTGCCCGACAAGCCCGAGCCGCAGACAGCGAAGGCGAAGCCCCCGTACGATCCGCAGCCCGGGGCGATTCTCGCAGTCGGCCTCGTGGGTCTTTTCGTGCAGGTTCCGCCCTTCGGCGGTGAAGAGGTTCTCCGACCACACCTGCTCCAAATGGATCAACGCCCACTGCCGTTCGCAGAACGACAAATGCTGCAAGGCGGAGATCGGCAGCAGCTCTTCTTCGGAGTGCATCAGGTCCATAGGAGCTTCTCGATGGTTACGCCTTTGGGCACGTTCGTCTCATCGAGCGAGACCTTGTAGTCCTCGTAGGCCCGAGCAGGCTTGCCATTGGCAGCGTTCCTCGAAACTTTGAGCCGGCCAAGCAGCGTATGGGCAGGCGCGTTGCCCAGGATGCTGTCATGCCGGAAGGCCACAAGGGCACGGGCCGACATCTTGCCCCGGGCGGCCGAGCGGTCGTGGTCGAACATGTTAATCAACGCCTGCCAGAGGAGTTGCAGGTCGTCATCGCTGAAGCCGGTCTGCTGAGCCAGATGGGCGGAGATATAGCCTTCCGCGCGGTAGAGGCCATAGGGCAGGATGTTCTTCTTGCCCATCGTGCGGTTGTCGCCGTCCTGGCTTTTGGCTTCCTTTTCGGTGGCGACTGCCATTCTCGTGATCGTCACCTCAAGGGGAGTGACCGCCTCGATGCTTCGTGCGAAATTCATCTGGACGGGGCCGCGGACTTGCCCGCAGTTGTTCTCCTTCAAGGACATTACGGCACCGAACGTTCGGATATCGAAGAAATTTCGACACATCCAGTTGCGGGCCTTCGCGATCTTGTCGGCGCCCTCGGCGTCTTTCACGTCCCCCTCCGCATACGCCTGCCCCTGCTTGTCGGTCAGAATGGCCTTCTCCTGCACATAGATGTCGTAGGGTTTGGCCAGCCCCTTGGCCATTTGGACGAAGTTCCTGATCTTACGCTTGAGGCAGACGTCCGTGATGAGTCCGAAGTTGGTCTCCGGGTCGATGCGGGGCATATTGCCGGCGTCGGGGTCTCCGTTGGGATTGCCGTTTTCCACGTCGAACAAGTACGCAAACTCATAGCGATTCTCGATAGCCTTGCTCATTGTCTATCTCCTCATCATCGAATGGTTACTGGTTGTCTTTCTTCGTGAAGAAACTCTGACGCTGGTGGTAGTAGCCAATGGCGAACAAGCCCTGCTCGTCGAGGCCCATGTGGGCCGGGAACTCCTGTAGGTTGCCGAGGATCTCCTCGATCTGCTTGTCCCGCACACGGCCGTAGTCGTCTTTCTGGATGTGATGCTGGGCCAGCCGCAGGAGTTGCGGAAAGACCACTCGCGGTGTTGCGGAGGCGGAGCCATAGAACCTGTCTTTGATCGTTGTGTTTGCACCGGGGATCGCGCCTTGCTGGGCCTTCTCCAGTACCGCGAAGAGTCGCCCGAGCAGATACGCGACATTTCTGTTCTCTGTGTCGAGTGCCATGGAAACCTCGATTCCTTGGTTAAGTATTCGTTGTCTTCGTGCGAGGACAGCCTTGATGATGGCCGTCCGCAGGTAGTTGATGTTCTGATCGGCCCGTATTCTGCCGATCACGGCCGACAGCAGCGTTTGCGGGTAGAGAGTTCCGGTGAGAATCGACCGCATGACTGCCCCCGCCAGGAGCGGCGGCGGGCCGTCATCCGACTTTCTGTTGGCCGTCTCACGAAGCAAGTGCCACATCCCAGGGTATGGCGGGTCGCTCTCGAACGAGCGGACCATCGCCAGGTCGCGAAAATGCTGGCCCAGTCGATCGCTGACCTCTTCGACAGTGCTCACGTGCCAGAAACGAACACTGAGCCGGGCCGCATTGGGCGAGAGACCAAGGACGTAGAACTTCACGTCGCCCTCGATATCGCGGGGGAGCTTCCCTTCCCGCACCGCCTCAAGAAATACAGCCAACTCCCTGTCGTCCCCGGCGGAATCACGCGGGTCGAGGATCATCCCGAAGAAGCCTTCGACGGGAGATTGCCTCTCGGTCCAGAAAACCGTCGTGGCATCACCGATCTGCACGCGATTGCTTCCAGACGACAGCAGGTGGTTCAGCGCTTTGGTGTAAGCATTCGCCCTAAACTCGCACACGGGGGCGTTGAGGTTTTGTGCCTTTCCATAGGAGCAGAACGCATCAAGATTGAACGAGACGAGAGCCGCGCCGCTCGACTGTGCACCCCTGACCCCTTTTATCGCCGGATGCAGCACCGCGATCGGACCCATCTCCCCACTGACGAGGCACATGCCATTCTGTTCATGCCCGCCGGCAGCGAATCGATCAAGCCACAACTTACGTATCTGAGGTCGGTCATGGATAAAGCCATGATCTCCGTCTATCTTGAAGACCAGATTGGCCTTGAGCATATCGGGCCAGTCAGGTAACTCGGGCGTGTTCTCGGGCTTCCAGGAGACGAGAAATCCGATCACGGCCTTGGCGGCTTCATCATCACACGTCGCCAAGACTTGGCGATGCAGTTCCTTGAACGCATCGTGGCACTTGAGGGTTCGCTCCGGTTTGCCCTTGCCGTCGGCGCCGAGCACGTAGCCGGGACTGCCCCACAGGAAGCTGGCTGCGATGTTGACGCTCTTCTTCGGCCCCTGTGGAACGATCAGGTTGCGCGGAGTGGCCCTCTTGTCTTGGACGTCCCTCAAGTCGAGGACTTGCACGAGCTTGCCCGTGCAATCCAGCACAAGGGCGAAGTGGATCCTCTCGCAACTGAACCCGTCGCCGGCAATGGCGTCGTCCCCTGACTCCACGATGCGATCATAGTAGCAGGCAAGCGATTGCAGGATCATGCCTTCACCTCCTTTCGCGGAAAGACCGGTACGGCGATGACGCCATCGATCATAGCGGCCCGGAAGAACCGGGCCTCCATATCGTTCGGGAAATCGATGTCGTGCAGCATCCAGCCGAGGTCCTGTGTCCCTGTCAGCGGTGATGCCGGAAAACCCTCGACGAGTTCGAAATGCGCCGAGAACTCGCGGCAACCGAGATAGGGTTGCGTGAAACACTGCCCGCCGGTGGCCCGGCGGTTGAACACATCGAGGTGTTTGCCGTCGTTGGTGTCCTGCGTGCCGGTGTACTCGAAATGGGCCTCGATCCCATAACAGACGTCCCGCAGGACCATCGCCGCACGCTGCTGGCGGTCGTCCTCGATGAACAGGACCGGCGGAGAACATCCGCCCTTCATCGCCGTCGTGAGGTTCTTCAGCGACATCTTGCTCGCCAGTTCGTTACGCCGGATGTTCATGAACCGTACCGGGCGCAGCACGTGGATGCGGTCCACGACCCATCGGATCGCGGGTTTCCAGTAGATCGCCTCCAGGATCGCCCTCGCGGCCGACGGGGTCATCACGTCGTAGCTGACCCGCTCGACCTTCATTTCCGGTCTGGTGAAGCAGGCGTACTCTCCCCAGACCTTGAGCTTTATGCCGTAGGCCATGCGACCTCCTTTCATTCACACGAACAAAGATTCGGGTTCTCTCGCAACCGAGTCGTCGGTTATCAAGCCGACATCTTCGCGATAAAGGGCCTCATCGATCAACACGGGGAACATCCCAGTCTTGAGTTCAATACTGCCCGTGGACAGAAGCCGGTTCCATTCGTGCGGGTACACGCTGACGCTGTACTTCTGGAGCCTGCGGGCAACCGACGCCGGGTGTTCACAGCACGCCAGGGCCTCGATCAGATGGCGGGCATCCTCGTCGAACGGGATGATGACCGGTCGGGTGTCCTCCTGTATGAAGCGGAACTCCTCAGCGACCGTCTTGAAAGGAAAGTCCCCTTTGGAACAGCCCTCCTGGAGCAACGTGAGAATTCCCCTTTCGTCAAGGCCGTCGCCCTTCATCCAGTAATATTCTCTGAAGTAATCCTCGATAGCGGCGAGGGACAGAGGGTCGTTGTGACGCCGAAGCACAGACTCCGCGGCCTGCGAAGTCTGCCGAAAATGCCCAGAAGGCACACTGTGCTCCGGCGTGAAGACATAGACGCGCCCGGTATCGAGTCTGCCTTCTCGATTGCATCGCCCTGCCGCCTGGGCAATGGAATCGATGCCTGCCAGCGAACGCAAGACCACGGGAAAGTCGATGTCCACACCCGCCTCGATGAGCTGGGTGCTGACCACGCGAACCGGCAATCCTTCTCGCAGCCTGGTTCGTATCTCCTCCAGAATTTGCGACCGATGAACAGGGCACATCAAGGCGCTGAGATGATAGGCATCTCCCAGGTGCTTCATGGCCGAGTAGAGGGTCTTGGCATGCCGGCGGGTGTTCACGATGCAAAGAACTTGCCTGCATCCGGCACACCTTTCCACAAGCTCGGCATCGCGGGTTTGCGGCAAGATCGTGACGGTGGTCCTCTTGAGGGCATCGGCCAACGCCTGCGGAGCTTCCACGATCTCCCGAACACCCGTCAGGCCGCGTGGGAAATCGCTACGGTGCGCGACGGCCGGTGGCGTCGCGCTGCACAAGACAACTGAGGTTCTGTAGGTGGCAGTCAGTTCCCTCAGGACTTCGAGACACGCCAGCAGGTACGGGGCCGGCAGGGTCTGAACCTCGTCAAGGATCACTACGCTCCCGGCGATGTTGTGGAGCTTCCGGCAGCGGCTCGAACGATTGGCGAACAGAGACTCGAAGAACTGGACGTTCGTAGTCACGATGACCGGAGCGTCCCAGTTCTCCCCCGCCAAACGGGAGCGATGGTCCTCCTCGGCGGGCTCGAAGTTGCTGTGGTGCTCCAGAACGGCATCCTCCCCGAGCATCGAACGGAACACCCCGGCGTTCTGTTCGATGATACTGGTGAACGGGATGACATAGATGATCCTCCTGAGCCCATGCTTCAAGGCATGCCGCAGCGCAAAGGCCATGGAGGAGAGCGTCTTGCCGCCACCGGTGGGTACGGTGAGTGAGAACAGCCCCGGCTCCCATTCCGCAGCACTGAGACACTGCCGGAGGATCGTCTCCCTCTGGCGATTCACCTCTGAGGCAGACGCTTGGCTCCTGAGTTCTTCCAGTCTTGCGAAGAACAACGGAGCAAGTTCCGCCAACGGGTCATATCCCCCACGGCTCTGATGCTTCACAGCATTGACGAATGCCTCGGTGTCGAGGAAATCGGCATCCACGAGGCAGGAGTAGAGCATCCTGATAAACAGGCTGAATTGGACGCCGGCGCGTTCCTTCACAGGAACAATCGGAAGCGTCGGAGGCCGCAAGTCCATCAGGTCCTGGGGACAGTGACAGTAGTCCGGGACAGTCTTTTCAAGACGGCTCCGCAAACACGAATCCGCTGAAAGACCGTCGGGGAGACCGCCGTGATGGCCCGCGATGACATAGGCGAGAGCCTTCCCGGCGTGACCAAGGCGACGGGCGGCATGCTGTGCTCCTGCTGTCGAATGATCGACCTTCCCCACAGCTTCGACGTGTGCCTCTTCACCACCTGTCGCGCATATCCGGCTCTGGAATTCCCGGGAATACTTCCCCATATCATGCCAGAGACCTGCCACATGCCCCCAGTCTGATGCGCCGAACGCCGAAGCGAACTCAGCCGCTCGTTGTGCGCAGTTCTCAAGATGTTCGCGCAGCCGCTGCCATGCTGATTCCGGCTTGCCGGGAAGGCTGTGTGCATAGAACTCATTCTCGCTCATGGTTCAGACCCTTTCCCGGGGCTCGCCGGCACTGGGCGGATCTTCTGGGCATTCAACGCGATTGCTGATGTCTCTGACATCGTGACCTTTCCCTCACGACAAAGGCTTCCAACCTAAGACTACCCGGTTGATTGTAGGGGCTTGACGCGACATAGGCAACAGGAAATTCCAGTAGAGTTGTGAAATCCGAAGTTCGGTCGCACGTCCTTGTTCACCTGCTTCATCAGTGGCGGCGTCAATGACGCGACAGTCACCACGGCCCCACCTCCTCCCCGTGTCGGCGGCGTTTGCCCTTTGCGACGATCCGACCTCGTCATAGGTCAGCGTGCCCGAGTCGAAGCGGTAGCCGACCTTCTGGCCGCGGCCGCGGGTGTTGCGGGCCTTGAGAACATGGACGATCCGATTGCCGTTCGAGGCTCCGAGGGGGGTGCCGCAACAGGTCAGCACGGACATAAATTCATCCTCGTCGAGCGACTCCAGCCACAGAATCTCCTGGCAGAAGCGAATGCCCGACGCCGAGCTGGCCACACTGCCCACGGAGATCTTCTGCGGCTGGCCGAACTTCGGGCGTGTCGTCAGGACGATAGATACACCGGCTTCACGGGCGGCCCGGATGAAGGCGAGAACCTACAACCCCAAGGCGTTCGCAGCACCGTAAAGTCACACGCGGGGGACGCCCAGAGAGCCCCTCTGCCCCAGGATTGCGCCACGGGCCCGTAGAGCCTCGATCCGCCCGGAACGGTCGAAGAGAGGCTCGCGTAGGCCCCGATCGCCCGCCGGGCCTTGAGTTGCGTGCGTCAGGTGAGGCGTGAGGAAGCGAATCAAGTCTCATGCCAATCACAGGAGGGGGCCAACACCGGTACGGCATGAGTTTCGGCACAAGAGATGGGCGTCTGATCTTTGGGGCTGATTGCTCTCGGCTGGATCGTTCGCTAAGATTGCAGGATAGGAAACACGAACGAAAGGACCAATATGCCAACGAAACCGACCATCTACACGCCCCAGAGGATCGCTCAGTTGAGAAACTCGATGGAGAAGTACTTTTTCGGCTCTGCCGACACCTTGTTCTTCGAATCCTGGGCCGTCTCCGAGGGAATCCACATGAGGCAGGTCCGCCGGCTCGTCGAGGCCGATGAGGGTTTCGCCGAGACCTTCGAGCGGTGTGGGGCGATCCAGGCCAGCAGGCTCCTGGAAGGCAGCACAAGGCCCATGCCGACGACCGGCAACCACGTTCGGTACGCAGTGAATCCCAGGACGGCAATACTCGTGCTTCAGGCGAAGCACTCCTATAATCAGAGGTCGGAGGTCACAATCTCCGAAGCTCCCGATGGTCCCCGGCTCGACAGCCCCGAAGCCTGCGACGAGGCCATCCGACAGGCACAGGAACGCAAGCAGCAACTGGCGGAGATGCTGGAACAGGCCCGAACAATCGGTTCGATCATCGTGGGCGGGTGACCGGCCCATTTGTCCCACGACTATCGCGCGGGAGAGCGAGCACGGTCCACGATGCCAGGAATCGGTGCGCGTCCGGAAGCTCGACTTCTGGAATCCTCCGAAAATCGGGGGAAAAGCCCGCTGGCGGCGGTGCGGAAACCGGGGTAGAATGCCCGCTGCTATGAAATGGTCAACACCAACTCGTCATCATTGCCTCCTGCCGGGGAAGGCCGCACCGCAAGGACGGCCGGGCTCTGACCAGCCTCATAGCGCCCCGGCTTTTTCTTTTGGGAGCGGGCCGTGGCCACAAAGAGAGAGGCGAAACGCCGTGCGGTGATTGTGAAACGAATCCACCAACTGGCGGCGCGAGGTCCGGCGGTGATTGGTCGATTTCACGAGCACGCCGAGAAGTTCAACGCGGTGTGGCGGGTGTACTGGAAAGCGCGGTGCAGCGAGGTTCCGCCCTGCATGGACGGCCGGGACCGACGCGAGGGAGTCGAATACGAGCAGGAGGCGGGATACGTCGGCCCGGCAGGCGCGGCGGAGGTGGACAAGGAAGCCTGGATGGTGGCCTTCGGGGGACGACAGCCAGAGGAACGCGAGCAGGCACAAGATGAGGAAATCGCGGTCTGGTTCCCGCCGGAGCAGTCTGAGCCGCCCGATCCGCTGGACTGGAGAACCGCCGACAAGCTGACGTTCTACTACACGCTGCTCGGAGTGCTCTACGATCACACGAAAGGCGCGAAGGTTCCCGTGGAGCTGTGCCGGGGGATCCTGGATGAAATCTGCTTTCGGTCCCTGGTCGCGAGTCTTGGCTCCTGGGACGTGGCGGATGTCGAGGCGTCGCTGGTTTGGTTGCAAGGGGATCTCGCGGACGGGCCCAAAAAAGAAGCGGCGCCTGAGCCGGATAAGGCCGGAAGCGCCGTAGCGCTCTGCGACGTGGATCTTGAGATTCTGTACGTGCTAGAAGAGCGAGATGCTCTCACCACGAACAAGGTCATTTGCGAGGCGATGAAGACCAAGAACGTCCTGCGGACAGAGAGCACGATCAAGACGATCGTTCGCCGGCTGCTCAAGTGTGGACTCGTCGCACGTCCGCGTGAACGCAAGGGTGTGTGCCTCACGGCCAAGGGCAAAGACTGCCTGACACGCGGATAAGGCGTTTGCCCTTAGCTGCCCTTGTTCAGCCGCTAATCGGCCCCTACGGCCGAACGCATGCCGGTAACATGACGGCATATGGCGACGAACGATTCGAGATTGTTCAGTGTGATCCGGATGGCAAAGGTCCTACGCGTCCCCGCGGAATGGTTGGCGGCCGAGGCGCGAGCGGGTAGGTTGCCGCATGTAGACGCATCCGGTCGACTGCTCTTCAATCCAATCGCGGTTACGAAGGCGCTGATGAAACGCGCGGCAAGCGAGGGGCGGCGGGCCAATCAACAGGAGAGGGGGCAGCCATGAGCATCGGCTATATTCGCATCCCCGCTGACCTGCTGAAACTCGGGATCAGGTCGGCGCACGAGCTGCTCATCCTGGCGCTTGCCGTCAGCTTCAGCGAGGAAGGACTACGACTCTCGAACACCACGTTAGGGGAGCTGCTGAGCACCGACAGGCGGTTGGTCCCTCGAATCATCCGTCGGCTCGAAGCCAAGGGGTACGTTTCGACGACGACAAAAAACGGTCGCCGCGTCATCATCGCTGACATCAAAGTGATGTCACTTGCTGACATCAAACTGATGCACAAACGACATCAAAGTGATGCAAGAGTGACATCAGTTCCGCCATGCCCATCTATAAGTGAAGTAACTGAAAGAGAACTGAAGGGCGCAAAGAGCCGTCCTTCCTCGCCTTCCTCAAAGGCCCCCACACCAAAGGCCGGGCAGGCCCTCGCGGTTCTCGACTGCTGGAACACCTACTCCGGCCGATCGATCGACAAGCCGGACCCGGACACGGGCCAGACCATCCACGTGCACTGGCACGGCTACAAGCTGGGGCCGGATGGGGCGGTGCGCCGGGATGTGGACGCGGCGATCCGCCATGCCCTCGAAGGCTTCGACATCGAGGACGTCCGGGCCGCCATCGGGAACTACGC
Source organism: Sedimentisphaerales bacterium (assembly GCA_035476995.1). Taxonomy (GTDB): domain Bacteria; phylum Planctomycetota; class Phycisphaerae; order Sedimentisphaerales; family Anaerobacaceae; genus PLanc-01. The sequence continues at coordinate 7,157 of DATIKY010000156.1, read as the reverse complement.
CGCCGTCCTGCTGGGCGACGACACGTTCTGGACCTACGCCTGGAGTGTGGCGGAATTCTTCACGCGGCGCGAGGGTCGGGCGAAGGACGACGGCTTCAAGTGGTGGCGCTTCCTGCCGGGCACGTTCGATATCGAGAAGTACCGATGCCGCCGGCAAACCGGCGAAGGACTCAATCTGGACGGCTCCAGCGAAGAAGAGGTGCTGGCCGTATTCGGAGAGTGACCATGTCGTATACCACAACCCAGGAATCCATGCGTCGAAGCCTCGACGAGATGCAGCGTGCGTTGAAGGCCGCCAAACCGTCTGCCGTTGTGAAGGGACATTCCGCCACCTGCCCGAACCCCCGGCATGAGGACAGGAACCCGAGCGGCTGGATCAAGGTCGGCGAGGGTGGGATCGTGCGATTCCACTGCAAGGGTTGTGGATATCACGGTGACGTTTTCCAGGTTCTCGCTACGAGCCGGAACAAGACCTGCGAGGACATCTTGACGGAGATCCGCGAACGCGACGAGGGAAAACCGGCCGCGTCACATTCCGAGCCTTCGGCGCCGGCGAGGAAACCGGCCCGGACGTGGCCGACCTACGAGGCGTTGCGGTCGGCCGTCGATGCGGCGAAACGGGCACAATATCACGCAATTTTCGAGGCGGCCCATCACTACGAGAATCCGGATACCGGACGCACCGACCTGTTGATTCTGCGGTATCGCAAGCCCCCGGAGCAGGGAAAGACCAAGGGCAAGAAGGAGATGTGCCAATTTCATCAACGGCCCGACGGTGTCTGGGTCGAGGGCAAACCTGCTGGGAAGGGGCCGCTGTACCACCGCAAGGAAAACGCCGGGGCCGAGAGCATCGTCATGGTCGAGGGCGAGGGCAAGGTCGAAGCGCTGCGGGTGATGGGCTTCGCCGCCACGTGCTGGCCGGGCGGGGCCAAGGCCGTCAAACTCGCGGACTTCACGCCCTTGGACGGAGTACGACGAGTCACCTTCTGGCCGGATGCGGACGACTTCGGGCGAGAGGCCATGAAGGAGGCGGCTGCCATCGTCGGGCAACTTCCCCACCCGCCGGAGATCGCATGGATCGAGCCCGCCGACTTGGACCTTGCCGAGAGTGAAGATGTGGTGGACCTGATCCGCCAGTGTGAACGGGCGGGCGTCAACGCCAAGGAGGCCATCACCAATGCTTTCGCCAATGCCAAGACATCGACGCTCTCTGACGGTCTGAAGGATCGATTCGCAGCCATCATCGCCGGCGAATGGTATTCCCTTGGATTCGGCTTCCCGATCCTGGACAAGTTGTCGAAGGCCCTACTGCCGCAGAATGTCTGCATCCTCGCCGGGCGGCCGGGCAGCATCAAGAGCTTCTTCGTGCTGCGCGTGCTGCTGCACTGGTTCGCGGAGGGCGTCCGGTTCGCCTACTTGGGCCTTGAGGAAGATCGCACGTTCGTCAACTGGCGGCTCGTCGCGATGCTGGAGCGGAACGGCAACCTTCTCGACGACGAGTGGGTCAAGGATCACCCCGGAGCGGCCCAAGACGCCTACAAACGCCACCGTGAAACCCTGAACCGGATGAACCGTTCGATCTGGGAACGGCCGGGCGAACAGGTGACGCTCGAATGGGTGACGGAATGGGTTCGAAACCGGGCACGTGAGGGCTACAGAGTAATCGTCGTCGATCCGCTGACGGTGTGCCGTCCTGCCGCCAAACCATGGATTTCAGATCATGTTTTCGTGTGTGCAGCGGAACACGCACTCTCGACCTGCAACAGTTCTCTGCTGCTCGTGAACCACTGCACGAAAGGGGCGCAGTTGCTCGACATGGATTCCGTGGCGGGCGGCAGCGCCTATCAGCGGCTTTCGCAATGCATCCTGCTTCTGGAACGTCACAAGCCCCCCAAGCAAGCAACCCTGATGAAGCCCGACGTGGATTTGGGCCGATTCCAGTGCGATATCAACGAAACCGTCCACATCTGCAAGTCTCGTAAGGGCAAGGGCCAGGGGATGAGTGTCGGATTCATCATCGACTGGGAAGCCCTCGATTTTGCCGAGCAAGGCGTCATTCTGAAGAAGGGACAATAGTATGAACAGCGAACGAAACAGCAAGCAGGCCATGACCCCGGAACATCGCCAATGGCAGGATTTCCGCAACGGCCTGAGCAACGCGATCCGCGACCGTGGCTGTGACCACACGCACGAGCACACCCGGGCCCTGCTGAAGGTCCTGGGGTTCGCGAACGACGAGGTCGAAGCGTCCGTGACCGGCTTCACCGAGGCGGGCGGATTCTGCGATTGCGAGATCTTGATGAATCTCGCCTCGCCTCCGTCCGAACCGGCGAACACCGAGCCGGAGAGACCGTGCACGCTGGATCTCGGCAGCCTCTGGGTTGCCGAATACTCGCCACAACAGGGCTGCCTCAACATGATGACGGCCCGCGAGGTGGTGGAGAACAACCTGCGGCAGATCATGGGCGGCTGGGCGAACGGCTACATCCCCTTCGCGATCTGCAAGAGCGCCGAAGAGGCCAGCCGCGCGTGTGACGTACTGACCGAGGCCATGCTGAAACGCGGCGGCAAGTCGGATGACTTGGGGCGGATCTTCATGCCCGAGGCCGCGGCGACCGCCGGCGGACAAGGATGAGCTGGACACGACGATGAAGAGTACGAACAACAGTCAGGATTCTCTTGGCACGACGACCATGCCGTTGTTGCTGTCCGCCTCTGGCGTCGGCAAGCTGCTCGGGGTATCGGTGCGAACCGTCTGGAACCTGCACCAGGACGGCCAGCTCGGGCCGCTGCCGGTTCGCCTGCGTGGGGCCACGCGATGGAAGTCCGCGGAGATCGAGTCCTGGGTTTCGGCCGACTGCCCGAACCGGGAGCGATGGCTCGCGGTCCGCAAGGGGCGATGATTCAGGATAATATCTGTGGAGTTTTCTGTTGACAGGCAGCGAATCGAGTGGTATTGTGACCGATGCGATGTATATGAGCGGATTCCAACAGATTGTTCGGTGCGCCGGGGTCTACCTGGGGCATTCCCTGCCCCCGTATACATCGCAACCCGGCGCACCGTCCTTTTTCTGGAGGGCAGTGACTATGCGAGTGTTTAAGCCTCAATTCAAGGACCGGGCGACGGGCGAAGCCCGGGAAACCCAGAAGTGGTATCTCGACTTCCCCGACCACCGGCAGATCCGCCGGCGGATTCCCGCGGATCGGTCCCACACGCGGAAGCAGGCGGAGAAGTTCGGGGAGATGACCGAGCAGCTTGTCATCGCCACCAGCCACGGGGAGCGGCTGGACGCCAGAATCGATGCATGGCTGCGGAGCCTGTCCAAGGGCACGCTGCGGCGGTTTGTCACAATCGGCCTGATCGACGCCAGGTACACGACCGCCGCCACCCCCCTATTGAAGCATGTGGAAGACTTCGAGACGTGGCTTCGAACCACGGTCAACGACAGGAACGGCTGCAAGCGAAGCACGAGGTACGTCGATCTTGTGATGGTGCAACTGCGGGCGGTCCTCAACGCCGATGTCTGCCAGTTCAAGTTCTGGGGCGACATCAACAAGGCCAAAGTCGAGGTCTTTGTCGGGTCCTTACGGGACAAAGTCACCCAACGAACCTGCAACGGCTACATCAACGCGGCGAAGCACTTCACGCGATGGATGATCGACGAGGCCGAGCGGGCAGCCGAAGACCCCCTGCGGAAACTCAAGTACCTCAGGAAGGTACAGGAGACCCAGCGGCGGGCCTTGGATACCGACGAACTGCGTAGACTCCTGGAAGCAACGGAGGCCGGCCCCGAGCGGTTCCGCATGTCGCCCCGAGACCGCGCCGTCCTGTATCTGGTGGCGGCCATGACTGGGCTTCGTGTGCGGGAACTTCAATCTGTCACGATCGCAGACTTCGACCCGGACGAGGGCAAGCCCTATCCGTTCCGCACCCCTGCCATACGTCTCGCAGGCCAGTTCTGCAAGGATCGCCAGCGGGCAGAACAGGCATTGACGCGATACCACGCCGAGCATCTGCACAAGTACATGGCCGGCAGGGATGGACAGGAGAAAGTCTGGCAAATGCCCGACAACACTCACACCACGTCGATGCTGCGGGCCGACTTGAAGGCGGCAGGCATTCCGTGGAAGGACTCCGCCGGCAGCGTCGTCACATTCCATTCGCTGCGGCATTCGCTGGCTACGGCGTTGGATCGCGCCGGTGTCTCGCTCAAGGTCAGGATGGACGTTATGCGGCATTCGGCCAAGGGCAACTTGACACTGGCGGTCTACACGAACCCAAGCTCTCTGTTGGAGAGACGGGACGCGGTCGAGAAACTCCCCCTGCTTCACTGGCCCGGCGAAGCCCAAGAACCCGCCCGTGCCGAGGTGGTGGCATGAGCTTCGTGCTTTGCCATTCATTTTGCCAAAAGCGGTTAGTCACGCTGCACATTGCATGCGTGAGTCTGCACAATGCATCCCTGTTCTCTACGCCAAGAACGCCATTTTCGCTTCATTTCCCCGCATATCTAACGGCAAAGAGATCTGCTGCTTCCTGCTGGACGGTCCGTAACCACTCGCGACCCCGGAAGCCGGCAACCAGCTTGTAGGGTGTGCCGTGCATCTCTCGAACCAACAGAACAGGCCGGAGCCCTGATAGCCTCCGGCCCGTAGCATGATTCAGAGATGGAAAGAGAGGGAGACGGAATCCCGACCCGCGACTATTTCTTGCCCTCCACCGCAGTGAAGCCGACGGACATGTCGCCGATCTGGACTTTGAATTCGCCCGGCTCTACCACCGGCTTGTTGTCCCGGCCGATGAAAGACAGGTCCTCCCAGGTCAGCGTGAACCGGACCGTCTGCATCGCCTTCTGGGCGAGGTTCACCTTCTGGAACCGTTTGAGGACCTTCACCGGCGGCGTCACCGTCGCGACCACGTCCGTCAGGTAGAGCTGCACGATCTCCTTGGCCGGACGGTCGCTCTCGTTGGTGACCTGCACCGTCGCGGTCAACGTGGCGGCCGGCGTCATCTCGCTCACGTCCACTTTCAGGCCGTGATAGGTGATCTTGGAGTAGGACAGGCCGAAGCCGAAAGGCCACTGCGGATCGTACTTGTTGCCGCCTTGGGTTTCGCTCACCTTGTGGTCGTACCACATGAAACCGCCTGCGTGCTTCGGATAGGTGAAGGGCAGCTTGCCGCTGGGGTTGACGTCGCCAGACAGGACGTCGGCGACCGCCTGACCACCCTCCAGGCCGGGCGTGTAGGCCATCAGGATCGCCCTGGCGTCGTCCACGATCGTGCGGATCACGCGGGGCCGGCCCTCGACCAGCACGAGCACGATCGGCTTGCCCGTCCTGGCCAGGGCCTTGACGAGGTTCAATTGCGGCTCGCTCATCGTCAGGTCGTCGATGTTGCCGGGCGTTTCGCAGTATGGCGGCTCGCCGATGCAGGCGATGATCGTATCCACGCCGGAAGCGGCCTCGACCGCCCTGGCGATGTCGATCTCCTTGTCGAACGCGACCGCTTCGACGTACGTCACGTTCTCCTGTCCGAACTTGCGTTGGATCGCTTCGAGGATCGTGTTCTTGTCCTGCGGGTACAGCTCTTCCTTGTCGCCCTGCCAGGTGAAGGTCCAGCCGCTGTTGAGGACCGAGAGCTTGTTGGCGGTGGGCCCGGTGACCAGCACCTTCTTGTTCTTCGCCAGAGGCAGCAGGCCGTCGTTCTTGAGCAGGGTCATCGCCTCCTGGGCCGCCTGCAGGTTCACTTGCCGAGAGGCGGCCGAGCCCACGCTGCCTGCGAGGCTCTTGACCGGATAGGGCTTGTCGAACAGGCCCAGCATGAACTTGACGCGGAGGATGTCACCGACCGCCTCGTCGATCCGCTTCATGGGCACTTCGCCGTCCTTGACCAGTTGCAGCAGCGTGTCGTAGAAGCTGTAGTCGTACGGGACCATGCTCATATCGACGCCCGCCATGACCGCCATCTTCACCGCCTCCCGACGGTCCTTGGCGACCTTCTCGCGGGTGTAGAGGTTCTCGATGTCCGCCCAGTCGCTGACGACGAAGCCCTTGAAGCCCAACTCGTCGCGGAGCAGGGTCTTGAGGTAGAACGAACTCGAATGGACCGGGACGCCGTTGATCTCGGAGGAGTTGGCCATGGCCGTAACCGCGCCGGCCTTGACCGCGGCGGCGAACGGCGGCAGGAACCATTGACGCAACTGCGTCTCGGGGATATAGGCGGGCGTCCTGTCGCGACCCGAGTGCGGCCAGCCATAACCCAGGTAGTGCTTCATGCAGACGGCGACCTTGACCGGGTTGGAGAGGTCGTCGCCCTGCTGGCCGCGGATATAGGCGGCGCCCATCGTCGAGACGATGTAGGGGTCTTCGCCGAAGGTCTCGAACACGCGGGGCCACATCGGCTGGCGGGCCACATCGAGCACCGGCGCGAAGTTCCACGGAATTCCCGCGGCCCGGGTCTCGAGCGCGGAGATCTCGCCGATCGTCTCCATCAGGGCGACGTTGCCCGTGGCGGCCATCGCGATATTCTGCGGGAAGATGGTCGCTTCGAGCACATAGTTGGCCCCGTGGATGGTGTCGATGCCGTAGAGGATCGGGACGCCCAGGCGGGTCTCCTTGGTCGCAAGGTCCTGCATCTGCGTGATCATCTCCTGCCAGTTCTTCACGGAACGGGCCTGCCCGCCGCAGTTGAGGATCGAGCCGAGATGGCGGGTGACGATGCCGTCGCGGAGCTTCTGCTCGTCGAGGATCAGATACCCGTCCTGGCCGCTCTTGGCGAACTGCTCCAGCGTGATCTGCGTCATCTGCCCGATCTTCTCTTCGGTGGTCATCCTGGCCACCAGCTTGCGGACCTCGCGGTCGTACTTGGTGCTACTCATTCTTTTCTCCTGGACGCTCGAACACCCGGACAACGCCAGCGCCGACGCCACCAGTCCTATCATCGCCTTCTTCATGGCCTGATTCCCTTTCCATGCACTGATCGATCCAGCCCCGGCCCGTCGGGATGCCGACAGGCGGGGTCTTCCGTTTCCACGAGCGACCGACATGATACCAGAGCCCCCGCACCGCGAAAACACAAAACTCGCCCCGGCCCAAGGCTGGACTGCGTCGCAAGAGTCGGTTACGCCGGGCCTCCCGGAATTGGGTTCGTTTCGCACGGC
>DATIKY010000155.1:0-1561 GCA_035476995.1 Sedimentisphaerales bacterium | reverse complement strand
GCCGCATCGAGCCACGGGTCCTCAAACGCCGTCGCCACCGCTACCCCCTCATGCAACGACCCCGAGAGCAACTCCGTGAGCAACTGCAGAAAACATAAACCCCTGGTATCGCACGCCTTGTGGACGGCAGTGCCATTCGTGCTTGTACCTGTCGATATACGACGGGGGCGCCTGGAATGGCGAGTGGGGAGCGTTGAACGGAACATATAGGAACAGCGGTTTCGACACGTCGTGTTCCTCAATGAGGCGGACCGACTCGGCCGCGATCAGATCCGTCGCATATCCCTTCTCGCGAAGGGGTCTGTCATCACGGTTCCAATCGAGGCCCTTGTCGCGAATGTGTGTGTAGTAATCGATCGCGCCATTGTAGTGGCCGTACTGATGATCGAATCCCCGCGAAGTCGGCAGATACCTGTGATCCAGATGCCCGAGGTGCCATTTGCCGCAGATCGCCGTTGTGTACCCTGCTTCTTTGAGCGCCTGCGCCAGCGTACGTTCCGCCAAAGGCAAGCCGTGCTGCGCCCAGGGACGCACGACTCCGGCCTGCAAGCCACATCGCATCGGATATCTCCCGGTCAGAAGACTCGACCTCGTTGGCGAGCAAACCGGCTGAACATAGAACTGATTGAGTCGCGTCCCTTCGGCCGCGAGGGCATCGATTGCGGGTGTCTTGATCGTGCCGCCCTGATAGCCGACGTCTTTGAAGCCAAGGTCGTCGGCCAACAAGAAGACGATGTTGGGCTTTTCCATCGAAGGACCAGCCAAGCCCGAATTCTGCACAACGCAAGATGCGGCCCCCAGACCCATGAACTTCAGAAAATCACGACGTGTATTCATAACAGGCTCCCGTTCACTCGATCACAGCGCAGACGATGATGACGAGACGATCGCGTTGTTGGCAGGGCCTTGCCCTGACAAGGGTGGATCATACAGGGTCACACAGCCAGGCACAATCGTCCATTTTGCCGTTCCACCATCCAGATCGGCCTGACCGGGGCCTGCAATTCGACGTGCGAGGATGGGGTCTCGCTCGCCCCTGACGGCTACCGCTGTTCCCAAAAAGGAAGATCCTCTTCCCAATATGGCCTATGCAGAAGGTCGATAGACGGATAACATCAAGATGAGAATCGATGTGTGCCCGCCGACGCCGATGCGATCGAGCGGCCAGAAAGCGCGATCGTGGTCGTGTGAGTTGGAGCACGCCTGCCGTTGCGCCGGGGACTATTGGGGAACAGAGCACAAGGATATGGAAGTCTCCACGGTGCAGGAGAAGACTCAGACACCCTCTTTCACGGACTTCCAACAGAAGTGCGGAGATCCATGATGTTACGAGAAACCGCCGGGTCGACAGCGGGATTGGGACGGCGCGAATTCCTACGGACTTTGGGGTTCGGAACGGCGTGGCTCCTGGGAGGACGCGCGCTAGTGTAGTGTTCTATTCTGATGCGACATTAAGCGTATCCCACGCGCGGGCGACCTTGGCGAGAATCTCTTCGGCCTTGGCCGTCCAGACGAACGGCTTGGGGTTGTCGTTGTGCTGTGCTATGTAATCCATGATGGT
>DATIKY010000154.1:0-14041 GCA_035476995.1 Sedimentisphaerales bacterium | reverse complement strand
GCAAGCTGTTCTTCCGGCTTGTCCAGCAGGCTGTGCAGACCGAACCGGTCCCCTATGATCGCCTGGTTCAGGTCGCAGGCAAACGTCGACTTCTGGGGCACAACCCATAGTGTGCACCTCAGTCAAGTAAATACCCCATTTCTATGATTTTCGGACAATGGAGTAAAGGAAAGTACTCGATTTTACGTTTTTCTATTTCGATTTTGCGGCAATCGCCATGCCGTGGCCATGGCGAGGAGGTTCCGTCCTGACGAGCCGTCCTTGCTTTGGGCTTTTGCCATTTGGCCGCTTTGGGTTCCATCGTCAGTCTGTACAGGAGGCATTGCGGCCTGAACCCAAGCGGCGAGACTCAGGACCAGGAGAAGGACACAGGGGATCGGAGGAATTCGTTCGGCAGGGCTTCGATTCATCATAGGTTGTGTCTCCTCTGACAGATCGGATCGACCATTGCCGGCTCATCATAACAAGGCCAGTGCTCAATGTCGAGGAGCGTGAGCTTGTGGTTATCCCGCCAGGCTGTAGAATGGCCAAAACGATGTCGCCAGGAATTGTGATGGAAAGGCCCAACATGACGAATCGTCTGTATGTCGCGCTGATCGCTCTGATGATTGTCTCGGTTACGGCTTCTGCCGCCGTGGAGGTCAAATCGCCGGACGGACGCCTTATGGTGACGTTCGATGTCAAGGACTTCGGCGCCGCCGCGGGATGTCCCTGCTATCGCGTGGAGTACCTGGGTCGGCCGATCCTTGCCGACTCTCGCCTGGGGCTCGAACTCGACGACGCCGTCCTGAGCGAAGGCATGGTTCTCATGGAGCAGACGACCAGCCAGTCGGATTCCACGTGGAAACCAGTGTGCGGCGAACGGGCGGAGATTCGCGACCGCTACAATCAGATCGTTCTCGGATTGAAAGAGGCAAAGGCCCCCGGCCGCATCCTCTGCGTGACGTTCCGGGCCTATGACGAGGGCGTCGCGTTCTGCTCTACGCTGCCGAGGCAGGCGGGGGTGGAGAACGCCCGCGTCAAACGGGAGGTCTCCGAGTTCCGGTTCTCCGCCGATCATGCGGCCTGGGCGACCTACTCGGGACAAGGTCAGTATCAGAAGGTTCCGCTCAGTCAGATCAAAGCCGGTTGTGAGCGGCCTCTGGTCGTTGAGGTGGCGGACGATCTCTATGTGGCGCTGGCGGAAGCCAGGCTCGTCGATTACGCCCGCATGAAGTTCGCGCCGATCCAGGGGGTTCGGCACGCTCTGGAGGGCCGGCTCGACGGCGAAGTGGTCTGTGAAGGACACAACGGGGAACTGCTGACGACGCCGTGGCGCGTGGTGATGGCGGCGCAGAGCCCAGGGGGGCTCCTGGAGAACAACTTCATCATCCTGAACCTCAACGAACCCTGCGCGATCCGAGACACGTCCTGGATCAAGCCGGGCAAGGTCATCCGCGAAGTGTCGCTGACGACCGCAGGCGGCAAGGCCTGCGTGGATTTCGCGATCAAACGCGGATTCCAGTACGTCGAGTACGACGCCGGCTGGTACGGCCCCGAGAGCGATCCGAACGCCGACGCCCGAACGGTCACGCTCGATCCCAAGCGGAGTCAGGGGCCGTTGGATCTGCACGAAGTGATCCGCTATGCGGACGAACGGGCCATCGGCATCATCGTCTATGTGAACCATCTGGCTCTGGAGAAACAGATCGATGATCTGCTGCCCCTGTACAAACAATGGGGGATCAAGGGCATCAAGTTCGGTTTCGTCAACGTGGGCTCTCAGCGGTGGACGCGATGGCTGCACGACGCCATTCGCAAGTGCGCCGAGCAGGGGTTCATGGTGGACGTGCACGACGAGTACAGGCCAACGGGCTTTTCCCGGACGTATCCGAACCTGATGACGGTCGAAGGCATCTACGGCGACGAGACCCGCCCGACGAACGAGCAGACGCTCGCCTACGCCTTCACGCGGATGCTCGCGGGCCACGCGGACAACACCGTGTGCTGGAACGATCCGCGCGTGACGCAGAACTCCACCTACGCGTATCAACTGGCCAAGCCGGTGGTCCTGTTCAGTCCGTGGCAGTTCCTGTTCTGGTACGACCGCCCCGCGGCGGTGGAGGACACGCCGGAACTGGAGTTCTACAATCACCTGCCGACCACCTGGGACGACACGCGGGTCCTTCACGGCCGAATCGGGGAGTACGCGGTGGTCGCCCGACGGAAGGGCCAGGAGTGGTTCGTCGGCTGCATGAATGCGAAGGAGCCTCGTACGCTCAACGTTTCGTTGAGCTTCTTGGACGAAGGACGGAGCTACACCGCCCACGTTTACTCGGATGATGCGTCGGTTGCGACCCGCACGCATGTCAAAGTGCAGAGCCGTCCCGCCGATCGCGGCACGACGTTGCAGGTGGCTTTGCCGGCCACAGGCGGGCAGGCGATTCGGATTGCGCCGATAGGACGATAGGACTTATGGGACGAATAGGACTCACAGGACGCACGGCACTTGCGGGGCTTGGGAGCGTGTCCTATTGGTCCTATGGGTCCTATTCTCTCGATTCTCTCGGAAATCGCGTTAAGCCGCCCCGGGAATCTGCCGAGACAGGTTGCGGGACGGATCCTGCTGCGTCGTAGAGGATGCGTCCTGCGTCGGGCGAGCGCACGACGCGCGATCCACGACGCGTGAAGGAGCATCCAGGCATGGCAACGGCTGCACAGGAGTGCACAACCCGATTCGGCGAAGGCATCATCGCATCCTATCCCGACCCCCTGAGGACGTGCATCTGGAACGCGATCCTCGAGAAGGCCACGGACGTGCATCTGCATTGCGTGGCCGAGGGGCTTCGCGTGCTCCACCGCGTGGACGGCATCATTCACCCCAAGGAAGTGCTCTCGCCTGCGGACGGCCGCACGCTGCTGAACCAGTTGAAAAGCGCATCGGGCCTGAATTTCGTGCGGTCCTTCACACCGAAAGAGGGACAGCTCGTCTGGCCCGACGGCCAGATGCAGTGGGAGATTCGCGTTACGCTGACGCCTGTGCGGGACCGCGAGTCCGCGCACCTGCGGCTCCTGAGCATGCCGAAAAACCGGTGGGACATCGCCAACCTGGGCTTCACGCCGACCGATCAGGAGAAAGTCGCCTCCGCCGTTCGTGGTCTCAGTGGCCTGATTCTCATCACCGGCGCCACCGGCTCGGGCAAGACGACGACGATGTACTGCCTGGCCTCGCTGATGGATCTGCGCACCACGACGACCTACTCCATCGAGGACCCGGTCGAGTTCAGACTCCCCTACGTGCAGCAGATCGAAGTCGACGAGCAGCATGGACTGACGATGCACGAAGGACTTCGCACGATCCTTCGCATGGACCCGGACCTGATCCTGATCGGCGAGATCCGAGACGAAGAGTCGGCCATTGTCGCGACCCGCGCGGCGCTGTCCGGCCGGCTCGTTCTGGCGACGATTCACGCCCAGGATGCGGCGGGCGCCATCGACGCCCTCCACTATCTGGGAGTGCCTTACCACATCATCGGCAGTTCGCTGCGACTGGTTATCGCTCAGAATCTGGTCCGGCAGTTGTGTCCGCAGTGCGCCCGACCCGTCGCGCCGGCCGATGAGGACCGCGAACTGTTCTCGCAATCGGATACCGAGGTCCCGGACCGTCTGATGACCGCCTGCGGCTGTCCGGAGTGCTATTCCTACGGGTACAAGGGCCGGACCGGTCTGTTCGAAGTGGCTCAGGTGGACGACGAGGTGGCCACGTTCATCCGTTCCGGCGCGCACCATCGCGAACTCACCGACTGTCTCCGCAAGAAAGGCGTGCATTCCATGACCCAGGACGGGCTGGAGAAGGCGGCCATGGGCATTACCTGCATGGACGAGCTGCGCCGGGTCTGCACGTTCGGCCAGGGCATCGAGCTGATGCGCCGCCGGCCCGACGCTCTGTCGCTGGATATTCCCATCGGGATGAACTACGATTCGCCCTATCAAGGGAGCTGACCACAGAATGGTTGGCGAACCAACCCGATTGCGGATAGTATCAGACTCATGAACCTACCTGCATATGTGGATGGTGTGCCGAATCTCTGTGGCTCGGAAGCGATGATCGACGACGGTTTGTCTCGGGCAGGACGCCCGCCCGGCGAAAGCAAGATCGACTGGGGGGCCGTCAAGAGCGCATACGCCATCGCCTTGCACATGCACCAGCCGCTGATTCCCGACCCGGACCAGGAACTGGGACGGGCGCCCGTCATCAGCAACCTCAAGCACATGATGGACCATCCGCACGTGGGCGACAACCACAATGCGAAGGTGTTTCACTGGTGCTACAAGAGGATGGGGGAGTTCATCCCGCGATTGGTGGCCGAGGGCAGGCAGCCCCGCGTGATGCTCGATTACTCCGGCACTCTGCTCCACGGCCTGTACGCCATGGGCCTGCACGACGTCTTCGACAGTCTCCGCACGATCACGTGCGATCCTCAGTATCGCGATTGCGTCGAGTGGCTTGGCTGCCCCTGGGGCCATGCGGTTGCGCCTTCAACTCCCGTCCAGGACTACCGGCTGCACGTCCAGGCCTGGCGGCATTTCTTCGCGGCCCTCTTCGGCGTCGAGGCCCTGGCCCGCGTTCAGGGATTCTCCCCCGCGGAGATGGCTTTGCCGAATCATCCCGACGTCTTCTACGAGTTCGTTCGGACCCTCAAGGATTGCGGCTATCGATGGGTGATCGTGCAGGAGCACACGGTCGAGCACGTGGAGGATGGAGGGGCCCTCAAGTACGCGCATCGCCCGCACAGGCTCGTCGCCAGGAATTCCAGGGGCCAGACGCTCGCCATCATTGCGATCATCAAGACCCAGGGCAGCGACACCAAGCTCGTCGGCCAGATGCAGCCGTACTACGAGGCCAAGGGTCTTGGACGGATCGAATTGGGCGGAAAAGCCGTGCCTTCGCTCGTCAGCCAGATCGCCGACGGCGAGAACGGCGGCGTCATGATGAACGAGTTCCCCCCGAAGTACGAGCAGGTGATGCGAGAGAGCAGCGGAACGCCGACGCCGCCGATGAATGTGGGCGAATACCTCGACTATCTCGATTCGCTCGGCGTTCGGGAGGCGGATTTCCCCGCGATCCAGCCGGCCCTGCAGCACCGCATTTGGGAGCGACTCGACGCTTGTAGTGTGCCCGTAAGGGCATATTCTCAAAGTGAGGAAGATAACGCCTTACAGCGTCACTGCGAACGTAAGACAACGCCTTACGGCGTCACTACGAACGGACCCGACGCCCTGGCCGCCGTCATCGACCAACTGTCGCGGGAGGACTCGCGGTTCCACGTCGAGGGCGGGAGCTGGACGACCAACATTTCGTGGGTCCGAGGCTACCAGGACGTGCTCAAACCGATGGAGGCCGCCAGTGCGAGGTTCAGCGAGAAGATGCTCCGTCCCGGCGTGCCCCCATCCGACCCGCGATATCGAAACGCTCTCTTGCACCTGCTCACGAGTCAGACAAGTTGTTACCGGTACTGGGGGCAAGGGCTCTGGTCCGATTGGGGTCGGGAGTTGTGTCGCAGGACCATCGCCTTGCTTGAGAACGCATGACGCATTCCCGGCTTGGCGGGCCGATCCGACTCAGAACTCCAGGAGATAGTAGGGCGTCTTGTCCCGCGCGGTGTCGATGACGACGACGCCGTCTTGGAGGGGCAGCGTGCTCTCCGTTCGCAGGCCGTCGTGGTCGAGGAGGCGCAATTTCGTTGCGCCGGGCCTGTCGATTGTGATCGTGGCCTTGACGGGCTCCATGAGGATGGGCGCCTTGCCGCGATTGAGGAGTTCGTCCCCGGCGTCGGTGAACTCCATCCCTGTGTTGCAGGCGCGGGTGATGGCCGTGATGAGCAGCTTCCTCGATGTGGCGATGCTTTTGTCCCGCTCCTGAGCGGTTATGTAGATCGCGGCGAAGGGGCATTGCGGCGAGATCGTCACGTCGCCGAGGCGGCACTCTCTTGCTTCCGCGAAGCCGACGACGGCCTTTGTGCCGGGCGTGTCGATGGTGAAGTAGCCGCCGAGTTTGGCGTCGGGCGATTCGTTCCATCGGAGTTGGCCGGTTGAGGAGGTAAGGAAACCATCTTTCTCGAACGGGCTCAGATCGAATGCGGGTGTGTCGCAGTACTGGTCGGTGAACTCAACAGCGCACCTGGCCACCGCCAGGGCGCGGGCTGGGACTTTGTCCGTGTCGAAGCTCTTGACGTCGTACTGCTGAATCGTGCGGTCGTAGAAGTTGAGCTTGCCCTGGGCCAGCGACGGCACGTGCACGTTCAGCGTCGCGAACAGATCGGATTCTCTCACGTCGCCCCGCAGGACCTGGCGGGCCACGGCGGGGAAGATGCCGAGGATCTGCGGGGCTGTGGCGTCCCAGGTGTCCCGGCCGATGCGGTCGCTGAACCCGCCGCTGTCGCGATTCTGGAACAGGTAGGAGACGTCCCAGCCCTGGAGGCCCAGGCCGTAGGCGCCGAGAATCGCAGGGCCTTCGACACCCCATTCGTTCGGGAAGACGTGGATCCACTCGGACAGCATGAACGGCCGGTCGCTTGTTTGTTGAAGGCCGACGCTGAGCGTGCCCGAGCCCGCGGCCCGGAGCATGGAGGCGTTGGCGAACTTTTCGCCGGGCTTGGCGCTGCCGCCGCCGAAGTAGTTGTGCCGATCGATCGTGCCGACGCGCCAGTCGGAGTGCAGATTGTAGAAATGGCTCAACGCCCGGCCTGCCTGCCAGTTGGAACCGAGGATCTCGCCTTCGTAGCCGGCCTCGCGGACCGCCTTCACGTAGCGGTCGTAGAACCCGCATTGCAGCTCGTAGAGGAACCGCATCGTGTCCAGCAGCCGCTGCCGGCGGAAGGCCTGCGAGCCGTTGAGTTGGTCGGGGTCCCAGTACCAGGGATTGCCGATAGGCAGAATGTTGCGTTTGTCGAGATGCTCGCCGACGGCGGGGAATCCATCGCCCTCGAAGCCGTCGAAGGCCTTGGCCCCCCAGGCCGCGACGAGGCTCTCATGATTGCCGTACCTGGTCCCAAGCCAGTCGCAGAATCGCCCCGCGACGTTGTTGCGAAGCGTCGGGCTGGCCTTCAGCGGGGCCGTAGAGGTATAGAAGAGAATGCTCTGTTCGTTGATGATCTCGATGAAGGCGACAGCGGGGTCCTGCGCGTAGGTCAGGCCTGTGTAGGGATTGGCGTGCTGGAGCAGGTTCACCATCTGGCGGATCTGCACGTCCTGCAGCTCGCGTGAGTAGGGGATCGCGCTGTGCGGCGCAGCGATGCGGTCTTTGTTGCCTTCGAAGCTGCCGAATTCCTCCAGATAGGGGACGTACTGCCGGTCGGCGGGCCCGAGCTTCAGCGTGCCGAAATGGGCGGAGAGCAGGACGTAAATCCCTGCTTCCTTGAACTTCGCCACCTGGTAGTCCATCCGATCGAGGCCCGCAGGATCGTATTGGACGCAACTCTGAGGCGACTGAATGCCCGCCCAGCCGGTCCCGTCGGCGTACTTGTGCAGGCGGACGGAGTTGATGCCGTACTTGGGATAGAAGGCCGCCCGTTTGTCGGCCAGGGAGGCCTCCGGCGCACAGGCTCCATAGCAGAGATTGAGGCCCCAAAACTTGATGGGTTGGCCGTCGTACAGGAGCACGTCCCGCCGACTGACAACGCGGCCGTGCCTGCCGGCGGGTTTCTCGATCCAGTCCTGCATCCCGATCTCGCCCCGCTCGGCGGTGTTTCGAGGCTCGAAGGCATACCAGGAGGAGGTGTCCGCGGCCCTGGCGATGGCGACAAATCCGAAATTCGAAACCCGAAATCCGAAACAAGCACAAATCACCAAAACCCAAATCTCAAAACGCCGGCTCCGACGAGCGACAGCGTTTCGGTCCTTTGGATTTGTTTCGGATTTCGTGCTTCGAATTTCGTGCTTCATAAATGGTTTCTCAAAGTGACAGAAGGTATTCGACGAGCGCGTCGATCTCCTCTTCGCTCAGGTGCGAGGTCTTGCCGTGCTTGTCATTGGGGTTCTTTGTGGTCACGACATCGTTGAGCGTCACCGCACTGCCGTCGTGGAGATGGGGGCCCGTCCGCCAGAGTTCGACCAGGGTCGGCGTGTCGAAGGCGTCGTTGCGGTCGAGGGCGGATCGCGTGCCCACGTCGTAGGTCTTGAGCGAGGTGAACAGGGGGGCCGGATGGCAGGCGGAGCAGCCGACCTCGGCGTTCTCGAAGACCTCGCGGCCCTTGCGAGCCTTGTCCGAAAGGGCGCCGTTGACCAGATAGGGACTGGGCTCGGGCTCCATCGAGCGCAGGAACGCGCGGACCGCGTTGAGGTCGCCCTCCTCGATCTCGCGGAACTGGATGAACTGGAAGCCTTTCTGTGTGGCCTCTTCCATGTTCTCCCGGGTGCCCAGGGACATCAAAGGCGGAGTTCTGTGGGACCACAGGAGCGAATGGGCGTTCTTGGGATTGCCGATGCCGTCGTTGAGCAGGTCCCAGTTCAGGCCGTCGGCGCGACCGTCCGGGTGACAGGAGGCGCAGCTCAGCCAACTCTGGAAGCTGTGCCGGCCGTCGTGGAAGACGAATTCCCCGTGACGAATCGCGTCCGGCGCCGCCTGAGGACCGAGGCCGATGCGTTTGACCACCCGGCACTGGTTCGGGTCCAGAGCGAGCACTTCGCCGGAGAAATAGCTGGCCACCATCAATTGCCTGCCGTCGGGTGACAAGGCGAGCGACCGCGGGCCCTCGGCTGCGATCGGGACTCGCGACATCAGCCCCGCGGCGTACAGGGCGCTGAGGTGATAGGAGAGTTGATCGCGTTTGGTCGGGTCCTCCTGGATCTGCCGCCAGATGGTCCCGGCGTCGCCAATCTGAGATTTGAGATTTGAGATCTCAGATCCCTCCTTCCGACCGGCCAGAAGCTCGTGAAGCCGGCCCAGTTCGATCCGGGCCACCTGGTGTGCGCCGGCGACGCTGATCCAGGCGGTTCGTCCGTCGGGCGAGAGGGCGATGCCCCAGGGATCGGCGGCCCCTTCGGTCACCGTGTCCAGCAGGGGCGACGCATACGTCGCCTTTGTCTCCAGATCGATGATGCTCAAGGCGTTGGTGTTGACCCATCCGCGGTCGAGCTGCGTCGTCGGCAGCATGGTCCGGCCTCGCGTGTGGACGACGTAGGCCCATCGTCCATCGGGCGAAACCCGCACCTGGCGGACGTTGGCGGAGTTGTCGGGCAAGGGGATATCGGCGATCTTCTTGTCGCTGTCGAGGTCGATCAGGCTGACCAAGGCGGTCGAGGTGTGCTCGGCTGCGGAGCCCGAGGGCAACAGGTTGGCGACCACCGCCGTCTTCTCGTCCGGCGTAATCGCCACGAAGTGCGGATGTTTGCCGGCCGGGATCCTTGCACGCACCGCGGCGGTCTTGAGATCCACGATCGAGACGGTGTGCAGACCGAAATCGCAGACGACCAGCAGGCCCTTGTCCGCCGCTACCGCCACTGCGATGGGCTTGGGACCTACGAAGAACCGCCGCGACACCTGTCCTGTCCCGGCCTCCACCTGGGCCACGGTCCCTGCGTCGTATTCGCATACGACGACCTTGCCGGGCGATTCCCAGGCCAGGCCCGAGGGTCGGCCTCGCAGGGGAACGGTTCTCGCCAGATCGCTCGTGCGGGCATCGAAAAGGTACAGGCAGCGTGCGGTGCGGTCGGACACCGCAAACAGGCGACCGTCGGGCGAGAAGGCCAGTTCGAAGGGGGAGCGATACGCTCGATCCTGTCGCGGCGGGCCCGGAGGGGCGTACATGCCAGGGTCTGGAACGACGCTCCTCCCCATGCCTTGCGGCGCGGCCCGAACGGCCGGCAGGAGAGTCTCCACGCCGGCTCCCAGAATGAACAGGAGGGACACAAGCACGACCATTACCGCAACAGGAGTCTTATGCATACCAGGCCCGATCTCGGCTCTTCAATCCATCGAGGATCTTTCTCGTGATGACCGCGTCTTCGCGCACCTGGAAGTCGAACATGCCGACGCAGATGAAGTCGGCGCCGCCCTCGAAGGCGTACTTGAACCCGCTGGTGGGGTGGATGGCTCCGGCGGCGAGCGTCTTGAATGCGATCCAGGGCTTCGCGACCGTCTTCATGAACGCGATTGTCTCTTGCGGCGTGGGCTCCCAGAAGTTGTCCGCCTTGTTGGAGACGACATCGGCGTCCTGGTCCGGCCGACGGGAGGACCAGTAGTTCGAATGGTGCAGCGTCTTGACGTAGAAGTCCGGATCGAAGCCGCGGGCTTCGGAATTGACGATCACGTCGAGCATGTGGGCCCCGAGTCCGCCGGGGACGCCCTGGGACTTGATGAAATCGACGCACTCGCCCAGCTTGTCGGTGTGGCCCTCTTTGAGCCAGCGGTCGCCGATGACGCCCTGGATGTAAACCGCCGAGGCGCCCCAGTCGATTGAGGCTCGGATATTGCTCTTGAGGTCGTTCGGGTCGGGATGACCCTCGGCAATCCACTGGATCTTGCCGCCGCGTTTCCAATGGGCCTTGAAGACGTCCATCGGCTTCTTGCGAGGGTCTGCGATGATCGCGTTGACGCCGCACTCTTCGAGCACGGCCAGCGTTTCGAGCACCTTCTGTTCCGTGTTGTAGTTTGCCATCAGGTGGTGCACGTAGCCCAGATCCCGGGCATGGGCCCAGCCGCTGATCAGATTGCCGCCGGAGATCAGCCGGCTGATGGTGAGGTTCTTGATCTTGCCCATCGGCATGCCTGCGGTGCCGGTCTGGGCCGCAGACGAGGGGCTCGATCCGGTTGCGATTGCCGCTCCCGCCGCGGCGGCCACGGATGCCTTCACGAACTCGCGACGATCGACTTGCTGTGCCATGTTCGCACTCCTTACAGCCTTTGGTCTGTGGTTGTCCGCCTCAGTATACGAGATCGGGCCGGCGTCTTCAAGGGATAGTCAGACACGATCAACCGGGCCGACGGTGTCTCGGACCTCCAGGACGAGTCCATTCGAGAGTACAAGGGAGACGCCGGTGTCATGAGACTGGCGGTGCTGCTGGCAAAAAGCGGTAAATGCCCGGCCGAAGGCCGGAATCCGGATCGGTCCGTCCCTTTCCTTTGTTGTCTTGGGCGAGTGAGAGCAAGGAGGTCCCCGCATGCGGCGTTTCGCGTGCGGGAACCCATGATCTATACGTGTCAATCGCTGCTGTTGAGCCCGATCTGGACGTTGCCGGTGGATTCGTTGGCGATCCGCTCGGCGCCGGTGAAGACGTTCTCGGCAATCACCGCCCGCCGGACGTCCTTGCCCAGCCGGATCTGGGGGCGGTCCTGGCGGAACTCGCAGCCGCGAACGAGCACCGTGCCGCTCTGGACCTGGATGGCGGGGAGTTTGCCCTCTTTCCCGCCCCATTGGGTGAAAGTGCAGTCGCCGAAGCCGACGGTGCCCTTGCCTGCGATCTTGGCGATCTGGTTGCAGGGACCCCAGAACGCGCAGTTGACGAAGCGGATGGAGCCCGTGTTGGTCTCCATGATCTCGATCATCGTCGGATCGGGACCATGGAAGGAGACGAACTCGCCATTGGTGATCAGCAGGCCGTAAGGAGCGGATTGTTCGACGACGAGGGCCGTGTGGCAGTCGTCGGCCCCGATGCCCAGGAAGTTGCCGTTGCAGACGCCCGCCTTGCTGGCGATGAATTTGTAGCCCACCTTGTAGCCGAAGCAGAACGTGTTGAGCACGTACTCCCAGTCGGAGCGGCCGAAGATGAAGGCCTCGCCGTTTTCCATCTGCCACTGGAACAGGCCGGGCTTCATGCTGAACCATGGGTTGAAATGCACGTTCTCGATTCGCCCGATGTCGTAGATCGAATCGACGTAGATGCCCCGGCGAAGCGGCTGGCCGTGCACGTTGCGGATCAGGTGCCGCTCGTTGCGGGTCGCGTCGATGCCGTTGTAGGGGTTCAGCAGCTCGACGTCCAGGACCGCGGGATTCTTGCCTCGCATGGAGATCGCCCAGGGATACGCCTGGGGCGGGGCGTCGCTGTGTTGCTGAGGATAGTAGATCACAACGCCTTTGAGCGTGCTGTTGGTGTTGAGCGTGATAAAGGATGCGCCTTCCTCATTACCCGCGCCCTCGGTGACGAGAAAAGTCGTGCCGTCGTCGGTGGGCTTGGGCAGACCGCGGTCGCGGAGTCCGTTGTGGGCCGGGACGGATTCCCAGATGCCCGCCAGCGTCACGGCGTTGGGGACGTTCAGGTGGCCCGCGAAGAAGTAATTGCCGCGAGGGGCCAGGACGGTCCCGCCGCCCGCTTTGCCGGCGGCGTCGAGGGCTTTTTGAAAGGCGGCTGTGTCGTCGGTCTTGCCGTCGCCGAGGGCCCCGAAGTCTCGCACGTTATAGACGGTGACCGGGGAGGTCTGCGGCGCATCCTGGCCCAGGGCCGTGACGGAGGGGAACAGGAACAACCCGAGGATATAGGCCCCCCGAACGACGAACATTCTTCTGCACTGAATCTGCGACATTCTCTTCACTCCTATCTTGTGGTCCCTATGGCGGCTATGCTTTGACGCCGGGCAGGGGGACCACGTTTTCCTTCGGGATTTCGACCGTCCCGTTCTCGAAGTCCTCCGCGGTCGGCCGCGGCGTTTCATTATAATGCTTTGGATTGATCGTCGCGTCCTCCATGATCTCCTTCCACGTGATCTGCTGGCCGGTGTAGGCGGACATGCGTCCCATGATGGCCGTGGCGGAGGATTCGGCGACCGCCCGCGCCTGGTTGACGGGCTTGCCCTTGCTCACGAGATAGAGCGTGTCCACCTGCTCCTGGATGTGGCTGACCGGCGCCTGGGGCAGGTCGGCGGGGATGGGCGACTGCCTGGGTTTGCCTTTGTAGTCGCTGCCCTCCGTGTGACCTTTCTCATAGACGAAGTCGTGGCCCACCCAGTTCCAGCAGCCGTTGACCTGGCGGCACATGGAATGGATGTGCACGCCCTGGCCGTAGTCGTAGTCCACGCTGAAGAAATCGTACATATCGCCCGCGGGCCGCTGCGAACGACCGCCGAAGCCGACCGCGCTGACCGGGGGCCTGCCGACGAACCAGTTGGCGATGTCGATGTTGTACACGTGCTGCTCGACGAGATGGTCGCCGGAGAGGGCGATCCAGTTCTGCCACGACTTCACGAGGTCCTCGGGCTTCCGGGGATGGATCGGCTCGCGCCAGAACATGTGGCCGATGCAGAACGACACGCGTCCGGCGTAGAGCTTGCCGAGGGCCCCCTCCACCGCGACCGTCTGGTGCGTGTTGATGTACTTCCAGTCGTGCCGCATCTCCGTGCCGGCGGTGATGACGAGCCCGTTTTTCAGGGCCTCCTCGCCCGCGGCGATCACGCGGCGGCAGCCCGGCGGGTCCACCGCGATGGGTTTTTCGATGAACACGTGCTTGCCCGCCTTGACGCAGGCTTCCAGGTGCGGCGGGCCGAAAGAGCGGCGCCTCGGCCATCAGGACGATCTCGACGTCGGTCGCCAGCATGTCATGGTAGCCCGAGGGCCCGCCGAAGCACCGCTCGGGCGGGACGTTGAACTGCTTGCCCGCCGCGACAGCCCGCTCCTTGAAGTAGTCGAACATCGCGACGATCCGCACGTCGAAACCGAGGATCTTGCCGGCCTCCAGAGCCCCGGCGGCCGCCCCACGGCCCCGCCCGCCGCACCCGATCAAGCCCAATTTGAACACCCGTCCCTGGGCACGGGCGGTCGTGCCGAGAATGGCGGGGACCGCAATCGTCGCCCCTACGGTGGTTCGCACGAAGTTGCGTCGCGTTAGCCCGGTTGGCGTGGTCATGGGTGGATCCTTAAAGAGAGGCGTCGAATGCATGTCAGGCTCCAAGCAATGGAAGCAACAGTTCGATCTGAACTTGGCAGCCATTCTAGTACTACAACGCTATGGAAGTCTCCAGTGACATTTGATTGTGTCTTTGAGTTTGATGCCGATGGCGTGTAAACGAGCGATGGTTCGACGACGATGGCTGCGGGCGGCCTTGGCGTTGCGCTGTTGCGTTAACGTCAAT
>DATIKY010000153.1:0-8223 GCA_035476995.1 Sedimentisphaerales bacterium | reverse complement strand
ACCCTGGGGGCTCCCAGCCCGACCAAAGAGCTTCAACCTACGCCGAGGAACCGGGGCCGGAAGATGGATTGAAAAAGTGAATAGGAAACAATTGACACCCCGGATCGCACGGGGTACATAGGGCCGGGGTGCCGCAGTTTTACTCCGCCCCGCCACCCGCCGCACTTTTGCTCCGCCCTTCACACCAGCTTGGTACGCGAGCGAGACGCTCGCTTTGGGGAGGTGCGCAGCACCCCTTCTGGCTGGTGGCTCCAATGCGATAAACTCCCGTCGCCCCGCCGCACAGCGGCGGGGCGACGGATTCCGGATCAGTCCGTTCTTTCCTTCGGGAGGGCGGTCCGGCGGACACGCGATCAACCGGTCGTGGGGTCTGTTGCGGTCTCTTGGGCGAGCGGGGACGCTCGCCCAGCGAAGACGAGGATAACTCCTTACGGCGTCACTACGAACGGGGGTCAGCGGAGCTTGATCGTCGCCAGGGCCAATGCCGCGAAGGCGGCGGCCATGAGCCAGAAGCGGACGACCACCTGCGGCTCGCTCCAACCGGCCAGGTGGAAGTGGTGGTGCAGGGGGGCGCAGCGAAAGAGGCGTTTGCCGTGCGTGTACTTGAAGTAGCCCACCTGCAGGACCACGCTCATCAGCTCGATCACGAAGACGCCGCCGATGATCAGCAGCAGGACCTCGTGGCGGGTGACCAGGGCGCCGTAGCCCATCGCGGCTCCCAGCGACAGCGACCCGCAGTCGCCCATGAAGGTCTGGGCGGGATAGCAGTTGAACCACAGGAATCCCAGGACCGCGCCCAGGATGGAGGCGTAGAAGATGGCCAGCTCGCCCGCCTCCGGGATGTGCGGCAGCAGCAGGTAGCTGGCCCAGGTCACCGGCGCCGTCCGCGACATCATCTCCGAGGCCACGAAGCACAGGATCACCAGCACCAGGCTGACCATCGCGACGCAGCCGCCGGCCAGGCCGTCCATGCCGTCGGCGAGGTTCACCGCGTTGCTGGTCATGGAGATATAGAAGATGGCGATGAGAATGAAGGCCCAGTTGCCCAGGGGCAGGCCGTGCTTGTGGAAGGGAATCCAGAAGAGCTTGCCGTCGGCGATCTCGGAGAAGTCAAAGAACAGGAACGACGCGATCAGCACCGCCCCGGCGATCTGGAAGATGAGTTTCTCCCAGGGAAGCAGGCCGTCGCGGCCCCGCTGGCGGGCGGCGGCGGTCAGCTTGAGCCAGTCGTCGATGCCGCCCAGGACCCCGAACCACAGGAGCACGAAAATCGCCTTCTGCACGAACGGGTTGTTGAGCTTGGCCCACAAGAGGGTGCTGATGATCGTCGAGGACAGGATGATCAGGCCGCCCATGGTCGGCGTGTTGGCCTTTTCCTTGGTCAGCTCGTTGAGGGCGGCGTGGTGGAACTCGGGCCGGTCGCCGATCTTCATCCTCATGAGCCAACGGATGATCCGCGGGCCGATCAACAGCGCGATGGCCAGGCTCGTCAGGATCGCGATGACCGCGCGGAACAGGACGTGCTGGTACGCATAGAAATGCAGCGTATCCGAGAAGAAACCGCTGAAGTGCCGTAGCAGATGATAGAGCATCCCGTTTCCAATTGATGAATGATGATTGACTATTGAGGATTGGGCCTGCGGGGCAACAGCCGATCATCCATCATCCATCATCATCCATCATCCATAATCCTTAATCAATTCCTGGACCACGCGCTCCAGTCGGGCCGTCCTTGAGCCTTTGACCAGTATTATATCGTCCTCTCGGACGAATTCCTGCACATGGTCACAGGCGGACAGAGTATCCGCAAAACAAAGAGTCTGCAAGTCCCGCCGGGCAGCGTCTGTCGCGGCCTGGGCCGCGGTCTTGGCGGGCTCGCCCACCGCGACGAGCAGATCGACCCCGGCCTCGGCCGCCGCGATGCCCAGCTCGGCGTGCAGAGACTGCGTCTGAGGCCCCAGTTCGCCCATGTGACCGCAGATGAACACCAGCCGCCGGTCGCGATTGGCGTCGCAGGATGATCGCAGGTTGCGGAGCATCGCCAGGGCGTTCTTCATCGACGCGGGATTGGCGTTGTAGCAGTCGTTCAGGATGGTGAGCTTGCCGACCTGGAGGGTCTCGGCCCGCATCGACACCGCCTGGAGGGTCTCGACCGCCTTGGCGAAGTCGTCCACCGACAGGCCGAACTGGTCGCAGATCGCCCAGGCGGCCAGGGCGTTCTCGACGTTGCCGGGTCCCGGCAGCGGCACGCGGACGGGCCTGCCCTGGATTGTGAAGGTGCTGTAGGTGCCCGAGCAGACGATATCTTGCGCTCGATAGCACGCGGCCGGCGATTTGCCGAACGTGCGGAACGGTCGGTCCTTGGCCCGGCAGGCGGCCACGAGGGGCTCGATGTCGCCGTTGATGATGAAGACGTCGCCGTCACGCAGGCCCTCGCAGATCGAGAGCTTCTCGCGGATGATTGTCGCCAGGTCGCCAAAGCCTTCGAGGTGGGCCGGGTGCGTGTTGGTCACGATCGCGACGTCGGGCAGGGCGATCCGCGTCAGCTCGGCGATCTCGCCGGGATGGTTGGCCCCGAGTTCAGCGACAATCACTTGGTCCTGCGGCTTGGCGCCCAGCAGAGTCAGGGGCAGGCCGATGTTGTTGTTGAAGCTCTTCTGGGCCTGATACGTGCGGAAATGCTTGCTCAAGACGTGGTAAACGATTTGACGCGTCGTGGTCTTGCCGACCGACCCGGTGATGGCCACTACTTTGAATGGGTTCATCAGCCGGTACGCGCGGGCGAGGTCGCCGAGTGCCTTGATGGTGTCGGGCACTCTGAGAATCGGTCCCGACGCGTCGGGGACCGCCCGGCTCACGACGGCGCAGGCCGCGCCTTTCTGCATAACCTGGGCGACATAGTCGTGGCCGTCGAAGTTCTCGCCGGCGATGGCGAAGAAGCAGTCGCCCGGCTGGATCGTGCGGGAGTCTGTGCTGACTCCGGCAATGTGGGATGCCTTGGCTTCTGTCCCGGCGGGTCGGCTTTCGACGGACGCCCCGAGGATCCGGGTCAGGGTTTCTATCAAGATTGGCTGCATCATCCTTATCATCCTTCTTTCAAACGGTTTACGAAAAGTCGTTGCTTCGTCCGGGTGGTTTCTCGATGTTCATGGTCTGTCACAACACCGCTTCGGTTCACTTCTCACACGTCCTGCCAGACATTGCCGGGCAATGTCCTGGTCGCTGAAGTCGTGTTTCTGGGCGCCGATGATTTGATAGGTCTCGTGGCCCTTGCCCGCCAGGAGCACGATATCGCCGGGTCGGGCGTTCTCGATGGAAAGCTCGATGGCCTTCCTGCGATCGGCTTCCACGGTGATCCGCTCGGAGCCGGGGTCCTCGAAGCCCGTGAGGATCTCGCCGATGATGGCGTCGGGGTCCTCGGTCCTTGGGTTGTCGCTGGTGACGACGATTGCATCAGCCAGCCGCTCGGCCACCTGGGCCATCCGCGGCCGCTTCGTCCGGTCGCGGTCGCCGCCGCAACCGAACAGGACCGTGAGCCGGCCTCGGCACAGGGGTCGAAGCGTCGTCAGGACGTTTTGCAGGGCGTCGTCGGTGTGGGCGTAGTCGACCAGCACCGCAACGTCCCCGTCGCCTACCTTCTCCAGTCGTCCGGGGACTCCTTGGAGCGAGGACAGCCCGGCGGCCACCGCCTCCAGATCCATCCCGGCTGCCAGGCAAAGCCCGCCTGCGGCCAGGTGATTGGCGACGTTGTGCCGACCCAGGAGGGGCGTTCTGACTGCTGCGGTTCGACCCTGGTATTCCAGCGAGAACTCCGTTCGCGCGATGGTCATGGATCGGACGCGCGCCGTCAGATTCGCGGGCTCATCCACAGCGTACCAGCAAACGCGAGCCTTCGTCGCCTGGGCAATATACGTCGATTGGGGGGCCTGCTTGTTCAGCACCGCGCAGGCGTCGGGAGCCAGGGCGGTGAACAGCCGGGTTTTGGCGGCCAGATAGTTCTCCACGGTACCATGGTAGTCCAAGTGGTCGCCGGTCAGGTTCGTGAAGGCCGCGGCGCGGAAGTTCACGCCCGCCAGGCGGTCCTGGGACAGGGCGTGGCTGCTGGCTTCGATGACCATGTGGGTCGCGCCGGCGTCGACCATCCGCTTCTGGGCGTCGGCGATGGTCAGACAGTCGGGGGTGGTCAGCGAGGACTGCGTCGCGCCCGACCCGGTGTCGTAGACCACGGTTCCCATCAGGCCGCACTTGTGCCCGGCCGACTCGACGCAGGCGCGGACCAGGTAGGTGACGGTCGTCTTGCCGTTGGTACCGGTGACGGCCAAACACGTCAGGCGGCTGCACGGATAGCCCTTGGAGGCATGGGCCAGCAGGCCCGCCGCGACCGCAGGGTTTTCGGCGGGGACGAATGTCGCTTCGTTCGTGGTGACGCCGTAAGGCGTTGTCTTCTGCTCATCCGATCGAAGATATGCCCTTACGGGCACACTACGAACCATACCATCAACGCTTGGAGTGGTCGCCGGTCCACTGTGGCAGGGATGCGATGGATCGAATGTGTTCTCGCGGCCGGTTTCGCCTACGATGTATCGCGCGCCTTTGGCGAGGGCCTGGCCGATGAACTGGTGGCCGTCGCAGGAGGCGCCCCGAATCGCGACGAAGACGTCGCCGGGCTGCACCTTGCGCGAATCGATCCGGACGGCGACCGCCGGGTTCGAAGAGACCAGACCCAACAACTCATCCATGTTCATATCTGTAGCATCCTAACCGAGGAACCGGGCACGTGATCCAATTCTTGCAGGCCTGCATTCTACGCCGCAACGCCTGGGGGTGCAACTGAGAAGAACCACGCGTTTCGTCCCTGGCAGTATCGGCATTTCGGGCGATTTCGGATGAAAAACGGTTGGCCGAGAGAATTGACGAGGACGACAGAAGGACGTCGTTTACCGCTTCAGGGGCTTCCAGCAGAGTGTATGGGAGTGTCGCCACCGCAGCACCGTGCGTGTTCCTGACGTTCCCTTGACCTGAGCGGGTGTGCTTGGGAGTCGGCGTGTTTCCATTCCTGCTGGAAGCCTCCCAAGCGGCAAACGCACCCAGATCGTGCCGGGAGGTGCGATATTCTCGGTCGTGCCGAGGCGGGCCTTGAATCCTGTCTCCGCAGGCTGTAGGATGCGTGTGCTGGGCCGAAGGATAGGGCTACGCAGGCGTGCGACCCGAGCGTCGAGCCCAGTGGCTATACGGCAGGGGGGGGCTCGGTGTCTGCCGGGCCCCTTCCGACCCCGTTGGCAGCCCCAGAAAGCGAAGACGCATTGGATCCTCCGTACACGGTGTCGTAGGGAGGTGGAAGGAATCGCCGAATGATACGCCGCGGTTATTATGTGGGTTTGTTCTTGCTGACGATCGTTTGCGCCCCGGCTTGGGCCCAGACGGAGACGGACTACCTGGCGGTCTTCATGGAGGGCAAGAAGGTCGGCCATTCCGTCCACACCCGCAGCGTGGACGGGGGAACGGTCACCACCAGCGACCGGGTGAGCATCACGATCAGCCGGATAGGGATTCCGGTGACCATCGAGATGACCGAGACGAGCGTCGAGACCCCCGACGGCAAGCCCCTGCGGTTTGAGTCCGTGCAGCTCCTGGGCGCGGTGACGATGAAGACCGTGGGCGTCGTGAGAGAGGGCGGCGCGGTCGACGTCGTGTCGAGCCAGTTCGGCGCCGAGCAGAAGAGCACGATCCAGTGGCCGCAAGGGGCCTTGATGTCCGAGGGCCTGCGTCTGCTGACCCTGGAGAAGGGGCTCAAACCCGGCACGGAGTACTCGGCGACCGTCTTCAGTCCCGGCGTCATGCAGGGCATGACCGCCAGGGTCTCGATCAAGGACAAGAAGGAAGTGGACCTGCTCGGACGCGTGGTGAAGCTGACGGAAGTGGTCACCACGATGAACATGCCCGGCGCGGGGAACGTCGTCACCACGAGCTATGTGGACGACGAAATGCGGACGCTCAAGAGCGTCGTGCCCATGGCGGGTCTGTTGATCGAGATGGTCGATTGCCCCAAGGAGTTTGCCCTGGGCAAAAACGACGTCCTGGACCTGATCGACCGAATGTTCGTCAAGAGCCCCGAGCCCATCAAGAACCTCCACGGGATCGTTGCGATCACGTACACGCTCGACCCCGGCAAGGCTGAGGACATTTCGATCCCCACGACGGACAACCAAAAGGCCACGCGGACGCCGGAGGGCAAGGTGATTCTGGAGGTCCGTCCGGTGGCGGCCCCCGTCGGCGGCGAGTTCCCCTACCAGGGGAACGACCCCGCGCTGCTGGAAGCGATCCAGCCGACGCGGTTCCTGCAGAGCGACAACAAGCAGATTATCGCTCTGGCCCGCAAGGCCGTCGGCGATACGAAGAACGCGGCCGAAGCCGTGCGGAGGATCGAGGCTTTCGTCGCGGAGTACATTGACGACAAGAGCCTGTCGGTGGGCTACGCCTCCGCGGCCGAGGTGGTCGAGAGCCGCCAGGGCGACTGCTCGGAGTTCGCGGTCCTGACCGCGGCCCTGTGCCGGGCGGTCGGCATCCCGTCGCAGGTCGTCGTCGGCGTCGCCTACGTGGACGAGTTCGGCGGCCAGCAGGGTTTCGGCGGCCACGCCTGGACGCAGGCCTGGATCGGCGGCAAGTGGGCGGGTTTGGACGCAGCCTTCAAGAGCAGCGGTCGAGGCGGCTACGACGCAGGCCACATCGCCCTGGCCGTCGGCAACGGCGACCCCGGCGACTTCTTCAACATGGCCACCGCCCTGGGCCAGTTCCAGATCGAGAAAATCGTGGTCGAGAGAGGCAGGTAGGATGCGTTCGGATTCCAGGTTGCGCCCAATCGGAATCGCGCATTCTGCAAACTCGACATTGCAGAATCACAGATCATTCTGCACATTATGACCTTCCTTGACCGCAAGGAGATATCAGGGCCGCAGTCTCGATGCAAGCGTCTCGCACAGACGCACGAAGTGCGGCAGGCGTCTTCTGAGTTCGGCAGGATCCAGTTCGGCAAGCAGCTCAAAAGAGCGTCTCCCCTTCTCGTATCCTCTCTGACGCCCACAATCCCGTGTCGCGTTGACAAGAGCCTCTTGAACTGCCTGCTTGTCGCGCGCCTCAAGGTCATCCAGCGGGGGCAAAGCGTTCTCGCGAAGACTGTCGCCGAAGAACCTCCGCAAAGCAGTTCTGTCGGCGACACACCAACTCTCCATGCATTGGACCATGAGTTGCGCCTGATCATCGTCCGTCCCCGCAGGTCGTTCCCATCCGTCTCGCGATCGGAGATGCTGCCATGCAGGCTGACTGACGGGCGCTTCGCTGTCCACAAGCAGAACGGGGTATTCATCATCCTTTGTGTTGCGTAGCGCGGTCTTGAAATCGTCGTATGCGGCGTTGCGATTGCCGCACGCCTTGGTGGACGGCATGCGGTTCTTGAACCCTGCCCGTTTCAGGAGCTTTCGAAAGCCCTCACGGCACTTGATGTGCAAAGACCGGCTCTGGCCACTTCCTTCGATATACAGCTTGACTTTCACCAACGTACCCCTCCGATTTCTCCTTGAGTCCAGAGTTCTCCGAGACGGTACTTTTCAAGCCATCCGTTGAGAGTCTGCCTATCGAGCCGCTTCGTTGTCGTCTGCCCTTCCGATTTCTCGCAGACAACAACGGACTCCGGCTGGTCGCTGAGTTCATCGACAAGGATATCTGAGTGAGTCGTTACCACCAACTGGGTATGTTCGGACGCGGTCTTCAGGAGCCGTGCGAGCGTTGGCATGATGTCGGGATGCAGCCCCAATTCGGGTTCCTCGATGCACAGCAGTGGAGGAGGCGTAGGATGGCACAAGATAGCCAATAGACACAGATACCGAAGTGTACCGTCCGAGAGCCGCGTCGCCGGAACGGGACTGACCAGACCGGCCTCATGGAAGAAGACCTGGACAGTTCCCCCTTCGATGGACACGTCATAGTCTTCTATGCCGCCATAAAGCTGTTGGAGGTTTTCGAGGATGCGACGTTTTGCGACCGGATCCCGCCGCAGGCGATTCAAGACCAATCCGATATTGGCGCAACGGGGTATTTACTTGACTGAGGTGCACACTATGGGTTGTGCCCCAGAAGTCGACGTTTGCCTGCGACCTGAACCAGGCGATCATAGGGGACCGGTTCGGTCTGCACAGCCTGCTGGACAAGCCGGAAGAACAGCTTGCC
>DATIKY010000152.1:0-6738 GCA_035476995.1 Sedimentisphaerales bacterium | reverse complement strand
GATATCGGCCAAGGAAGGCCAAAACCATGATACCGATCTGACGGCGCAGAGCAAGATCTTCATCCACGATGAAATGGCACCACAGCCTCTGGCACCGCCGCCCAAGCTCCGCGCCAACCACGATCAAGGCAGTGCCATTCGATCAAGGCGCCTTTGACGCCGTCCGGCTCGACCGGTTCTTCGACCGGCGGATTGTCTCTCAGTTCCTGTCTGGCCTTGCGGAGGGCGGCGAATTCGTTCGCGTCCAGCCAGAGGCCGTCGCACTTGCCGCACATCTCGACGACCACCTTGGTACCAGGATAGGGGAAGGTGTGGAGGATCGCCCGGCAGCGGGGGCACTGCGCGTCGAGCCGCACGGCGTTGGGCGGAATCCTCAGGAGTCTCTCCGCCCGGGGCATCGCCCGGTACAGTTCGCCGCCGTCGAACCAGATCCCCTTGCATCGAGTGCAGTAATCGAGGGTCAGGTCCAGTGCGCTCACGTACTTCTGTTTGAAACTGTCCCTTTGGCACTTGGGGCACATCATTGGTCGATCCTCACCAGCTTCCGGTTGCTCCGCCGCCACCGGAGAACCCGCCGCCGAATCCTCCGAGTCCGCCCGGGGCGAAGCCGTCCTCGGCGACCGCCCTGAGCGTGCGTCGCAGGAGCCAGATCAACGCCAGCGCCAGGACGATGATCAGTCCGGCGACGACCCAGCCCCAGCCCCGCTTGCCGTTTCGGAACAGGCTGATGGCGACGGGAATCAAACCCGCGATCGCTCCGATCAAGGCCCATCGGGTCCACCATGGGACCAGAAAGACGCCGGCGAACCGCCGCATCAGGGCCTGGGTCCCCCGGGTGATTCCCTTCGCGTAGTCTCCCTCGCGGAAGGAGGGCAGTATCCTGCGATTCACGATGTCGGCGGCGTCGCCATCCCGCTCGTGCCCGTAGCCTGCGCCCAGCTCGATTCGGACCCTGCGATCCTGGGTCGCCACGAGCAGGAGCACGCCGTCGTTCCGGGGCATGTTGCCGATGCCGTAAGCGTCGAAGAGCGCGCGGGCGAAGGTCTCGATGTCGCGGTTCGGCGTGCCCGGATAGTCGCGAATGGAGCGGATGGTGACGACGACGATCTCGACGCCCCGGCCGGTCTCCGTCTTGAGCAGCCACTCCTCGATCTGTCGCTCCTGTTCATCGGGCAGCACCTCGGCGATGTCCGTGACATAGCCCGCGTCGGGTTGGGGAAATGGCGCGTACTTCCTGATCGGGTCGCCTCCCAGAGAAGGCAGCGACGTCGCGGCGACCAGGGCCAGGCAGCACAGAGTCCTATCGCGTATAAACGATCTCATTGGATATCTCATCGACATCATCCTGTCCGCGGGGGAAATGCAGGGCGAGTTTCTCCCCGATCCGGCGCACGCCGTTGGCGATCCCATCGCCGAACGCGTCCCGGGCGAACGCCTGGGCCATTTCGTCGCGGACGTCGTCCCAGAAGTCCTGGCCGACCTTGGCGTGGATGCCTTCGTCGCCGTAGATGAGGAACTCGCGATTCGTGACCACGAACAACAGCAGCACGGCGTTGCGCTGCTGGGTCCCATCCAGGCCCAGCGTCTTGAAGACCCTCCTGGCCTTGGCTTTGATGTCGCCCCAGCAATGCCTGGCCAGCACGACCTTGATTTCCGCGGAAGTAGTGCGTTCCGCCTCCACGACCGCGACATGGATGTGGCGGGTCTCCTCCTCAATCAGAAACTTCGTCGGACTGACGGATCGCGTCATCTGAGTTCTCATCTATGCCTTACGTCCCGGTGGCATTCCCGAGGGATGCGGGTACACAATAGAACAGACGCACAGGTCTGTCAAACGATGAAACCAAAAGCGTTTGTCGCTTTGTGGGGTGCCAGCGGAGAGGGGAGAAAGGCCCGACGTTGTGTCGAGTCCCCTCCGCCGTATCCCCACCGGCCTCGGCGCTCGGGTCGCTCGCCGGCGTTGCCCTGTCCTCCGAGCCGGCGAGAATCCTCTACTCTCTGGATCGCAATATGACAATCCCTCCGCCGGCACCCCGAAGGCGGCAAACGCCATAAGACAGTCCGTCCGGCATTGTCTGTGCGTCCTCAGGACGATCGGCCGGGGAAGGAGGCGGTGTTTCCGAAGTCGTCGTCCCGCGGATTTCCTCCACGAGAGGCGGCAGGGAAGGACACAGGGACAGCGCCTCGGCGTATGCCCGACTCTCCCAACGCCAACGACCTCCCGACGCGTCGAACGTCAGCACGAGAAGCGCCGCACTGAATGCCAGGGCGACGGCCATCCGGTAAGGCACTCGGCCGAAGACCGGTTGCCGGTCCCGCGTCGAAAGCCACAGCAACGCCCAGAAGGCCGACCAGATCGCCAGGATGGGAATGCCTCGGGACCATCCGGAGAAGCCGCCCGTCCCGAAGAAGTCGCTATTGCCGATCATGAGAATGATCACGCCGATGAGCACGGCAAGAAGGCCGATCCAGATTATCGTTCCTCGTTGCACAGGACCTCCGCAGCACAGATCTCTCTCACTTGCGATTGACGAGTCACCTTCCGGGGGACGCTCCAGGGCCCCGGGATCCCGTGCATTCTAGCGGGGATTACCGTCCATGACAAGAGGGTTTTCGGCTTCTGTATGGCCGGACTCGCGGGTAGGATCAATGTTCGTATGGGTGGTTCGGACGCTACGCCATCAACCATTGAGTGGGGACCGAATAAGGGGACGATATGGGCAAGACATTCGGGAGTGTGAACGCGGTTCTGGATTTTGCGATTGCTGGGGAGATCGAGGCCAGCGAGTTCTACACCGCTCTGGCGGGCAAGATGGACGCGCCGGCGATGAAGAAGGCGTTCCTCGACTTCGCCAGGGAAGAGCAGGGACACCGGGCCAGGCTCGATGCGGTCAAACGGGGCGAGTACTCGTTCGGGGCCGGGGCCGGGCAGCTCATGGGACTGGGTCTGGCGGAGTATCTCGTGGAGGGGGAGCCGTCGGAAGGGATGAGCTACGCCGAGGCTCTGGTCCTGGCGATGAAGAAGGAGAAGGCCGCGTTCAAGTTGTACTCGGATCTGGCCGGGCTGGCCGAAAGCGAGCCCTTGCGGAACCTGTTCCTCTCCCTGGCGGCCGAGGAGGCCAAGCACAAGCTGCGGTTCGAGGTCGAGTACGACGACCACGTGATGAAGGAAAACTAGCCGCCGCGGCCGCCGCCTTCGTGGCGAGGGCATCTTGCCCTTGCGTCCCGAGGGCGTCCCGCCCTCGTTTGTGTTGCCCGAAAGAGAGCAAGAGCAGGGGCAGGATGCCCCCGCCACGATGGGCGGCCGCGTTTCCGTCATTTGGATTTGGCCCTTTGGATTTGTTGACGTTCCCGCTGATGCGGGCTCGGATTTCGGATTTCGTGCTTCGGATCTGGATCGCAATGCTGCGGAGGCGACATGAGAACGCGACTGATCGTTATAATTGCCGTCCTTTCCCTGGGCGGCTTGGCACACGCCGCTCCGGTCTATCCTGGCCGGGAGTGGGCGACGAAGCCCCCCGGCGAGGCGGGGCTCTCGGCCGATGCGCTCAAGGCGTTCAGCGACCGCGTCGGCGGGTCTGGCTGCGTCGTGCGACACGGAACCATGGTCTACTCCTGGGGCGACCCTTCCCGGCGGATGGACGTCGCCTCGGCGGCCAAGCCGATCTACGCTCACTTTCTTTTCAGGGCGGTCGAGGACAGGCGAATTCCGGACGTCAATCAGCCTGTTTGCGAGTGGGAGCCCCGACTCAAGGAGATCAACGCCGGACTGGGCCACAAGGACTCCCGCATCACCTGGCGTCACATGGCCAATCAGATCTCCTGCTATGGTCTGGCGGAGGAGCCGGGGACCGCGTACGCCTACAACGATTGGCAGATGGCCTTGTTCTTCGATACGCTGTTCACGAAGGTCTACGGGGCAACCCATGCGACGGTCGATTCGCAGGTGCTGCATCCGCTGCTGACGGACGCGATCGGGTGCCAGGACGATCCGACGTTTCTGGCCTTCGGGGAGGATGACCGCCCGGGCCGGCTGGCGATCTCGCCTCGCGACTTCGCGCGGTTTGGCCTGCTGTACCTTCGCGGCGGCACGTGGGGCGACAGGCAGTTGCTCAGCGAAAAGCCGGCTACGATGGCCGTGACCAGCCCGGTGGCGAACTCCATTCCGAGGGCGGGCCGGGGGACCCGGGAGCATTCGTTTCTCATGCGTCGGTCCAAGTTGCCTCCGGAGATTGCCTCTGGCATCGTCCCGCGGGCTTCGGCGCCGAGGTCGCGGTCAGCATCGGCCGCGAGGGATCGTCAGCGGGCAGGGCTCGCTGAGCCGTCGAGAAGCGTCGGCCCGGCCGGCGCTTTCCAGACCCGGCACAGGGGCTTCTCGCTGCGGGTCCAGCCTGCCCGATCGAGTTGGGCCTGCGTCGAGTACCGCAGTCGATCCGAGTTGTCCTGGCGGTATTCGTAGAGCGGGACGATGCCCTCATTCTTCGGCGCCGGTTCCGCTGGGGGCAGGGCAAGGAACAGCGGTTTGGCCGAAGCCTCGCGCGGCTCGGTCGTCAGAGGCGTGCCCCCATCGGCCTGCCTCTCGGCGTAGACAGGAATCAGGTCCTTGGCGCCCCGGCTTGGCTCGACCGCGTAAAACGCCACGGATTCCACTCGGTCCCACAGGTCGCCCTCGGTCACCGCGGAGCCCGGCAGGCATCTCTGTTCTCCCTTCACCCGATAGATCGCCACAGGCAGGACCATGCGGGAGTCCCCCAGGTCCAGGCGGTACATGATCTGGTTGTAGTCGTATCGCGGGGTCGCCCGTTCCTCCGAGCCCGAGAAGGTCCACGTGTAGGTGCCTTCGAGGTAGATCGTCCGGCCGCCGTCCTGGTCGAAGAGCGGGTGGTGCTTGGGGTTGTAGAACGAGTACTTGTTGTGCGTCATGATCTTGCGGGCGTAGCCCCAGGGCCCGACGGGCGTATCGGCCTCGGCGTACCAGATCTCGCCCAGGGCGGAGGAGTCGCCGTAGAGCTGGCCGAAGATGCCGATCCAACGTTGCCGCCAGGCGTTGTAGTGGACCGTTCCATTGTGCGGGATGATCTCCCGGCCCGACTCGATATCGAGGACCTTCAGCCCCTTGGTCTCCCCCTCCAATGCCTCGATGGCTGCGGTCCTGTCGTTGCCCCGCGAGGCCAACATGACTCCGAATCGGATCCAACGGGCAGAAGAGTCACGTCGCTCGTCCGCGGCTTCCGGCGACAGGGCCGTGAGGACCTCATACTGATTGGCGTCGACGACCGCGTCCCACTGAGCCGGGACGCGCAGCCGCACGCCCACCGGCGAGGGGGAGGTGAAATAGTAGTACCGCCGGCCCGCCGCCTGGACGGGGAACGCGTGACCGGTGTTTCGGTAGGGAAGGAACTCCAGGCCCGGACGCACGAGGGGCTCAAAGGTGTTCGTCTGGTCGTCGAAGACCATCAGTCCGCGTTCGAGCGTTTCCTCCATGCCTTTGAGCCGGGCGAACTTCGCGACCATCCGCTCGTTGCCCCGCGTATCCTGCACGGTGAGCAAACCGTCGAGCCAGACCAGGCCGGGCTCTTTGAGCGGGGCCATCTTCCGGCTGAATCCGTCCTGGCCCACGAAGTACTCCAGATCGACGCCGACCGAAGGGTCCAGCCCGCCGCGACCGGGAAGGTCCGAGACCGCGCCGGACATGGCGAAGTTCCCCAGCGGGTAGGAGGGCTTGCTTGTGTCGCCCCACATCCAGAACACCCGGCCTCGATAGAGACAGGTAAAGACCGAGTCCTGGCCCATGACCTGGCCGTTGAGAACTGGGTTCTTCAGCGGGACGGGCCGGCCCAGCAGGACGCTGTCGCGGTAGATCCCCTGGCCGGTGACGCGATACAGCCGCTCGGCGACGTTGAGCCGGTCGATCTTGACGACCGCTGATGCGCCCGGCGTGGTCCGCAGCCGAACGCCTCGATATCCGAAGCCGTCCTGGGGGACTTCGTACCCGTGGCTTTCGACGATGAAGAAGACTTCGCGATCCATCAGGCCGGGTTCGAGGAAGGCGACAAAGCCCTGGCTGTCGGTGACGTAGCGGATGAGGTTGGTGGTCCGCAGCTCCACCAGCGGTACGCCCCGACCGCTCTGGCGGTCCACCACCTGGATCGCGAAGTAGTCGCCCGGTCGATTCTGGTCCCCGGCCGCAACGTCCCCGCCTGCGAACGCGATCACGAGTAATGTTGCCACCACCGCGACCGACAGGCCCTTACGCGTCATCGAAGTCACTCCGTGCGTCATGCGCCACCCCTTCCTTCTCAAGCGGATCCATTAGACCTCTGCCCGGCAGCAGCACCGGCCGGCCAAGTCACACCTATACCATACTTCGCGTGGGAATCGAAGCGTCAACTGCCTCTTCGCACGGCAGCGCACGGCCGCCTGCCGGAATTGGGTTCGTTTCGTAGAATGAATCGTGAAGCGTGAAGGGGGAAGCGTGAAGCGTTTCGGCCGCAGCCTGCGTCGCGGGTTCCTCCTCGTTCGTAGTGACGCCGTAAGGCGGTATCTTCTCTTGAAGTCTGAAGTGTGAGGTTTGAAGTGTGAAGTCGGAACGCCTTTCTTCGACTCCGGGTGGCAGCGGCAGACTGGTTTGTCGATGGTCTTGCCCCTGCGAGGGAGCCATCGACAAGCTGCGAAGACTCCGCTTGTCGCTGCCACCCGGACTGGAACTCCCGAAATCCGCCGCCGCATGCGGATCGC
>DATIKY010000151.1:0-9516 GCA_035476995.1 Sedimentisphaerales bacterium | reverse complement strand
GGCCAAGGAAGGCCAAAACCATGATACCGATCTGACGGCGCAGAGCAAGATCTTCATCCACGATGAAATGGCACCACAGCCTCTGGCACCGCCGCCCAAGCTCCGCGCCAACCACGATCAAGGCAGTGCCATTCGGGCATGGACCTTTTCACACGCGACGACCCCGACGGGTACTCGGAACTCGGACCCGACTGGATCGACACGGTGTCCCTGCTGGCCAGAATCGAGTTCGTCACCGAGTTGGCGGAGAACCGCAACGCCGCCTACTCCTGGGACGTCGGGACCTGGCTGGACCCCGTGAGCCCCCGGACGCCCGAACAGGTCGTTCTCTGGCTCAACGAGAAGCTGTTCGAGGGCGGTCTGAACCGGGAGAACCTCGATCTGCTGACGCAATCCCTTGCGACGGACGAGAACGGGGAACCGACGCCCCTGGAACTGTCCGATGCGAGGGCGGTGGAGCGCCGAGTCCGTGATCTCGTCGGCCTGATGCTCAGCTTGCCGCAGTGGCACTACCAGTGACGCAGTCCCGAAGGAACCAGGAGCCATGACCATGCGACGACGTGACTTTCTAAGAATGGGCGGCCTCACCATCCTGGGATTCGGCCTGCATTCCGGCCGGCCGGCCCTCACTGCCGGACAGGAGACGCCCGCGTCCGCGACGCCGGACGACGCGAAGATGATCCTGATCTTCCAGCGGGGAGGCAATGACGCCGTCAACACGGTCATTCCCTACGGGGACCCCCAGTACAGCACGACCAGCCGCCCCACCCTGTTCATCCCACGCGCCACGGCCATCGACCTCGGCAACGACTTCGCCGGGCTGCATCCTCGCATGGCCCCGATCCTGGATCTGTACAACCATCCAGACCTCAACGGCCTGGCCGGACCGGGCCAGCTCGCCCTCCTCCATCGCGTCGGATACACAGGACAGTCGCAGTCCCACTTCGACAGCCAGCAATACTGGGAAACCGGCATGCCGGGAGACACCGCCTTCGAAGAGGGCATGCTCTATCGACAAGTGGCGATGACCATGGATCCGAGCGCCAACCGGCTGGCGGCCGCTGCGATCGCCGGCTCGCAGATGACGGCTCTCAAGGGCCCCTTGCCCATTCCGACCCTCCGTGATCCGGCGGCCTTCACGTTGTCGGGCACTCCCTCGCACACCCGCAAGTTCCTCGGCCGGGCGCCCGCCGAAGCGCAGGGGCCCGATGGCCAGGGATTGCTGGGCGCCTACGGCGGACCCCGGGACTTCCCCGACAAACCCCATCGTGACCTCGTCTACGGCACCGGGCTGACGCTGGGCGACGCGATGAGCATCGTCCAGGACGCGGTCGCACAGGGCCCCTACGTCCCTTCGGCCCCCGCGAACTACCCGACGGGCGATCTTGGGCAGAAGCTGACGCACGCCGCCATGTTGCTCAAGCGAACCCCGGCGCGGGTTCTGGCCCTGAACGTCGGCGGTTGGGACACGCACACCAATCAGGGCCAAGTCGACGGCCAGCATGGCGGCCTGCTGGCCCAGGTGGCCCAGGGGTACCAGGCTCTCTACCACGACCTGCGGGAGCAGTGGGACCAACTGCTTGTGGTCACAGTGACCGAGTTCGGCCGGACCTCCCGGGAGAACGGCAGCCGGGGCACCGACCACGCCCATGCCTGCGTGATGCTCGCAGCCGGTGGCCGAGTCCGCGGCGGCGTCTACAACTGCGACGCCGCGACCTGGGCTCCAGGGGATCTTTTCAGCGCCCAGGATCGCTACATCCGCCGTCGCACCGACTACAGAGCCGTGTTCGCGGAGATCTTCACGCGGCACTTCGGCAACGATCCGACGACGCTCGAAGCGGTCATCCCGGGGTACTCGCAGGCCGCCCTCGCCAATCCGGACGACTTCCGGCCCCTCAACTTCCTGCCATAGCCCGGAGAAACCCGGGGCAGGAACGGATCAACCCACGGGTGCAACTCGACGTCGCGAGCCCGCAGGACGCCGCAACCGCCGGCGGCGCTCGAAAGGGGGTGATCGATGAGCGGAGTCTCATCGCACGTTCCGTCTCAAGCGAGATCCGGTCCAAGCCGCCAGGGCTAGGCCGACCGCCCCATGAGCCAGAGCCGTCAGGACGATCCATGCTGTCGCGTCCCCGACGCTGCCAAGGCCCCCTTGCGCCCACTCGTACGCGCCAAGCCCGCCACTGTGGGCGGTCGCCATGGCGACGACGCCCGCCTGGACGAACGGATTCATGTCCAGGTACGGCTCGATCCAGTCGCTGTCCCCGTGGCCAGTCCCAACCATCACGATGGCCGCTATCAGCGGAATGATCGCCCACAGGGTGGCGGCCAGGCCCATGTTCGCGATCACCGCGGTGGTCGTGTGCTTGAAACGCTGGCTAAAGCACAGACCGGCGCCCGAGAGAAAGACCAGGGTCCAGGCCGCGATCAGGCCGAACTGGAGGATCGCCGCCGGATGGACATACCCGACGATGGAGAACGCCACAACGTGCGCGAACAACAATCCCCAGGCCGGCAGGCAACGACGCACGACGCCGCCGAACTTGCCGGCGAGGATCTGCCATTCGCCGAGGGACGTGGTCAGCAGGAGCGACCAGGTCTGCGCCTCTTTCTCCGAGGCGATGCACGTGGCCGGCAGCACGATCGTGAAGAGCATCCCGACCGCGAAGAAGACGATCATGTAGGCCGACTGGATCTCGCCGTCATCCAGGCAGTTCTCCCGATAGCAGAGCCCATAGGTCAGGCCGATCAACGCAAGAATGGCGATTGCCCCAATGAGGTTCATCACCCGGCGTCTGCCCAGCAGCGGGATGCGGCACTCCTTCCACAACACCGGCGGGCCCTTCACCCGGGCGACCCGCCCCTCGACCATGCTCTTCTCGGGCTTCCGCGAACCCCGGCCCGACCACAGCCCGGTCAAACCCATCGCCTGACGGAGGGCCGCCTTGCGGACCAGCGTCATCGACAACAACAGCAGCAATCCGGAGGCCCCCAGCATCGCGCCGCAATGGATCGGCCATGGGACCACGCCCCACACGCGGACGCCCTGCATCGCCACCGTCGCCTCGAACAGGATCAGATAGGGATTCACCAGCGACAGCCCCCGCCAGAACGCCGCCGGCGGATCGTGCGGGTAATAGGCCAGGAACGCCGCCCCCAACGGAACCAACAGGAACAGCAGGCCCAGCGTCACGATTGTCGTGAGGATCACGGTGTACGCCCGTCGGGTGAGGATCGAGAAGAACAGGCTCAGGGACCCGACGAACAGCGCGGTGGTCAACGTCACGCACAGACCGCAGGCGAGGAAGTCCCCCGGCACGCCGCCGAACACGCGAACGACCGCCAGCGGAGGCAGCGAAATCGCCAGCAGCAGAACCAGTTGCAGCAGCCGGCTCAGCAGCTTGCCGACGACGATCTGAAAGCTCCCGATGGGCGTGGTCATCAACACGCCGAGCGTGCGATGGTAGATCTCGTCGCTGATCGACGTGCTGAGCATGACCACGGCGATCACCTGCACCGTGATGAACTCGAACCACAAGACGGTGCTGACGATGGCCTGGCCGGCGATGGCCATGCGGGAACTCTGGTAGGCCGCCGCGCTCTGATACGGCACGGTCTCGGCCCAGACGACCGCCAGCAGGAACGCGAACAACCCGATGTAGAGGAAGCGGAGCACATAGTTTCGCCGTCGCCGGCTGGAGACCCGCATCTCCTTGTCGAAGATCGGACCGATCAGCCAGCCCAGCGTCAACAGACGAACGAACCGGTTCACGACCACTACGCTCATGAGATCCCTTCCTGGTCAAGGGACCTCCAATATAGATCCTCTCCTCGCCCGTGGCAAGGCCACAGGGTCGGCTTTCAAACCCGTCCCCGCCCTGGAAGAAGTACCGGTCTCTCCAATTCCTATCGCCAGAGCCGTTCAGGGGTTCCAGGATTCTCCCTTGGCAAGACCGTCCCCGGCCTTCATGATCCCGATGGATTCCGATTGATCTGGGAACGTCCTGGGTCAATGCGGATGCGATATCGTACCCCGGTTGGAGACCTGACTCATGAGGCAGAACGTTGTTATTTCCCTGGCATGTGTGTTGACCGCGATTCCTTTCCTTCCCGGCTGTGGCGGCGGCGAGAAATACGCGGATGTGGAGAAGGCCTCCAACCAGTGGGTGAGCGCCATGGAAGAATATACGGCCGCACTGGACAAGGCGGGCAGCGCCCAGGACGTGGCCAAGGCGACCAATCAGTTCGCCGACAAGATGGAGAAACTCGCGCCGACCATGCAGAAGCTCACGGAGAAGTATCCCGAACTGAAGAACGATCAGAACCTGCCGGAACCGCTCAAGAAGGTCCAGAGCAAAATGGAAGAAGCAGGCACGAAGATGATGGGCTCCATGATGAAGATCGCGCCCTATATGAACGATCCCGAAGTGCAG
Organism: Sedimentisphaerales bacterium; assembly: GCA_035476995.1. Taxonomy (GTDB): domain Bacteria; phylum Planctomycetota; class Phycisphaerae; order Sedimentisphaerales; family Anaerobacaceae; genus PLanc-01. The sequence goes on along the minus strand of DATIKY010000151.1, from coordinate 5,083 downwards.
AAAGCCCAACAGCGGATGGAGTCGCTCAAGATGGATTGACATCCCGGATGCCAGGCGGAAGGCGCCGGAACAACATTCTTGAAACACAAAGGGCGTGGAGGAGACGGGGACAAGGCAGCCGCGGTAGGATGGACTCCGTCCTCCGTTATTGTCCTGTGTCTCTCGCCAAGCTGCAGTCCTACCCAACGTTGATTTCGCCCGTGGAGACCGATAGAATCAATGTTCGATAGCAAAATGGCGTATGAGCCGCGTCATGGTGAAATATGTGATTCTACGATGGGCGAGAGAATGGATCAACCGAAGCCTGGGGAGTCTGCACAGTCGCTTTCCGATATATGATCGCTGGGAACGCGGCGAGGCGATGCCGACATTCAAGCCGTTGGAGGCCTTCGCCAAGGCCACCTATGTGCCGGTCGGCTATTCGTTCCTGCCCCAGCCGCCCAGGAAGCGCATTCCCATCCCGCCACAATCGCGTTGACAGTTCAATCCAACGATCTACCAGAGCACGGAGGCGACCGCAGCTCTTCACTTGCTTCCCGGGCAGCGCCAGGGTGAACGGTGATCGTCGGACCTCCTCAGAGTCCTTGTGGTTCGGTGACTCCAGATCCGCTCAGGGCGTCGGACGCGGGGAGCCGATCCAGAGGTAGTAGGGAACTCGTACGCCGGGCATGAACGGGACTCGGGCCCTGCACTCCTGGCAGGGCTCGGTCAGGAAGCGGCTGCGAAGACAGGGAAGGTGGTCCGGATTCAGCAAGACGCCGTCCCTGGCGAACCAGAGGGGCCAGAAGGTTCGGGTCAACCATCCCTGGCGTCGGCCCGCCCAGTCGGAGTGCCCGCGTGCGACGGTGAAGTCCACGACGCCGAGACGCCAGAGCGGAATCGAGTGCCTGACACCGAACTGAGTGGAGGAACCAGCGAGTGGGCGACAGCGGGAGGGTGGACTGCGTCCACCGTCTTTCTCATGCGAGCGACGATCCCATCCGCCGATTCCAAACAGCCACGGGGTCACAGGCGACGGGCGACGAGACGCCCCCCGCTGCTGCGGCAACTGCATGTACGCCAGCCGGATGCAGGACGACGACCGCGAGCCGCCGATCTGCGCCAACACGCCGGCGGCTCGGGGCCGGATCGCGAGGATCGCTCCAGACTGCGTCAGTCCGAGATTCCGGGCGGCGCCCGGGCCGGTCCTGCGGCGTAAGCCGCCCCGACCTCGGAAGAAAGGCGCTCGCCACTGCACGGGCCGTACGCGAGGCTCAACCTCCCCGATGAGACGGAGCGGGGAAACGTGGAGGCGTAACCGCGTGAAAGCCCGGAGTCGGCGGGCACGCGACGTCGCAGGGGCTCTCGCGACGACGTCCCATATTTCTTGCAGGAAATGATTGTTTTGTCCGGAAAAGGGCTTGACGGGCGTCCTATAATGTGGTATTCTACGCTGAGTTTGCAGCATCTGCCAGAATGGTGGGGATCATTTGACGATGTCGAAGCACACAGATTCATAGCAGAACAGATCGGTTGTTCTTGCATCCCGTCCGGCCACAGGCCGGGCCGTCGTGAGGGGCGGATGCCCTTGAGTTCGCAGGAAAGCGCGTCCGGCGTGTCGTGTCCATAGGTTTCATGTGGAAAACCGTCGGGAAGCGTTCCGCGCCGGATCTGGTGACCGCACGAGTCCAGGACGCGGCCTCCGAGGATATCGGTCTGGACACGCCGGACAGTATGCGGATGCAGCTTATCCCGCCGCGATGCGCGGGAGAAAGGAGGTAAATGACGCCGTGAATCTCCTGTGCTTCAGGGAGTGTTTGAGGATCGTGAATTACAGCAGCTTGCTCTCTGATTTTTTGAACTGTGTCCTAGGTCCTGCGTAATCAAGAGTGCAGGTTGGATCGGCCGCAGTGGTTAAGGGCCACGGCAGACCGGATCGCGAGCAGGCAGATCCGCAAGTCGTCTCGGCCAGATCAAGCCTGCTGGAGGCCGGTTCGGGCGAAGCCCGGCCGGAGGTATTCGGAGTAGCTCTCGGAGAGGCCCCAAAGCCTCCGGAGCGAGGGTAGATGAAAGGAAGATGGTGATGAAGAAGCTATTCTGTGCAATCGCAGCGGCCCTTTTGCTGGCCGTCAGTGCCCAAGCGGGCGAAATCAAATACCACGAATGGCCGATGGCACCGATCGCCCAGGAAATCGCGACCATCCCGGTGACGATGGACGTCGGCTACTGGATCCGCATCAAGGACCAGGGCAACCTCAAGATCAAGCTGGCCCAGGATTCGATCCACACGTACTCGGGTTGCACCTCGATGGTCGTTGAAACCAACAGCAGCCTGACGTTCTCCGTCGCGATCTCGAAAGTGACCAAAGACGGCAGCGTCGTGGTCCCCGGCGACTACAGCGCCAGCGTCAGCCCGGCGAACATCGACGCGCCCGGCGGCACCCTGAGCGTCTGCGCCAGACTTCAGAACGCCGACCTGGGCAAGGTCCCCGGCGGCACCAAGAACGTGCACGTGGCGAACGTCACCGTGAGGGTCGTCCCGCGATTCTTCTAAGGACCCCGCCCGACGGTTCGGCCATAGCGTCCCCGGTACGGCTTCTTGCGTGACACACCGGGGACGCCACGGTCGCCGTGGCGAACCGATAGCAGCAGCCTTTCCCTTTGGTTGCGAGATCGCTTGGGCCAGAGGGAAAGGCTTGCAGGGCTTCTTCGGGAACCAGCTCTCAAGACGCAAAACAGAATCCGCTCGCACGGAGATGACGCTCCTCCTGGCGCAGGACAAAGCCGGCGGGACACCCATCGCGTCACTTCTTGGTCGTGGGGACGGCCGGAGAATCAGGCTTTCGATACTGCCGTTTCTCCTGGCGGATCAGTTCGTTCCAGATTGCCTTGGCCTGTTCCTCCGAACCGCTGAACGGCTTGTCCGTGCCTCGCGACTTGCGATATGCGGCGTTCGTCACATCCGACATCCTTCACCTCGAAACAGGCGGCGCAGCCTTTCCCGAGAGCCGTCTTGCAGCTTTCGTAAGGCCACTCGCCTCTGTATGCCTTCATTCTACTCGATCGGGCGAGCCCCGTCAAGTGAAAGTCCGAAAATACGATGCGATTTGGCGACAAGGGCGCCGCGAGGGCAGAGAAAACAGGATCTGGGCGATTCCGCGACGCCGGGAGACGTTGTCGCAATCTGAGCCTTGACTTGTCCTTCCTGGGACGGTTACAGTGCGAATGCGGCGGCACAAGACGGTCTGACGCGAGGTCGAGGTGCGAGATGATGAGGCACCCGGAACCTGCGGGAATGAGGATGGCCCAGCCAGGGAGGACAAGGACTATGGCGAGCGACGAGAGAAAACGAGGCGGTTGTCGAGCGAGGGGATTCACTCTGGTTGAGCTGCTGGTGGTGGTTTCGATCATCAGCCTGATGATGTCCCTGCTGCTGCCCTCCCTGAATCGGGCGCAGAAGCAGGCCGAGCAGGTCCACTGCCTGGCGAACCAGCACCAGTTGTACCTGGCCTGGACGCTCTTTTCCACGGACAACGACGACGCCCTCTGCCACAGGTTGTCGTCCCTGAAACCCTATGCCCCCCAGGAGGATGTCTTCATGTGCAAGAGCGCGGCCAGGGAATCTCCTGGCAGCTCTTCTTCCTACGCCATCTCCAACACCATGGGCGGGGTCTCGCGCGACGGGGTGAAGCCATACATCCGGTTCCACACGATCTCGCACGCCGGCGAACACATGGTCTTCGTCGACTCTCAGGGCGGCAAGGGGCGTTTCTGGCCCCTGCTGAGGGATTCGGAACAGAAGAGGTGGCTCTGGCGGCCGCCCGACCTGTTCGGACTCGGAGGCATCACCAGCCGGCACGGCAACGGCTGCAATATGACCTTCGCGGACGGTCACGGGGAGATGGTCCACTGGAAGGACCAGCGCACCTTCGGGCTGATCAAGGGCACCTTCGCGGACGAGGTGGAGGCCTCCGAGAACAACGCCGATCTGGACTACCTGGTCCGAATCCTGGTCGGCGGCATCCCCGTTCAGGACGAAGTCGAAGAGACCCCAAAGGAAAAGTGATCGAATGGCATTCAAGATTCCCGATGTCCTGCGATACGAGATCCGACACCGCCTGGAGCGTCTGGGCGGGGACGCAAACGGCGAAGGTCTGAGGGGATGGCTCAATGCGCACCCCCTGCTGATCTTCGTGGCAGCGGGGTTGTCCGCCGTGACGCTGATCGTCGCGCTGGCGTCGTTCCTGTGGTCCGGGTCCGACACGTCGCGGGCAAAGCCCAAGACCGTCTGGTTCTACGACACCAACACAGACAGGCTGTTCACAGGCAGTCCGAAGAAGGCGGGCCCGATCGCAGCCCCGTCAGGCCCCGGAGTGAACGGAGAGCCTGCAGGCTTTCGGGCCCACGTGTACAGCCATGTGCGGGCCCCGAGCGAAGCGGATCTGTTCGTGGGCTTCCTGGAGCGGCCCGACCCCGAGGCGGACAAGAAGTACGCGACCGCCGACGCGAAGGACCTGGTCAACTGGCTCCAGGGCCATCTGATCCGTCGACCCAAAGACAAAGAGTGGGTCCGGGCCGCAAGCCCCGAGGGGCAGGCGATCCTGGACGAGATGATCAAACCCAACAAGCGAGGGCAAACGCCGATCTACCAGGTCCCCCGCCCATAGGGAGAGCAAGAGAATGAAAAGGGCTTTCACACTGATCGAGTTGCTCGTGGTCATCGCGATCCTCGCGGCGCTGATGGCGATCGGCCTGCCGGTGATGAAGCAGGCGAAGGAGCGGGCGAACGAAGCCGCCTGCACGTCGAACCTCCGGCAGATGGGGATGATTCTCAAGGCCTACACCAGCGACCACGACGGCCTGTTTCCCGATCCGACCTATATCTACCACTCCAGGAAGTCCCTGGACCCCAACAGCCCGGTTCTGTACCCGATGGGCTGTCGCTGGCACGATGCGAGGATGGGCCTAGTGCTCCGTTACGCGTGATTTGATATAGAGTTTCCGGTCTCTTTGCCGATAGGATAGTTGTACCCAGGTAAGGAGACCTATCATGAAGAAGAAGTATACTGTCACCCTGATGGAAGAGGAACGGCGGATGCTGCAG
>DATIKY010000150.1:0-10417 GCA_035476995.1 Sedimentisphaerales bacterium | reverse complement strand
GATCCGCGTCCTGCAACGCAAAGCCTACGGTTTCAGAGACACGGAATTCTTCAAACTCAAGATCTACGCTCTGCACGAAACCCGCTACGAACTCGTAGCGTAACCCACCATGAAAAGTACGCAAAAACCGGATGAGCCGTATATCCCTCCAAGACTCGCAGGGGGCTTGTGCTTGAGACACAGCATCCCCTAGTGTTATACTGGTGCACAGGGTCAGTACCCAGTATCGGCAGAAAAGGGAGAAAGCTTCCGAGGGGGAAGTGGTATGACGCGATCCGCCGACTCGTCGCGGAAGAAAAGTATGTCGTTGGAGAACACGCGGTTCGACGGCTTGAGGAACGTGGTATCCTCGAATGGCAGGCCGTTTCTGGCTTGGAGGACGGAAAGCTGCTGCTTGAGCGTCCCGACGACAAGCCGAATCCGGCCATTGAAGTGCAGGAAAGGCTTCCTGACGGAACCGAATTCAAGGCGGTCTGGTCCTATCTGTCGCGCGGTGAAGTGGGCAAATTGGTCACGGTTCGCTCTTTCGATGAGCTTTGACAATGAGAATACCCGGCAAACGAGTGCCACGGACACGACTGGTGCGAAACCTGAACGATGACCCAATTGTGGCGGAAGTACGGGAGGCAGGCGCCGGGCTGGCCGCCGAGGCGGGGAACGATGTCCATCGCTTCTTCGAGATCCTGCGAGAAGCCGAGAAGGCGTACGACAGCCCACTTATCCGAGAGCCGGTCGCAGAATCTTCGTCGAAAGCACGACCATTCTCGGCGGCATAATCACAGGTTCATCGGCAGGCCGCGGTCGCGGAGGTACTCTTTCATATGGGTGATGGTGTAGTTGCCGAAGTGGGTGATTGAGGCCATCAGGACCGCGTCGGCGCCGCCTTCGACGACCGCGTCGTAGAGGTGGTCGAGCGTGCCTGCGCCGCCGGAGGCGATCACCGGGATGTTCACCGCGTCGGAGACCGCTCTGTTCAGCGCGTTGTCGTAGCCGGCCTTGGTGCCGTCGGCGTCCATGCTGGTCAGGAGAATCTCGCCTGCGCCGAGTTCTTCGCCTCGTTTCGCCCATTCGACGACGTCGATGTCCGTGGGCTCCGAGCCTGCCTTGACGCAGACTTGCCAGTGGCCGGTTCGGGTCTTGGAGCGGCGGGCGTCGATGGCGAGGACCACGCACTGGTTGCCGAATCGCTTGGCTGCCTCGGCGATCAGGCTGGGGTTCTGCACGGCCGCCGTGTTGACTGAGGCCTTTTCCGCACCGCTTCGCAGCAGTTCGTCGATCTGCTCGACGGAGCGGATGCCGCCGCCGACGGTGAAGGGGATGAACACGTTCTCCGCGACCCGCTTGACCATGTCCACAATCGTCTTGCGCGAACGGATCGTCGCGGTGATGTCCAGGAAGACCAGCTCGTCGGCGCCGCTGTCGCTGTAAAGGGCGCCCAGCTCGACCGGATCGCCCGCGTCGCGCAGGTTCAGGAAGTTCACGCCCTTGACGACGCGGTTGTCCTTGACGTCCAGGCAGGGGATGATTCGTTTGGTCAGCATACTGGGAAGTTTGAAGTGTGAAGTTTGAAGTGCGAAGTCAGAGGGAACCGACCTGGGACACGAGACTTGACACTTCAAACTTGAAACTTCACACTTGAAACCATCTCCTACAGATCTCGTGAAAGTTCTTTAGCACCTGCAAGCCCTGGCGGCTGCTCTTCTCCGGGTGGAACTGCACGCCGTAGACGTTGCCCTTCTGGACCGAGGCCGTTAGCGGGGAGCCATAGTCCACCGGAGCGGTCCTGGCCTGCGGATCGCTCACCTCGGCGTGGTACGAGTGGGCGAAGTAAAAGTGCCTGGCGGGACCCAGCCCGGCGAACAGGTCCATGTCCTCCGGCAATTCGACCCGGTTCCAGCCCATGTGCGGCACCGTCTCCACCGGCGGGACGCCCACGACCGTGCCGTGGACCAGGCCCAGACCCTGATGCGGACCGTACTCGGTGCTCTCGTCGAACAGCAACTGGTGCCCCACGCAGATTCCGAGAATCGGCTTGCCCCCAAGTACCGCCTGCTTGACCGGCTCGGCCGCGTCGCCCAGGGCTTCCATGGCGTATCCGAAGGCCGCCACGCCGGGAAGGACTAGGCCGGTGGCCCTGGCGATCCTGGCCGAATCGCGACTCAATTCGGTTTCGCAACCGATGTGCCGAAACGCATTGCAGACGCTTTCGACGTTGCCCACGCTGTAATCAATTACCACGATCATCCTAAAAGTCTTACAGCATTGCACTTAGGGAGTCAAATTAGAATGCGCAATATGAGGGTTCAGAGAAAAACGGATTGCCGCGGGACGGACCGTGGGCCTATAATCATCATCGCTCCGGCGGCTTGAGCAAGGGGGTGGCTTGGGCTTTTCAGTGCAGTCGGGGCCTCCGGTTGTCGATTCAGGAATACCCAGCGTATACGAAGAACTGGCGTTCTGCGTGAGGGACGGTCACTAGGTGACTTTCCGGTCCGCGGAACCCCTTTGAGAAAGGTGTCTATGTGCGGCATCGTCGCCTATTTGGGAAGAAAGGCTGCTCAGCCCATCCTCGTCGAAGGTCTCAAGCGGCTCGAGTACAGAGGCTATGATTCAGCGGGGATCGCGCTGCTCCGAAAAGGCGGCATCTGCGTCAAGAAGACCAGCGGTCGAATCAGCGCCTTGGAGGGGATCCTCGACGGACCGGCCAGCGCCGACGTTCTGGGCATCGGTCATACTCGCTGGGCCACTCACGGCGAGCCCAACACGGTCAACGCCCATCCGCACACGGATTACACCGGCAAAATCGCGGTCGTTCACAACGGGATCATCGAGAACTACAGCACGCTCAAGACCTGGCTGCGCAGCGAAGGCGTCGCATTCGTCAGTCAGACCGACACCGAAGTCCTCTCGAACCTGATCGGCTATCTCTATTGCCATCGGGACGGCGCCGCCGGCTGCGGCGACCAGAACCGGTTCGAGTGGGCGGTGCAGCAGGCGCTGCAGAAGGTTCACGGCACGTTCGGCGTCGCGATCGTCTGCTCCGACTTCCCCGACATCCTCATCGGCGCCAAGCGGGGCAGCCCGCTGATTCTGGGCGTCGGCGACGGCGAGTACATCCTGGCTTCGGACGCCGCAGCCATCGTCGAGCACACGACGCGAGCCATTTATCTGTCCGATAACGAGATGGTCACGCTCAGCTCGAACGGCTTCTACACAAAAACCATCAACAACGTGGTGGTCGCCAAGGACATGAAGGAGATCGAGTTCTCGCTCGAGCAGATCGAGCTGGGCGGTTTCGAGCACCACATGCTCAAAGAGATCTTCGAGCAGCCCGACTCGCTGAGCACCTGCATGGGCGGACGCCTGGACCGCCAGTGCGGCAAGATCAAGCTCGGCGGCATCGCCGAACACCTGCGGGAGCTCAGCCAGGTCAAGCACGTGATCTTCACCGCCTGCGGGACCGCGTTCCACGCGGGACTCGTCGGCGAGTTCCTCCTGGAGCACCTGGCCCGCATCCCCGCTGAGACCGAATACGCCAGCGAGTTCCGCTATCGCAATCCGATCATCGGCGACGGCACGATCGTCGTCGCGATCAGCCAGTCCGGCGAGACCGCCGACACGCTGGCCGCGGTCGAGCAGGCCAAGGAGCGAGGGGCCCGCGTGCTGGGCGTCGTCAACGTCGTGGGCTCGACCATCGCCCGCTCGACCGACGCAGGGGTCTACCTGCACGTCGGGCCGGAGATCGGCGTCGCCAGCACCAAGGCGTTCACCGCGCAGGTCGCGGTCCTGAGCATGCTGGCGATCGAGCTGGGACGCAGGCGTCACCTCAGCAGCGACGACGCGGCCCGCTACATCGACGAGCTGGTCCAGATCCCCGAGAAGATCGGCGCGATCCTGCAGCAATCCGACCACATCCGCGAGATCGCGGCGGCCAATATCGACAAAGAAAACTGGCTGTTCCTGGGCCGGGGATTCAACTACCCGGTGGCCCTGGAAGGGGCCCTCAAGCTCAAGGAAATCAGCTACATTCACGCGGAAGGCCTCCCGGCTGCGGAGATGAAGCACGGCCCGATCGCCCTGATCGCCGACGGCATGCCCGCGGTGTTCATCGCGACCGCCGGTCCGCAATACGACAAGATCATCGGCAACATCGAGGAAGTCCGCGCTCGCGGCGGGCGGATCATCGTCGTGGCCACCGAGGGCAACGAGGAGATCAGTGAACGCGCGGACCATCTGATCAAGATTCCGGACGCGCCGGAACTGTTCCAGCCGATGCTCACGGTCGTTCCGCTGCAACTGCTGGCATACCACGCCGCGGTGCTACGAGGCCACGACGTGGACAAGCCGCGAAACCTCGCCAAGAGCGTGACAGTCGAATGAGGTCTCCATGATTGAGGCAAGGAGCAGGTATGCTGCAATTCTCCACACGTGTGAGTGACGCTCTCTGTCATCCTGAGCGAAGCGAAGGATCTGGCATCCGACGCAGAAGCGACGACGGTGGTCCCTTCTCCGCAAGCCGGATGCTTCACTGCGGTCAGCATGACAAGATGTGCGAACGCGTCGTCATCGCGAGGGGCTTCACGCTCATCGAGCTGCTGGTCGTGATCGCGATCGTCGCGTTATTGCTGTCGATCGTCGTGCCGTCGTTGCACAGGGCCAAGGCCGCGGCCCGTCGGGTCGTCTGCTCGCACAACCTCCGCCAAGTCGGTCTGGCGGTGGACATGTACACGCACGACTACGAAGGCTATTATCCGTGCGCCAAGGACCCCGTCTCGACGAGCCCGATGTACTGGTTGTGGATGGGCCGGGGCTGGCGGAAATGGGTCCAGCCGTATCTGAGCAGCATCGTCGATCCGAACAACCCCTCGGTCCTCCTGTGTCCCGCGGACCGCACCGACCCCGCCAAATACGAGTCCACGAGCTACTCGTACTCGATGGCCTTCTACCACAGTCCCGAGCAGATCGACTCGATGGACGACAAGAGCTTCACGTACAGCAACCCCAAGCCCTCCGTTCGACAGGGCGTGACGGAGGTCGCATTCCCGTCCGCCAAGATCCTGATTGGTGAGTGGCTCAGCCATCACGAGACGATCGAATCCGATCAGGGCTGGTGGTGCTGGGAGGGGACGCGGAGCTTCCTGTTCGCCGACGGCCAGGTGACTTTCCTCAAGGCCCAGAGCATCCGCCCGGCCCGCGACAACCTGCCCGACGCCAACCTGACGATCCACGGCATCAAAGGCCGGGACTATGCGCCGTAGTCTCTCTGCAGATGAAGCGGTGCGCGATACGCGCCCTACAGACCCCGTTCATGTTTCGAATCAAGCCCGTAGGGTGCGTACCACGCACCAGGGTTCCTCAGGTCACTTCGCTCGCGTGACGCCGAATGTGGCTCTCTGTCCCGCGGCCACCTGGAGCGGTTTGTCGAAGACTCGCGAGCCGTGGCCGGTCAGATTGAACTTCGCCAGCGTCAGGTCGCCCTGAAGGACCGACAGCGTCACGTCCATTCGTCTGCCCGAGCGCTTGATCACGCAGGTGCCCCAGGCGTAGCCGTTGGACCAGAAGTGCATGCCGTCGTTGGGAGACAGGCTCATGGACTTGTCCACGCCGGAATAGCGGAACCCGGTCAACGCCAGGACCGCGGCCCAACTGGCCATCGCGCGGGCGTAGTGATGTCCGCACTCGGCTTCGTTGAAGGGGCTGCGCTTGCGACCGTCGTAGCGGTTGCGGATGTTCTCGATGCACTTGAGCCCCTCTTTCGTCTGGCCCTCATACAGCATTCCGACCGCAGCGGTGTACTCGAAGCCCGTCATCACCTCGGTGAAGTAGGGGAACGGATTATTGGGCCTCTCTTTCGGATACGCGGCCATCAGCAGGGCGGATTCGCCGCCCAGGGCGAAGCTCCGCATGCAGTTGAAGTGGTCGTAGAGGTTCTCACGGTAGTTGTATTTCATGATGCTGCCAAGCGTCGTGCGGACGTGGTCGCGATCCACGAGGTAACCCAGGCCGCAGACGTGGGCGGTGTATTGCCCGACGAGCTGATCGACAAGGCAGCCTGCGCCGAGCTGATAGTCCGGCTGGGTCGGATTCTTGGCCCCCATGCCCACGAGCAGGCTCGCGGCGATCTGCGACTCGTCCGAGGGCGGCTGGATCTTGTGCTCGTAGTACCGGCCGTTGAACAGGTTCGCGTCGGTCCACTTGCTGCCCCGCTCGAACAGGTCGCGACAGGTCGCGGCGAACTGGGCGTCCCCGACATGCCTGGCCATCTCCTCTGCGGCGCGCAGCGCGCCCAGGTACCAGATGCCCATCTGCGGGTTCGGGCCGTAATACTCGACGTCCATCGTGTTGTGCTGGCAGCCTTCCATCACGCCGTCTGTGTCCGCGTCCCAGCCGCCGGGGATCCAGCAGAATTCGAACGCCTTCTTCACGTGCGGCCAGAGCGCCTTGAGCATCGCGTCGTCGCCCGAGAGCTGCCAGTCGCGGTACATTTTCATGATGCAGCCCATCTGCCCGTCGGCGGCGGCCTTGCCGTACTCCTTGGCCCGCGATAGCGGCAGGTTCACGCGGAAGCTCATCATGCCCTCGTCGTTCGTGGCCTGCGCGAACTCCACCTCGCGCATGCTCATCGCCAGCGAGCCGAACAGCATCGCCGTCGCGTGCTCGTAGTTCCATACGTGCGTGCACGAGCCGTGGCAGCAGCCGCCCCGATTGCTCGATCCTTCGAAGCCGTAGAACCGACCGTCCTCGGTGCGGAAACACGTCTGCGACCGCAGCGTGCTGAGGTTGAAGAGCGCCGCCTCCTTGACCACCTCCGGCAGCCCGCTCTCGCAGAACGCCCGCACGAACCGCAGCGTCCTGTCCTCCAGCACGCCCACCTGCGGCGCGGCCTTTTCCGCGACCTCCCACGCGTCCTTGTACTGCGTTGTGTAGTAGTTGCCGATCCGGTCCTCGTCGTTGCCCTTGCGGGTCCAGGTCATGCGATTGGGGAAGTGCCACGTCAGCAGGAACACCACAGGCACCGCCTGCTTGGGTGGCAGCTCGACGCTCACCGCCAGCGAGGCCATGGGCGTGTCCTCTTTCGCAGGCTCTCGCGGGTCGAGCTTGCCGTCGGCGCTGAAGTCGTCCCAGAAGTCCAGGCCCGAACTGCCCCAGCCGCCGGGAATCCACGAGATCCGGTGCGTGATCTCGCCTCGGGTCGGGGTCGAGAGCGCCATCGTGCCCCATTGCTCGGCCCGCTCGGCGACGCCTTCGGAATCCATGAAGATGCCTCGGACGCTCTTGCCCTCGCGGTACCCATTGCGATTGGCCTTGCCGCCGACGGCGACGAGATCGCCTTTCCAGTCTTTGGTCTGGCCCGAGCCGTCCATGCCGACGAAGTTGGGCATCACGCCGCAGACGGAGACCTGCAGCGGCTGATTGGTCTTGTTGCGAAGCGCATACCGCAGGATCGCCACCGGGATGCCGCTGGCGTCGGGGTCGGCCGGGACCAGCGGATTGAACGCCTGAAGCGTGACGTCCACGAGCATCTCGCGGTCGCTGAGCATCACCTGCCCCAGCGGATACGCCGCCGCGAACGTGCACTGGCGGAATCGCGGCAGGCCGTGATTGATCGCGGTGCTGCCGTGACTGGCCTCGTAATCCGACAGGTCGATCGGGCCCTCCAGCGCCCTGGTCTGCGTGCGGCCCTTGGCGTCCTTGACGAAGACCGCGAAGAACGGGCTGAACGACCCTCGCGTCGGCACGAACCCCTTGGCCGGTCGGTTCATGATCTCCCAGTCCCGCAGGTCGCCCCGCCCGCCCAGCGAGACGGTGCCGGTCCCGATCCCGCCCAGCGGCATCGCGATCCTGGCCAGATGCTCCTGGTCGTACTCTTTCAGCACGGGCCATTCGGCCGCCGACGGGAGCCGGACCGTCGCCTTCTCGACGACCGCGTCATCGCCGGTCCGACCCGCCGCGTCGCACGAGACACCCAGACCGATCCCCAGCGCCACGAACAACAGCATCGCCTTTCGCATATCGATCTCCCTTCAACGTCCCGACCGTGGACTCCATTCTGCGTCCGCCGCCCTCGAGCGGCCGGCGCACACGCGTCCAACATACCGCATCGACCCCACCATGAAAACCCCAATCTGACGCGTTCGTAGTGACGCCGTAAGGCGTTATCTTCCCAACGAGGCAGACGCATGTCTCGCCTCCTTCGGAAAATTCAGATACGCATACTCGCCAAACATCGCGGCCGCCGCGCGGTCGTACGCCTTCGCCGCCTCGATCTCGTCCGCGAACTGCCCGACGAACCGGGTCCGCCCGCCGTGACGGATGTACACGACCCATCGCTGCCTGGCCTTGTCCCAGCAGACGCCCTTGAACTTCGAGCTTCTGCCCTTGGGCCGGCTGTTGTACAGGTTCTGCCGCTGGGTGCAGATCCGCAGGTTGCTCCGCCGGTCGTTCAGACCGTCGTGGTCGATGTGATCGACGACCATCCCCGCCGGCGGATTCATCAGGAAGCGGTGAAGGGAGACGTTCCTGCCGCCGATGTTGGAGCAGGCGTAGGTCCGCGCGCCCGAGTTCGACGCGTGCCAACTGAACATCGCCGCCCGCTCGTAATCGGCGGCATCGATCACCGCGTACTTGCCCTGCGTCAGCGGGATGTAACGGATGCCCTCCTCCGTCGGCTCCGGCGTCACGGTCTTGCCGCCCCATCGCCGCCTGCGACGAAAGTGCGGACAGCCGTCCGACGGGTCCGTCACCCGCAGGCGCTTGGGCCGCCCGGGATCGTTCGTGCAGGCCAGCAACCGCCGCGACCCGTCCAGCAAGGGCAACGCGTGCGTGCACTTGGCGCAGCAGGGGGGACTGAGCCGTGACTCGTGGCCCGTGGCCTGTGACTCGTGCGAAGATCGGTCGCGGCCGTGCGCGTCGGCCAGCGCCTGGGCGACCGCCGCCCGACGAGCTTGTGCCCGATCCTCCGTCCTGCGATCCCGCTTTCTCGCTCTCATGTTCCTGTCCTTTCCATCTGCGGTTTCATGGGTCTTCGGCACGCCTGATAATAGACGTGTCAGGTCGCCAACAAGGCGGCCGAAGGGTCGCGGCGTGACTGCCGCGCCTCTCTACCCTTGCCCGATGTTGCACGAATTTGTCGAAAAATCCGCATTGGCGAGGGACCCCAAACCAGCGCAACTCCAGGCCGCAAAAGGAATAAAAAAAATTGTGCCCAAGGGGTGTTTTCGGTTTTCAACTGTTGCACGAATTTTGCTATTCCTAGCTGGGTTCAGTAGATTCCGCGCATAACACCAAGCGTAGATATAGGAATTCTAATAGGCAGGTCGCGAGCGGCTCTCACAAACGCTCCAACGCGGTGTCTCGCCGCACTGGGCCACGAATCACCAACCGCAGAGGACGCCAAGGACGCGGAGGGAAGCCGGTTCTTCAACCTCCGACGCTTCACGCTTGGGCATAAATAGGGCCTGTCTCTCGGCCCGCTCCGAGAATTCTCCGAGAATTCCTGTAACGCTCGGCGCGAGACCGCGTGAGTACCGGTAAGACAGGGTCGGCAACAGCCGACGACGATTGAACCGGTTTCATGCATAAGGAAAACGACCATGTGGAATGCGAGATGTACAAGAGCGATTGTGGCGGTTCTGCTGCTGGGACCATCCGTGCAGGGGGCACACGATGTCACGAGCCCGCGGGACGCGATTATCGGCGTGCCTAACGATGGGGACTGGCCCAGTCAGGAAAGACCGGCCCTGGCCATCGATGATCACGTGAATACGAAGTACCTCCATTTCAAGGGGGATCGCGTTCCGGATGCCGGCCCCACGGGCTTCAGGGTCACACCGGCGGCCGGACCCACGGTGGTCTCGGGGATGACCTTCGCCACCGCCAACGACTGCGCGGCTCGGGATCCGATTGAGTTCGAGTTGTCGGGCTCCAATGAGGGCATCAACGGACCGTACCGACTGATCATTCGCGGCGAGATCTCCGATTTCAGACAGAAATGGCCTTGGCCCCGCAACACCAAGACCGCGACGCCCATCATGTTCTCGAACAACACGGCCTACAACCATTACCAGGTCGTGTTTCCGGCCATCCGAGATCCCTTCGACGGCTGTGCCAACAGCATGCAGATCGCCGAGGTGGAACTTCTGGCGTTCACCTATAAGGCGACATCGCCGCAGCCAGCCGACGGGGCCATGGTTCGAAGTCCGTTTACGCTGCAGTGGACAGCGGGCGAAACAGCCGCATGGCATCGGAAGTTGTCAAGTTGAATGAGACAGTTCCTTTTCACAAGTAAGCTCTACCCTAACGTTGCATAAACATGGACGGGTCAGACGTTGGCTGGGATTTGATTGAGGATCTGTAACAGGCGCGTTTTGATCCAAGTGTTGGCACTGATCGTGAGTGTCAGAAGGCCTTGCGGCCG
>DATIKY010000149.1:0-4908 GCA_035476995.1 Sedimentisphaerales bacterium | reverse complement strand
CTTCCTACACAAACCGCCCGAGGCGGCGTTGCCCCCTCAGGCCGTCTGGATCAATCCGCCCAAGGAGGCCCCAAAAACAACGGATTGATTAGAGCTTAATTGTGAAAAGGAACTGTCTCATTCAACTTGACAACTTCCGCTACGGAGACCGGAAGACCCTATTTTGTCATGGAACTGGTGCAGGGCGTCTCGATTACCGAGTACTGTGATGGGAATAGTCTGAGCACCAAGGACCGATTGGCTTTGTTTGTTCAGGTGTGCCACGCGGTCCAGCACGCCCACCAGAAGGGCATTATCCACCGCGATATCAAGCCCTCGAACGTCATGGTCACGCACCATGACGGCAGGCCGGTTCCCAAGGTGATCGATTTCGGCATCGCCAAGGCCACCAATCAGCGCCTGACGGAGAAGACCCTCTTCACCCGGTACGCGCACCTGATCGGCACGCCCGCCTACATGAGCCCTGAACAGGCGGAACTGAGCGATCTGGACATTGATACCCGGACCGACATCTATTCGCTTGGCGTGCTGCTCTATGAACTTCTGACAGGCACGACGCCTTTCAGCGAAGAGGAACTCCGCAAGGCAGGCTACGTCGAAATGCAGCGGGTCATCCGGGAGCAGGAGCCGGTCAAGCCGTCGACACGCATCCGGACCGCTCTGAACGTCGCTCGTCGCTCGGGCAAAACGAGAGACGAGCGACGAGGGACGAGAGCGGTACCCCGAGCACACCCCACCAGCTAAAAGAGGTCCGGGGCGATCTGGATTGGATCGTCATGAAGTCCCTCGAAAATGACCGTTCCCGGCGGTATGACACCGCCGGCGGCCTGGCCGAGGACATCCGGCGGCATCTGGAGCATGAGCCCGTCCTGGCGCGAGGTCCCGGCGTGGCGTATCGCGTGGAGAGATTCCTGCGCAGGCACCGCTCTGGAGCCATTTCCGCCGTGGCGTTCACGGTCCTGATCGCGATTGTCGCAGCCGTTCTTTCCATGTGGAATCGCGACCGGGCCCAACTGGCCGAGGCAGAAGGCTTCAAGCACCGGAATACCCTGTCCCAGGCCCGCGAGCAATATGCCAAGGCCGACCGCGAAGCGGCCCTGGCGACGATCAACCCGATCCGCGAGAGTAAACACGTCGGGCCGGAGGCCCGCCTTCTTCAGGCCACGATCCTCGTGGACAACCGCCAACCGAAAGAGGCGATGGTGGTGCTGGGTGGCCTTCTCAATCAGAAGCCTGAAGTTGCCGGCGCCGCCCATTCGCTCCTGGCTCGCATCCTCTGGGAGAGTGGCTCGCCGGATACGCAGAAGCTCCAGGAGATCGAGGAGCAACGCAAGAAAGCCGAGGCATTGCTCCCGGAAACGGCTGAGGCGTATTTCCTGCGGGCCATGACGGCTCTCACCGTGAAAGAGCAACTGGCTTCCCTCGACAAGGCTTTGGAGTTCGATTCCAGCCACTACGAATCTCGACGCCTCCGCGCCTTCACGTACTATGCGTCCCGGAAGTACGAGAAGCTAAAGGACGATGCCTTGGTCATGACGATCCTGCGGCCTCGCGATGCGCTGGGGTACGCCTTGCGTGCGAAGGCGTCGCGGGAACTGGGGCGCTATTCTGAAGCGATTGCAGACTTTTCCTTGGCGATTGCCCTGACGCCCAGCGATGAGCCGCAACATGTCGATCTGCGGATTCAGGAGTCTGAGACCTTGCTGCAAATGGGCGATTATGAGCGTGTCATCGCAGAGGCCCATACGGGTCCCAAAGACTCCTCGCCCCTGCAATACCACAAGTTCGCGGCCTTGACCGCACTGGGCGAGTACGACACGGCCACTGCCCTGTTCCGCGAGATCATCACTCCCGGCCACGAAGCCCGTCAGAAATTCCGCGACTGGTGCGCGAAGTATGTCTTTGACACGCTCGAATCTGGGCGTTCCTGGCATCTGCAAGACCGGGAACCTACCGGTGCGGCGTTTTTGCCGATGGTGGAGGCAGAGGAGACCTATCGCAGCCTCGTAGCCAAGGGAGGCCATCGCCTGACGACAGACGGGTTCAGCGCCCGGTGGTCGCCGGACGGGACCAAGCTGGCCTTCAGTCTGGGCGTCCAAGGCTTCAGCGGCGTGGCGGTTTTCGATCCAGCCACGAAGGAAACAGATCTGCTGATCGTCCCCGGCAAGGACCCTCGCTGGTCCCCCGACGGCAAGTACATCGCTTTCGTCCGGGATTGCGAGCTGCTGCGGCTGGAAGAACTGGCCATGGCCGAGCGGGAGAACCAGCATCGGCCCGTGGCAGATGAACAGGTCTGGGTGATGAACGCCGACGGCACCGAGCCCCGGCGTCTGGCCCAGGGCAGTTGGCCCTCCTGGGCGAGCGATTCTTCGCACCTCTACTACCTCTCACGCAGAGACAGCATCCTCTGTTCTGTCCCCCTTGTGGGCCAGGACCGTGAGCCGCAATCCTTCATGAAGTGCTCGACCCTGCCCTCGGTCTCGCCGGACAATCGCCATGTGGCGCATTTTGAGAACGGATCGCTGAAGATCGTCGATCTGCCTTCCCAAAAGCCCGTCGCGGAGTGCCGCGTGCCCTTCATGTCGTGGGGCGTGACCGCTTGGTCTCCGGCGGGCAACGAGGTCTGCCTCGGAGGCGGCAATTCGCAACGAGAAGCGCTTGGCCTCTGGAGTTATGACCTGCAAACGCGGGATTTTGTGAAGATCCTCGACGGCCAGATCACCAGCGCCTCGTGGTCGTCTATGTGCACCGAATTAGCCTGTTGCCTCGGTCCGCCATACTATGACGTGTGGACTGTCCCGGTGAATCCGACCATTCGGACCATTGAGGCCCTCGGTCCGGTCGGGACGCTTGAGAAGCACTTGGGGGAGATGCTCGCCTTCTACACCCGCAGGATCGAGGCCGACCCGCAGGACGCGTATGCCTACTCCAGCCGGGCACAATACCACGATTGCGTGGGCGACCGGGTAAAGGCCACCGCCGACATGCGCCAGTGGTCTACCGTTCAAAGCGCGCAGTTACAGCATGATTCAACGCCCGCTGCGCCGCATAACCTCCGTCGCGTCATCAACATGCCATTCGATTGTGAACTCGTCTTTTCTGCGGAAAGACCCCTGAATACGACTCCAATAGTGTCTGTTGCCTTCGGGCAGAAGGGAAGGTATGAGATGAAACTGTTCGAGATGCCAATGTTCGTGGTGTCAGTGCTTGGATTCTGTGTTGTCTCAGGTCTTGACTCACCGCCTACGCATGCCGATTTCACGTTCGGCCAGCCGGTCAACGTGGAGTCATTGATCCCGGTTCTCAACCCTGCGCGTGACACAATTGAGTGTCTTTCCCCTGACGGCTTGGAGATGTACATCGGCTCCGACAGTCGGCCTGGCGGCTACGGCGGATGGGACATGTGGGTTTCGAGGCGTGCCTCAAAGGATCAAGATTGGGGACCGCTTGAGAATCTCGGAGCCGTCTTCAACACCCCGAAGGACCAGGGATGTGGATCTATCTCTCCAGACGGACGCACGCTCTATTTCTATAGCGAAGACGGGCCTGCTGGGTACGGTTACGGCGATATCTACGTGGCAGTGCGGGCCCATGAGAATGCCCCGTGGGATATGGCTGTGAATATCGGTTCAGCAATAAACAGCTCTGAGGATGAGAAATGCCCAGTAATCTCGGCGGATGGTTTGGAGCTCTACTTCACATCATATCGAACTGCGGGATACGGTGGTAACGACATCTATGTGGCAAGACGGGCTACAACGAATGATCTATGGGGTGAGCCGGAGAATCTGGGCCCTGTGGTAAACAGCCCATACCACGAGTGGAACCTCCGTCTTTCGCCAGATGGACTGCTACTCCTCTTCTCTGATCAGTGGGCTTACCGAGACAGGCCTCGCCCAGGGGGGTACGGTGACTGCGATATCTGGATGACAAGACGTGCCACGCTTTCTGATCCGTGGCAGACGCCCGTGAATCTTGGGGAAAAGATCAATGGGCCCAGTGGGGAGTATGTGCCATGCGTCTCACCCACTGGCAACATGTTCTATTTCAACTCAGATCGTGGTGGTGACTACAACAACTACCAAGCCCCGATTATCCCTATTGTTGACTTCACGGGCGACGGCCAAGTCGATGGAAAAGACCTTCTGGTCATGGTAATGAACTTGGGCGGGAATGACTCGCTGTGCGACATCGGGCCGTATGCCTGGGGCGATGGCATGGTTGATGCCAAGGACCTGACGGTCCTGGCCGAGTACATGGGGAAGGGGTTCGAAGACCCGACTCTCGTGGCCCACTGGACGTTCGACGAGACCGAGGGGTCAGTTGCCGAGGACAGCGCCGGGGACTGTAATGGTTCCGTGACCGCCGGGGCTACGTGGCAGCTTCAAGGCGGAATGGTCGGCGGGGCGATCAAGTGTGACGGAGTGACCGGCTGCGTGGTCACGGGTACGATCCCGAACTTGGGGACGGGGCCATTCAGCGTGATTGCCTGGATCAAGGGCGGGGCGCCAGGGCAGATCCTGCTCAATCACGGCGGGACGACGGAGTGGCTGATGGCTAATCCGATCGACGGGAGTTGTCAAGGATCGGGCAAAACCGGCCAGTCGGATCGGGTTCAAAACCGGCCACTTTGAGGAGCTGACGGTTTGCCGTAAGAATCTCTCGAAATCGAACACGTTACGGTTTCGGGAGGTTCGGCATGGCAAACCAACTCAAGATGGCTGTGGTACAGGCAATATTGACGCTGGTGCGGCTGGGCTGGTCTCCGCGGCAGATCGCGAAGAAGCTGGGCATCCGCCGTGAGACGGTGGCTCGTTACGTGCATTCGCCGCCGGGGGAGGCAAAACCGGCCACGAACCCGATCCCCGGGTCGGAGCCTGTTCCAGAGGGGGGCCTTGGGGCAAAACC
>DATIKY010000148.1:0-17538 GCA_035476995.1 Sedimentisphaerales bacterium | reverse complement strand
TCCACCACGATGCCGGTGTTGAACTTGCGGCTGTTCTGGGTGATCTCGACGACGATGATGCAGGTTTCGTCGGTGACGTCGGTGGTGGCCATGCCGAACTTGGCCCGCAGATCGACGACCGGGATGACCTGGCCGCGGAGGTTGATGACGCCCTTGACATGGAAAGGCGTCTGGGGCAATGCGGTCACATCGATGTAGCCGATGATCTCGCGGACCTTGAGGATCTCCAGGCCGTATTCCTCCGCGCCGAGGGCAAAAGTCAGGTACTTGCCCTCCTTGTCATTCGCTGCCGTGGTCTGTTCGTGGCTTTGTGTGGCTGTGTATGCCATACCGCTCTCCTTCATCAATGATAACTCCGCTGAAGATCCCTGATGCCAAGTCGCTGAGGGAGAGTTCGGCCCTTCAACAGGCTTTCTGCAGGCAGGTTTTGCCTAAAACGTGTAGATATCAGCTTAGGTATGTACGACTTTATATTAATCATATAGGGTTTCAACCCAGTACTGAAGCTGCAAAGTACAGTCTTTCGTGTCAAGCAGGGAAGTTAGGGTGATTTGGGAGATTTGAAAATTGTGCTTTTCGTCGCATTATTACAGGTCGCCCGGCCTGTGTTCTGGGTCTATAGGTCTGAAATCAAGATGTGACAAAAGGTGCAACATTTTACTTGACCTGCGTATGTATATGTTCGATAATGGTGCGATAAAAAGTGCTGTGAGGCATTTCAGGGGGGCACCCCATTGAGTTTAGTCTACGCTCGAGTGCGGATGAAAGCAGGGCATGCAGGTCATGGCCAATCGAAGTTGCATCATACGATTATCCAGGTATAAAAACGCGCTGAATCGGCTCAGGACGTTGAACTTCGTCCGGGTCTTTTCCGATAATCTGGCGGACGCGGCCGGCGTTACCGCGGCCCAGGTCCGCAAGGATTTCTCCCAGTTCGGGATCACAGGGAACCGCCGGGGGGGATACAAGGTCGACGAATTGGCGGATCAACTGAACCGGATCCTGGGCAAGGAGCAACTTCAGGAATTCGTCCTGATCGGCGTCGGCAACATGGGACGGGCACTGCTGCACTATCCCGGTTTCGAGCGAAGCGGCATCAGCATCGCCGCGGGTTTCGAGATCGACCCGGTGAAGTACAGCCCGGACGGCAAGCCCCCTGTGCTGCCGCTGGAGAATCTGGCGGATTTCGTCAAGGGTCGCAGCATCACGCTGGCGATCATCGCGGTTCCGGATTACGCTGCCCAGCAGGTGCTGGGTTTGGTGCTGGCGGCCGGGATCAAGGGGGTTCTGAACTTCGCGCCCATTTGCCTCAAAGCCCCGAGCGGATCGATTGTGAGCAACATCAATCTTGAGACAGAGCTTGAAAACCTGATTTATTTCGTCAATGCCCACGAAAACGGGAACTAACCGAATACTGCCGCCGGTCTCCGTGAAGACGAGGATCCTGCTCTCGTTCCTCATGGTGATCTTGTTGCTGTCGATCTCCATCGCCTTGCTGGGGTATTGGGTGATTCAGAAAGACATCATCGAGCGGACGGATCGAAAGGTCATTCGCGATCTGGCGACGGCGCGGACGGTCTACACCGCCGAGATCGAACGCATCGGTCAGGCCTTGAAGCTCGTTTCGCCCAACGGCAACATCGAGTCTTTGAAAGACAAGCTCAATGTGCACTACCTCCGGTACGTGACCGGAGCCGATCTGGCCTCGCTTCGAAGCGAGATTGCCCTGGCGGCCGTCGAAGAGGAAAAGCCGGTCGGCGGCACCCGAATCATCTCGGCTGAGGAACTCGCCTCGATGAGCGATTTTCCGGGCAAGCCGCCGATCGAGGTTCGATCGACCCCCCGGGCACGACCCAGCGACAGGACGAACCTCGATCTGGCCATGGCCAAGGAGTACGCGGTCCCGATTCTCGATGAGGAGGGCGCGGTGAAGGGCGTCCTGTACGGCGGGCGGGCCATCAACCGCGATTACACCTTCGTGGACCACGTTCGCGAGATGGTGTTCGGGCGCGACATGTACAAGGACAAACCGGTCGGAACGGTGACGATCTTCCTCGACGATGTTCGAATCGCCACCAATGTCCAGGACAAGGACGGCCGCCGAGCCATCGGCACCCGTGTCTCCGAAGAGGTTTACCGGGCGGTCGTGGAGCAGGGCCGGACCTGGCACGAGCGGGCTTTCGTTGTAACCGATTATTATAAAAGCGCTTATGAGCCGATTCGGGACATCCGAGGCGGGATCATCGGCATCCTGTACGTGGGCACTCTCGAGCAGCCGTTCGTCGATATGGCCCGCGGGGTCATGCAACTGTTCCTGCTGTCGGTCGTCGTGGTCTCTGCGATCGCCGTGGTTTTTTCGGTGGTTCTGGCCGGGGCGATCTCTCGACCTCTAACCGAGGTCGTCCGCGCCAGCGAGTGCCTGGCCTCCGGCGACTGGGGCTACCAGATCGATCCGAACACGTCGATCAAGGAGATCAACAGCATGGCGGAGGCCTTCAACGCCATGTCGATGGGCCTGAAGGAGCGGGAGGCGAGCCTGCTGGTCTCCAACGAGAAGCTGGCGGCCACGAACAAGAGCTACATCGACCTGATCGGGTTCGTCGCCCACGAGCTCAAGGGGATCCTGGCCTCGGCGGTGATGAACGCCTACGCGGTCCGCGACGGGTATCTGGGTCTGGTCAACTTCAAGCAGCGGAAGGCCTTGGATTCGGTCACGAGGAACCTCGATTACCTGGACGCGACGGTCAAGAAGTTCCTGAGCCTGGGCCGGGTCGAGCGGGGCGAACTGCCCGTCCACAAGACGAGCCTCAACCTCAAGAAGGACGTTTTCGACAGCTCGATCAACTCGCTGTCGGCGATGGCGGTGAAGAAAGGCCTCAAGATCGCCAACGAGATCGGTCCGGAGCTGGTGGTGAACGCCGACGCGGACCTGATGCAGATCGTGGCCAACAACCTCGTCAGCAACGCGATCAAGTACAGCCCGGACGCCGGCAAGATCAGGGTCAGCGCCCGGCAGATCGACGGGATGATCGAGGTGGATGTCTATAACGATTCAACGCCCATGAGCGAAGAGCAAAGGGCGAAGTTGTTCCAGAAGTTCTCGCGGCTCGACAATCCCGAGACCAAGAAGGTCAAGGGCACCGGGCTGGGTCTGTACATCACCAAGCAGATCGTCGAGAAGCACGGCGGAACGATCTCCGTCGAGCCGCGGGAGCACGGGAACTCGTTCGTATTTCGGATAGAAAGGAACTGATGAAGATGCCGACCCCATTGGAGCTGATCAAGAAGAAACGGGCCGAGGCCGTCAGCCGAGTCATCGGCAAGGGCTATCTTTCGACGAAGAGGGTGTACGTGGGCATGGCCACCTGCGAAGTCGCCGCCGGCTCGAAGGACGTGATGGAGGTGTTCCAGAAGGCCGTCAGTCGCGGCCTGACGGACGTGTACCTCAGTCAGAAAGGCTGCGCCGGCCGCTGCAATCTGGAGCCGACCGTCGAGGTGATCGAGGCGGGCAAGAGCCCCGTCAAGTACGGCAAGGTCGACAAGGACCGCGCCTTGCAGATCATCGAGCGTCACCTCAAGAACGGCGAAGTCATCAAAGAGTGGGTTATCGACTGAAGAAGTGTGAAGTTTGAAGTATCAAGTTTCAAGTCAGAAGAAGCGGTTCTTCCTGCTTCAAACTTGAAACTTCAAACCTCTTCTCGAAAGGAATAGGCACAGTGACTGCGACACAATATCGGATCATCGTCTGTGACGGGACCTCCTGCATCAACAAGGGGTCGCGCAAGCTCACCGCGCTGTTGCGGGAGCAGTTGGACAAGCACGGCCTGGCCGATCGAACGACCATCGGCCTGTCCGGCTGCCTGGGCATGTGCGAAAAGGGCCCGATCCTGGTGGTCAATCCGGGCTACACCATTTACGGGCATCTGACCGAGGCGGACATCCCCGAGATCGTCGAGGAGCATCTGGTTCACAATCGGCCTGTGGCCCGCCTGGCGATCCAGGAAGACCACCTGTACAACCGGTTCTTCCGCGTCTTCGGCGACGCCAAATTCTTCGGCAAGCAGATGCGGATCACCCTCCGCAACTGCGGCATCATCGATCCGGAGAACATCGACGACTACCTGTCGCTCCGCGGGTACGAGGCGCTGGCCAAGGCGATCACCGAGATGACGCCGGACCAGGTCATCACCGAGCTCGAGAAATCGGGTCTCCGCGGACGCGGCGGCGCGGGCTTCCCCACCGGCCGAAAGTGGAGACTGACGGCCAATGAGAAGACCACGCCCAAGTACGTGATCTGCAACGCCGACGAGGGCGATCCGGGGGCCTTTATGGACCGAAGCGCCATCGAGGGCGATCCGCACACGATCGTCGAGGGCATGACCCTCGGCGGCTACGCCGTCGGCTCCGAGCGGGGCATCGTCTACATCCGCGCGGAATATCCGCTGGCGATCAAGCGAATTCAAAAAGCCATCGAGGACGCCCGGGCCCACGGCCTGCTGGGCAAGAACATCCTCGGATCGGGCTTCTCGTTCGACATCGAGATCCGGCTTGGGGCCGGAGCGTTCGTCTGCGGCGAGGAAACCGCGCTGATCCATTCCATCGAGGGCGCGCGAGGCATGCCCCGGCCGAGGCCGCCGTATCCGGCAGCCGTCGGGCTCTTCGGAAAGCCCACGCTGATCAACAACGTCGAGACCTGGGCCAACATCCCGGTCATCATCCTCGACGGCGCCAACTGGTTCAAGACCGTCGGCACCGAGACCAGCAAGGGCACGAAGGTCTTCGCCCTGGCGGGCAAGGTCGTCAACACCGGCCTGATCGAGGTCCCGATGGGCACCACGCTCCGCGAGATCATCTACGACGTCGGCGGCGGCATCCCGTTCGGCAAGCGATTCAAGTCCGTCCAGACCGGCGGCCCCTCCGGCGGCTGCCTTCCCGAGCAGTATCTCGACACCGCCATCGATTATGAGTCGCTGGCCAAGGCCGGCTCGATCATGGGTTCCGGCGGCATGATCGTCATCGACGAGGACTCCTGCATGGTCGACGTCGCCCGGTTCTTCCTGGAGTTCACCCAGGACGAGTCGTGCGGCAAGTGCACGCCGTGCCGCGAAGGCACCAAGCGCATGCTCGAGATCCTGGTCCGCATCACCGAGGGCAAGGGCAAGCCCGGCGACATCGAGAATCTCGAACGCCTCGGCACCATGATCAAGAGGTCGGCCCTGTGCGGCCTGGGCCAGTCGGCGCCCAACCCCGTGCTCAGCACGATCAAGAATTTCCGCGAGGAGTACGAGGAGCACATCCACGACAAGAAGTGCCGGGCCAAGGCCTGCAAGTGCCTCGTTTCGTACGAAATCGGCGACAAGTGCATCGGCTGCGGGGCCTGCCGAAGGGTGTGCCCGGTCGGCGCGATCACCGGAAGCCCCAAGACCAAGCACACGCTCGATCAAGATAAATGCGTCCGTTGCGGCCTGTGCTTCAACACCTGCAAGTTCGAAGCCATCGCAAAGGTTTGAGGATAGAACATGGACAATACGAAAAAACTGACGATTACGATCAACGATAGGGAATACAAGGTCGATCCTGGCCAGACGATCATGCAGGCGGCCGACAAGTGCGGCTACCACATCCCGAGGCTCTGCTACCATCCCAAGCTCTCCATCGAGGGGGCGTGCCGGGTGTGCATCGTCGAAGTCGAAGGGATGAAGAATTTCGTCGCCTCCTGCTGCTACCCGGTGGCCGAAGGGATGAAGATCCACACCAACACCAAGGACCTCCGCCGGGCCCGCCGCGACATCGTCGAGCTGCTCGTGGACAACCATCCCGAGGACTGCCACACCTGCGAGCGCGACGGCAACTGCGAGCTCCAGCGGCTGGTCTACTCCATGGGCATCCGCCATCGCCACTTCACCGGCGAGCGCAAGCACTATGACAAAGACCTCTCCGGCGCCAGCGTCATCCGCGATCCGGACAAGTGCATCCTGTGCGGCCGCTGCGTGCGGATGTGTTCGGAGATCCAGGGCGTCCACTGCCTGACCCAGGCCCACCGCGGGTTCAACACCGTGGTCATGCCGGCGTACAACATGCCGTTCGCCGAGAGCGTCTGCAGCGGTTGCGGCCAGTGCATCAACGTCTGCCCGACGGCCTCGTTCGTCGAGAAGAACTACACGCAGGAGCTGTTCGAGAAGCTCAACGACAAGAGCGTGGTCAAGGTCGCGCAGTTCGCGCCTTCGGTCCGAGCCGCCATCGGCGAGGGCTTCGGCCTGCCGGCCGGCCGGAACATGGAAGGCCAGCTTGTCGCCGCGATGCGAAGGCTCGGATTTGATTACGTTTTCGACACCCAGTTCGCCGCCGACCTGACGATCATGGAAGAAGGCAGCGAGTTCCTCGAAAGGCTCCAGGGCAGCGGCCCGCTGCCCCTGATCACCTCGTGCTCCAGCGCCTGGATGAAGTACGTCGAGCAGTTCTATCCGGACATGCTGGAGAACATCTCGACCGCCAAATCGCCCATGTCGATGGCCTCGGCCATGATCAAGACCTACTGGGCCGAGAAGATGAAGATCGACCCGAAGAAGATCCTGAGCGTCGCGACGATGTGCTGCACGGCCAAGAAGTACGAGGCCGCCCGGCCCGAGCTGGACGTCCACGGCCTGCGGGCGACGGACCTCGTCGTCACGACCCGCGAGATGGTCTGGATGATCAAGTCGGCCGGCATCGATTTCGTGAACATCAAGGAAGAGAAGCCGGACTCTCCGCTGGGCCTGTCCTCCGGCGCCGGCGCCATCTTCGGCGTCACCGGCGGCGTCATGGAAGCGGCCGTCCGCACCGCGTACGAGCTGTACACGGGCGAAACTCTCATCGACATCGAGATGGCCGACATCCGCGGCTTCCAGGGCGTCAAGGAGGCCAAGGTCGTCATCGACGGCAAAGAGATCCGTCTGGCGGTCGCGCACGGCCTGGGCAACGCCCACAAGGTCATGGAAATGGTCCGCAAGGACCGCAACCGGTTCCATTTCGTCGAGATCATGGGCTGTCCCGGCGGCTGCATCGGCGGCGGCGGCCAGCCGTACGCCACGGCCAACTCGATTCCGCTCGATGAAGAGGCGCTCAAACAGCGGGCCCAGGCCCTCTACGACCTGGATCGAGGCAAGACGATCCGGCGCAGCCATGACAACCCGGACATCCAGAGACTCTATCGCGAGTTCCTGGGTCGGCCGCTCAGCGAGAAAGCGCACGAGCTGCTGCACACGCACTACAAGGCGATGCTGCCGCGAGGCATCGTTTCGCCCGAATTGAAGATTGTCTAAGGGGGTGGTTTTTGTGACGACGGTAAAGGACGACAAGTCCGTGCGAGGGTGGGTCCGCGACCGGATCAAGCCCGAGCAGATCGAGAAGTACCTCGACCACGGTCGGGACTTCATCGACGAGCCTGCGATCGAGCGGGCTCTGGCCTCCAGCCGGGGCTGCGACGCCAAGCGGGTCCGCGACATCCTGGCCAAGTCTCTCGCCATCGAGACGCTGACGCCGGAAGAAACGGCCTGCCTGATCCACGTCGCGGACCCGGATCTGCTGGCCGAGATGCGGCAGACCGCGGCCGCGGTCAAGAAGAAGGTCTACGACAATCGCATCGTGACCTTCGCGCCGCTGTACGTGAGCAATCTGTGCGTCAATGACTGCGTGTACTGCGGTTTTCGATGCGGCAATCACGCCGAAAGCCGGAGGATCCTGTCGCAGGACGAGATCCGACGGGAGATCGAGGTGCTGGCCGGACAGATCGGGCACAAGCGTCTGATCGTCGTGTTCGGCGAGCATCCGAAGTCCGGCGTGGACTACATCGCCGAGACGCTGCGGACCATCTACGATGTGAAGGTCAAGACGCGTCGCAGTTGGGGCCAGATCCGGCGCTGCAACGTCAACGCGGCGCCGCTGCAGATCGAGGAGCTTCGCGTCCTCAACGACGCGGGCATCGGCACGTTCCAGGTCTTCCAGGAGACGTATCACCGGCCGACCTACGAACGACTGCATCCGTCTCGCACGATCAAGGGCGACTATCGCTGGCGCCTGTACGCCATGCACCGGGCGATGGAGGCCGGGATCGACGACGTCGGGATCGGGCCTTTGTTCGGCCTGTACGACTGGAAGTTCGAGGTCATGGGCCTGCTGGCCCACGCGATCGATCTGGAGAAGCAGTTCGGGATCGGACCCCATACGATTTCGTTCCCGAGGCTCGAGCCGGCGCACAACACGCCGTTCCTGGAGAATCTCCCGCACGCGGTCGGCGACGAGGACTTCAAAAAGCTCGTCACGGTGATCCGTCTGGCGGTGCCGTACACGGGCATGATTCTGACCGCCCGCGAGGACGCTCAGCTTCGGCGGGAGGTCCTGCCCCTGGGCTGCACGCAGACGGACGCCTCGAGCCGGATCGGGATCGGCAGCTACACCGATCGGCCCGACGGCAGCCAGGTGGGCGATCGCCAGCAGTTCATCCTGGGCGACACCCGCTCGCTGGACGATGTGATTCGAGAACTGGCCCAAGCCGGTTCGATCGTGTCGTTCTGCACGGCCGGCTATCGCTGCGGACGCACCGGGGACAAGATCATGGGTCTGCTTCGCAGCGGCAAGGAAGGCCGGTTCTGCAAGCTCAACGCCGTCATCACGTACCGGGAGTGGCTGGACGATTTCGCCAGCCCCGAGACCGCCGCCGCCGGCGAGAAGGTCATCGCCAAGGAGATCGAGCAGGTCAGACAGCAGCAGCCGGAGATCTTCGAGGCCTTCATGGACTACTACGAAAAGACCCGGGCCGGCAGCCGGGACTTGTACTTCTAGGTGTGATGGTTGCGGGATCCCGCAATCTTCTGAGAAAGGAACCAGGACTTATCACATGGCAAAGACTCTGACGAAAGAGCGGGCGACGCCCGCTACGCACGAGGAAAAGCTGGCGGAGCTCAAGGCGCACATGGCCGAGCTTCAGAAACAGGAGAACCCTCACTCGCAACTGATCTCGATTCTGCACAAGGCCCAGGGGTTGTACGGGTACCTGCCGAACCACGTGATGGACGAGATCGCGCTGACAATGGGCATTCCGACCGCCCACATCTGGGGCGTCGCGACCTTCTATCACTACTTCAAGTTGACCCCTCCCGGACGGTATGAGATCGCGCTGTGTCTGGGCACCGCCTGCTACGTCAAGGGCGCGGCCCAGATCCTGCAGGTCATCAAGGACGAGCTGAAGATCGACGTCGGCGGCGTCACGGAGGACGGCGTGTTCTCCCTGGCCCCGGCCCGGTGCCTTGGCGCCTGCGGCCTGGCCCCCGTCGCGATGATCGGGGAGAAGATCCACGGGGAACTGACCCCCAGGAAGATCGTCCAGATCATCAAGGACTACCGCAAGCAGGCGGAGAAAGACAAGTAGTGGCTGACCGCGGCATAGAGACGGTCCTGGAGCGAATCGGCTCGGCCCCGACGCCGGATCGGGCGGATCTGGTCCGCATTCTGCGTATCGCGGACCCCGTCGAGATGGCTTCGTTGACGGGGTTCGCCGATGCGGTGCGGCGTCGGTCCATCGGGGACGGCGTCCTGTTGCGCGGTATCGTCGAGTTTTCCAACTTCTGCCGCAACACGTGCCAGTACTGCGGTCTGAACCGCCGGAACACGCGTCTGGCGAGGTATCGCCTGACCCGCGAGCAGGTCGTGACGGCCGCCCGGAATATTTGTGCGACCGGGATAAAAACCGTTGTGCTCCAGAGCGGCGAAGAGGATAATCTCGACGCTGTTTGGTTGAGAGAGGTCATCGTTGACTTGCGATCGTCTCTTGACGCGGCCATCACGCTCTGTGTCGGCGAGCGGAGCCGTCAGGAGTATCAGATGTGGAAACAGGCAGGGGCCGACCGGTATCTGCTCAAGATCGAGACCTCCGATCCCGCCTTGTATGAAAGCCTCCATCCCGGCATGAGCTTTTGCAGCAGGACAAAATGTCTGGAGGATCTGGCCGATCTGGGATACCAGGTCGGCAGCGGCAATCTCGTCGGCCTCAAAGGCCAGACGGTCGAGAGCCTGGCCGGCGATCTGGCGTTTTTCCAACGGGGCCGTTTCGACATGATCAGCGTCAGTCCGTTCATCCCCCATTCCCAGACGCCTTTGGCCGCCGAGCGGGCGGGGGACCTGGAGATGACGGTCAAAATGATCGCTCTGACGCGAATCCTCTGTCCCAACGCCCACATCCCGGCCAGCACCGCGATCGGCTCGCTGCACGGCCGGGACGAAAGACCCCGGGCCCTGGCCGCCGGGGCCAATGTCATTATGCCGAACTTCACGCCCGGCGACGTTCGCCGGCTCTACGATATCTACCCCGGCAAGGCCGGTTGCGACCTGACGCCCCAGCGGAGCGTGGCCGCCGTCGAGAAAATGGTGACCGCCATGGGCCGCCGGGTGGACTATGCCCGAGGGGATGCGCTGCGATTGACCAAGGTTGCCCCAGGCGAGAGCTCGCCGCGGGAGGCCTCTTGCGATGCTGGTCTGGCGAAAGCGCTGTACAATTAGCGTGCACGCGAACTCAAGGAGAAGCAAACGATGTCGAAAAAAGTGCTGATGATTGATGATGACCCGGAATTCGTCGATGCGATCTCGAACCTGCTGGACGCCAAGGGCTACGAGGTTCACACCGCCCACAACGGCAAGGACGGCGTTGCCAAGGCCAAGGCGGAGAATCCGGACATCATCCTGCTCGATGTGATGATGACCACGAAGAACGAAGGGTTCAACGTCGCCCGCGAGTTGCACGAGGACCCCAAGCTGGCGGAGACCCCGATCATCATCATGACCGGCATCCGTCGGGAGATGAATCTGGCGTTCGGATTCGAGCCCGACGAGACCTGGCTGCCGGTCAAGAAGGTGCTGGAGAAGCCCGTCAAGCCGGAAGTGCTGCTCTCGGCGATCTCCGAGAACATCCGCAAGTGATCTGTGCCTGGAACCGGGCGAGGCGGCCGCCCCGAGTCGCGCGGCCGCCTCGCCCGATCCGGGTCGCCGGGAGCGTCAGTCCCAGAAGAGCTCGATGGCCTCGCCGCCTGCTCCCCAGGGGAGCGCGATGACGCTCCGACGTTGCGCTGCAAATCGCTGGTGCGGGCGGCAGGATGCGACGCCCTCGGCAAGCGAACCCAGGAAACCAGCCAGGCGAATCGCCAGATGGAAGCCGCCCGCCGCACGGAGCAGGACTCTCAGCACGTCAGGCATGTCCATTCCTCTTGAACCGCAGTACGGCTCTTCTGATCCGCCTGAGCATCGATCCAAAGTCGTACGACTCGGTTTCTGCGACATCTCCCCCGCCACAGGCGAGGGTTGATGCCGCGTCGTACGCCTTGATCGGCTGCGAAGTACCCCACCTGCGCTAGGGGCCGGTTAATAGGGTGTTAGAATTCTGCTAACCGTCGCCAATCCTCGAACGGTCGTGTATAATCGGTTGCGAGTGTGAGTCCGAAACCAACGCCGGGCCGTTGTCTGAGACCGCGCGTTTGTCCGGGTCCTGGTAAGGAGATGTTGATGTCGAAGGCCAGCATTCTTGTCGTCGACGACGAAGACGACATCCGCGAGCTTGTCCAATTGAACCTGGATCGGGAGGGATACCGGGTCCTGACCTGCGAGACCGGCGAGCAGGCTCTGGCTGTGGCCCGGTCCAAGACGCCGGACCTGATTGTATTGGATCTGATGTTGCCCGGCATCGACGGCCTGGAGGTCTGCAAACGGCTGAAAGCCGACTCGGGTCTTGGGCAGATCCCGGTGGTCATGCTCACGGCCAAGGGCGAGGAGTCCGACATCGTCGCCGGGCTCGAACTGGGGGCCGACGACTACATCACCAAGCCGTTCAGCGGCAAAGTGCTGGTTGCCCGCGTGCGACGGCTCCTGCGAAAGGTGGGCGAGGCCTCCGATGAAAAGGGGCTCGTGAAGGTCCACGACCTGGTCATCGATCCCGGCCGGCACGAAGTCACCCTGGGCGGCAAGCCCATCGTCCTGACCCTGACGGAGTTCAACATTCTCCACACGCTGGCCCGTCGGCCCGGCCAGGTGTTCACCCGTTATCAGATCGTGGATTCCATCCACGGCGACGACTACCTTGTCACGGACCGCGCCGTGGACGTCCAGATCGTGGCGCTGCGCCGAAAGCTCGGCGCCTGCGGCAAACTCATCGAGACTGTTCGCGGCGTCGGTTACCGATTCAAGGACTGAAGACTCATGTTTCGATCCCGTCTGATCTGGCAGGTGTATCCGTTGTTCCTGGCGGTCACGTTGGTGGCCATCGTGTCCGTGACCGTCTACTTCTCCCATGCGTTTCGCACGTTCTATCGGAACGAGGCTAGGGCCGAGTTGCGGGCGCTGGCCGTGGTGGCGGCGCCGCAGGTTGTTCGAATGCTCGACGGCGATCCTGTCGAGATCGACGGTTTGTGCAAACGGTTCGGCCAGGCGACGCAGGGCCGTCTGCGGTTCACCGTCATAACCTCCGCGGGCCGCGTGTTGGGCGACTCCCATGAAGAACTCTCCAACATCAGGGATCACTCCGACCGGCCGGAGATCCAGGCGGCGTTCCGAACCGGCTACGGAGAAGTGGCGCGTCCGAGCCCGACCTTGGGACGGGAGATGTTCTACGTGGCCGTCCCGGTGGAGGAGACGGCCGCGCCCCGCGCGGTCGTTCGCCTGGCGATCTCCGCCAACGCGATGGACCAGATCATCGAGGACATGCGGGCTCACGTCCTGTGGTCGGGCCTGGTCATCGTCGTGTGCGTGGCGATGCTGAGCCTGCTGGTGTCCCGCAGCATCAGCCAGCCGATCGTGAGCATGAGGCGCGTCGCGCAGTCCTTCGCGCGAGGCAAGTTCAACGTCCGAGCGCCGGCCGCCGCGGCGACGGAGCTGGACGATCTGGCCAAGGCCCTCAACGAAATGGCTGCCCAGCTCAGCGATCGGATCGTCACCATCACCCGGCAGCGCAACGAGCTCGACACGGTCCTGTCCAGCATGATCGAGGGGGTCTTCGCGGTCGACGCGGACGCTCGTATCGTCAGCATCAACCGGGCGGCCGCCCAGTTGCTCAACATTGATTCGGCCAAGGCCCAGGGCCGCGCCGTCGAGGAGGTCGTGCGCAACCTGGGGCTCCAGCAGTTCATCCGTCAGACGCTCGCCAGCGACAAGCCGACGGAGGACGACGTCTCGTTTTCTGCCGACGGCGAACGGTTCTTTCACGTCCAAGGGGCCCGGCTGATCGATCCGCGGGGCGAACGGGCCGGCGCGGTGATCGTGCTCAGCGACATGACCCGCATTCGCCGCCTGGAGAGCCTGCGCCGCGACTTCGTGGCCAATGTCTCGCACGAACTGAAGACGCCGGTGACCTCGATCCAGGGTTTCACGGAGGCCCTGCAGGAGGGGGGGCTCGCCGACCCCGAGCAGACCAAGCGGTACGTGAGCATCATCAGCAAGCACGCTCAGCGGCTCAACGCCATCATCGACGACCTGCTGAGCCTGTCCCGACTTGAGGACGGCGCCGAGCGGCGGGCGATCTCCTTTGATCGCCATCGCCTCAAGGACGTGCTCACGGCCGCGATCGAGTTGTCGGCCGTCAAGGCCGAACAGAAGGGGATCACCGTCTCGCTCGTTTGTCCTGACGAGGTTCAGGCGAAGATCAACGCGCCGCTCCTGGAGCAGGCGATCGTCAACCTCATCGACAACGCGGTCAAGTACAGCGAGCCCGGGTCCCCGGTGGAGGTCCGCGTCGAGTCGCGGGAAAGCCAGACCGCGATCCACATCAAGGATGCGGGCTGCGGCATCCCGGCCTCGCACCTCTCGCGGATCTTCGAACGGTTCTACGTGGTGGACAAGAGCCGCAGCCGCAAGCTCGGCGGCACCGGCCTGGGACTGGCCATCGTCAAGCACATCGCCCAGGTCCACGACGGACAGGTGACGGTCGAGAGCGCGCCCGGCAAAGGCAGCGTCTTCACCCTGTATCTGCCCGCCAAGTGACGCGGCGTCTTCAGTCTTTCGCCTGGTCCAACCGAGATTTAGCGCTTCGCGGATCCTGTCGTAACAGGGATCGGGTATTTGATGTCCGCGTGCCGTCGGCAGGAGGCCCCAGTCCAGGGGCACAGCGCCCGTCTTCGCCGCCCCATCCGGGTTTCTCGCTTGTTGTCCCAGGGGGACCGGAGCTACCATGGAATCCAGCCCGATTGGGGCGTTTTCAGAGACCGAGGGATGATTGCGCCGCGGGTATCCGGCGTATGCCGATCCTGATTGCCGATGGATTTGATCGTCTGTCATCATGGTTTGTGCGGAAAAAGGAGAAAGGCATGAAAAGGCTCACGTTGCTGCTTCTGATCGTCACTCTCGTATCGCAGGCTCAGGCGGCTGTTCCCGAACCCAGGAGCATCTGGGAGTTCGATTCGCCCGACTATAGCGCGGCGACCGTCGGGGTTCCGCTGGAACTGGTCGGCACGGTCAAGGCGGTCCCCGGCATTGTCCCTGGGGACGGCGCCGTCCAGATCGGCGAGGGAAGCTACTACGTCTGCACGCACGGCGTCGCCCCCAACGGCGGCGGCACGAAGGTCAACGAATGGACCCTGCTGATCGACTTCAGCTTCCCGCCCAGCAGCCTGTCCGATCCTCCGAACGGCTATAACGATCTGTTCCAGACCAATCCCACCAACGTAGACGACGCCGACTGGACCATCAACTCTTCCGGCGCGGTCGGAATCGGCGCCGTCGGCTACTCCAGCACCAAAGGCTTCACCACCAAGGGCAACACGTGGTACCGCATGGTCCTGGTCGTCGACAACGGGACCCGGCACGACACCTATTTCGACGGCGTCGAGATCTTCAAAGGCAACCAGCAGGGAGTCGACGGGCGGTTCAGCCTGGCCGCCACGATCCTGTTGTTCTGCGCGGGCAACAACCAGGACCGCGACGACGCGCCGATGAACGTTTCGACGGTGGCCTTCTGGGACAAGCCGCTGACCGCCGAGGAGATCGCGGCCATCGGTCGCGCGGGCGACAGCTTCTTCGTTCGCAAGGGCGCCTCGAACCCGACGCCCTCCAACGGCTCGGACGACGTGCTCGTCACCGCGGATCTGGGCTGGACGCCCGGCGCTTATGCTGCCGCACATAACGTGTACTTCGGCGCTTCCCGCGAGGAGATCGCCGCCGCCAATCCCGCGGCTCTCGTCGCCGAGGGACTGCCCCTGGACGTCACGACTCTGGACGTCGGACTCCTGGAGTACGGCCAAACCTACTACTGGCGTGTGGACGGGGTCAGCGGAGCCCCGGACAACACGGTCTTCGAAGGCCAGGTCTGGAGCTTCACAACCGAGCCCTACGGTTACCCCATCCCCGCCGTGACCGCCACCGCCTCCAGTGCGCAAGGCGGTATGGGCGCGCAGAATACCGTCAACAGTTCCGGCCTGGGCAGTCTCGACCAACACTCCACCGACGCGACGCAGATGTGGATGACCACCGACGCCAAGCCGCACTGGATTCAGTTCGAGTTCGACGACGTTTACAGACTGCACGAGATGTGGGTCTGGAACTCCAACCAGGTGATCGAGAGCTTTATCGGCTTCGGGGCCAGGGACGTCACGGTCGAGTATTCCGCCGACGGCCAAACCTGGGCGACCCTGGACGGCGTCCCTGAGTTCACCCGCGGGACGGGCCTGCCGACCTACACCGCCAACACCACCGTCTCGTTCGGCGGCGTCCAGGCCAAGTACGTTCGACTGACGATCAACGCCAGTTGGGGCGTTGCCCCCCAGGTTGGTTTGAGCGAAGTCCGGTTCTTCTACGTTCCGGTCAAGGCGTTCGAGCCCCAGCCGGCGGTGGACGCCACGGGCGTCGGCGTCGAGGCCCAGCTCGTCTGGCGATCGGGTCGCGATGCGGCTTCGCACAAGGTCTACCTGGGCACGGATCGAGATGCGGTCGCAGGCGGCGCGGTTGCCGCCCAGACTGTGACCGAGCCCGCCTTCGCTCCGGTGGATCTGAAGTTCGC
The DNA here is from genome assembly GCA_035476995.1 of Sedimentisphaerales bacterium. Taxonomy (GTDB): domain Bacteria; phylum Planctomycetota; class Phycisphaerae; order Sedimentisphaerales; family Anaerobacaceae; genus PLanc-01. Next base: position 1,532 of record DATIKY010000148.1, on the reverse strand, counting down.
GACGCGCTACTTCTGGAAGGTCGATGAGGTCGGCGCCGCCGAGACCTACCCTGGCGACCTCTGGAGCTTCACGACGCAGTCGTTCGCTTCCATCGACGACATGGAGGGCTACACCGACAACGAGGGCAGCCGGATCTACGAATCCTGGACCGACGGCCTGACCACCGGCCAGAGCGGTTCGACCGTCGGCTACATGACCGCCCCCTTTGCCGAGCGGACGATCGTCTACGGCGGCTCGCAGGCCATGCCCCTGGCCTACGACAACACGAAGACCCCGTACTACTCGGAGGCCGAGCTGGCGTTCGACACGCTGCAGGATTGGACCGCCCACGGGGCAACTGCCGTGTCGCTGTACTTCCAGGGCGTCACGCCGGGGTTCAAGGAGGTGGGTTCGCACATCCTGATGAACGGCCTCGGCGCCGACATCTGGGGTAATGCCGACCAGTTCCGCTTTGCTCATAAAACCCTCACCGGCAACGGCACGATCGTCGCCCGCGTCAACAGCGTCCACAACAGCAACGTCTGGGCCAAGGCCGGCGTCATGATCCGCCAGAGCACCAACGCCGGTTCGGTCCACAGCTTCATGTGCATCACGCCCGGCGGCGCCAGCGCCGGCAACGGCGCCAGCTTCCAGCGAAGGCCGGTCGCGGACGCTGCCTCGGTCAACGACAACAGCGCCGCTCTGGTCGCGGCCCCATACTGGGTGAAGCTCGAACGCACCGGCGACAGCTTCTCCGGCTCCATCTCGCCCGACGGCGTCGCCTGGACCCGGATCGGATCGCCGGTCTCGATCCCGATGACCGGCCCGGTCCTGATCGGTCTGGCGCTGTGCAGCCACAACGCTGCCGCCTTGACCGGGGCCGACTTCTCCGACGTCGCCCTCACCGGCAACGTCTCCGGCGCCTGGCTGATCGCGGAGATCGGACTTGTCCAGCGCGAGGGCAACTCGCCCGAGGCCTTGTATCTGACGGTCAAGGACAACGCGGGCAAGACCAGGACCGTCGCGAACCCCGATGCCGCCGCCAGCGCCCGGATGGGCTGGCAGCAATGGCTGATCCCGCTGACCGACCTGACCTCGGGCGGCGTCAAGGCCACCGCGATCAAGTCGCTGACGATCGGCGTCGGCCACCGCGCCGCCCCCGCAGCGGGCGGAACCGGCACGATCTACATCGACGACATCGGCTTCGGCGTCCCGCTGCCGTAATCGAAGCGTCGCCATAGTCCTCAACGGGGACAGTCGCCCATTCGCATCCCAGCAACCGGGCGACTGTCCCCGTTCCATTCTATCGATTCCGCGCACCCCGGCCGTCCTTGCGGAATTGGCTTCGTTTCGCACGACGGCTGCGTGAGTTTGAAGTGTGAAGTTTCAAGTGTGAAGTCGGAACGGCCTGCTTCGACTCCGGGTGGCAGCGGCAGACTGGTTTGTCGATGGTCTTGCCCCTGCGAGGGAGCCATCGACAAGCTGCGAAGACTCCGCTTGTCGCTGCCACCCGGACTGGAACTCCCGAAATCCGCCGCCGCATGCGGATCGC